>NBLG01000003.1 GCA_002084435.1 Tenericutes bacterium 4572_104
TTTTTTTGAAGAATCATACCCCTTCACAATCCCTATGAATTCTTGTGTAGGTTTTTCGCTTCTATA
This sequence comes from Tenericutes bacterium 4572_104, assembly GCA_002084435.1. The sequence continues at coordinate 67 of NBLG01000003.1, forward strand.
ATTATATAGTTGTTCAGCGATAGTTGGTTCTCCCGCAAGAAATCCAATAGATGTTAATCTGTTTTCTGCTTTTTTTATTTCTGCTCTGTAATAGCTTAAATCCTTGAGACAATTATTATAATAATCATCAATTAACATGCGATATGCAAGTACAACTGTAGCTACATAATGTATTGATTTCATCCTTCCTTCTATCTTTAAGGAAGACACTCCTAAATCTATTAAATCAGGTATATATTCTAGTATTTCTAAATCTTTAGAAGACATTTGAAAATCGTGTTCTCTGGATATTTTTTCTTGACCATCAAACAGGTCATACAACCACCTACAACTATGAGCGCATCCGCCTCTATTAGCATCTCTTCCAACCATATAATTAGATAGAGTACATCGACCAGAATACGATACACACATGCCTCCATGGATGAAAACTTCTAATTCTGTCTTGGTATGTTCTTTAATTTCTTTAATTTCAGATAAAGATAATTCTCTAGCTAAAACTACTCGTTTAACACCTTCATTATAAAAATAATCAGCTAATAAAGAATTTGAAACTGAAAACTGAGTTGATAGGTGAATTTCTAAATTTGTTAGAAGCTTTGCGCGTTCAATTATCGCAAAACTAGTAGAAATAATTGCATCTATTCCTATTTTATCTAAGCTAAGTAAATATTCATCTAGACCTTCTAAATCCGAGTCATGTGTAACGATATTCATCGTCACATAAACTAATTTATTTCTTTCATGAGCGAACAATACTAATTCATTTAACATATCTAAAGTGAAATTAGAAGCTCTCACTCGCAAAGAAAAACGAAGTCCCCCAACATAAACTGCATCAGCTCCATATAATAAAGCTATTTTTGCTTTTTCTAAGTTACCTGCAGGAGCTAATAATTCAACTTTCATTGGAGTTCACCTTTACCATTTGTGTTGGTTTATAATAAAAACCTGAGTCGTAATTATTATATATATTTAAAAAGCTATCTATACCTATACTCCCATTATATAACTTAATTGAATCAAAATACTCTTCGTCTTCCATAAATAATCTCTCTATGTAAAAATCAGTAATTTTTGACTTAATTATTTGGATTTCATTATAAGAAATTAATTTATGAGAGCGAAAAATATGGGTCCCATAATTATCTTCTAATATGGGATAAAAATCGTTTGGTCTAATTTCTTCATTTAATCGATAATTATAATTGTCGATTATTTTCTTACCACTAATATTTTTATATTTAAAATAATTAGTTAATAGCTTTCTCTTAGAGTAAAACATATCCAAATATCCGTGACCAATAATAGATAATTCTAATTTTGTTTCATACAATAATATCTTCTTGATTTCATCTAAAGTAATTTCTCTTGAAAGAGTAACTCCTTTAATGGGATGTTTTTCAAAATATTCAACAGAATAAGTTTCTGTGTTCATCGTTCCTGGTTGATAGATTATCTTAGATTCAAGATGTATTTGTTTGGCTTGAACATAAACAGTTAAATCTCCGATTACGATTCCATCAATATCTAATGTTTTTAGCTCTTCTAAAAATAATTTCAAAGATTTTAAATCTTCTTCATGAATCATTTTATTAATAGATATATATGTCTTAATATTATAGTTTTTACAAGTTAAAACTATTTCTTCTATTTCTTTTAAATCAAAGCGTTTTAACACTCTTACAGAGAAAAAAGTGTCGAGCAAAATAATATCAACTTTTAATTGACTTAATTTTTCTATTTCTAAAACATCTTTTAATCTAGCCACAATATTCATTGTTTCACCTTTTTTTATAAGAAATCAATAAACCATCTCCAATATGATAAAGATAGCTTTCATAATTATCCAAACTTAAAATATACTTATTGTAAGCTGTTATTTTTCTAACTAATTGTTTTATTCGTTTAGATTTAATTCTATCGGGACGTTCTACTAACCCATGAAACAATACATTATCAGTAATAATCATTCCCCCTATCTTAACATAGGGACTAAAACGATCAAAAAATCTAATGTATGAAGCCTTTGCGGCATCAATAAACAGAAGATCACACTTATAATCTTCCTCTGGTTCATAAATTAAAGCATCACTATGTATTACTTTAATCTTAGATTCTAATTTAGCTTTTTTTACGTTTTTAACTGCACGTAAAAAGCTTTGTTCATCGCGTTCAATTGTAATAATTTTTACGTCAGTATATGAAGCCAACATAATAGCGCTATACCCTATTGCGGAACCAATTTCTAATATGCGTTTTATCTTATATATTTTTATATATTTTATCATAAGATTAATCGACTCAAATTGTACAATAGGTGTATTCAGCTTGTGAGCTTCATCTAATATTTCTTTAATTACTGGTGTTGGTTCAATGGGATAGATATCGTTTTGATAATCATACATCTAAATCGATATCATTTTCCTTTTCTTCTTGATCTTCTAAAAAGCTTTCAAGTACTTCTTCTACAAAATCCCATTCTTCATCGGTTTCTATTTGACTTAATTTTCCTTCTTGACCATCTTCTGGATCAAAACTAGCTGCGAAATATTCACCAGTTTCATCATCTTTTAATCGGTAAACAACATAGTTTTTACCAAATTCTTCAGATTCAAATGTCATAATTATTACTGCTTCTAATTCATTTCCTAATTCATCTACTACAATTAATGTTTCTTCTTCCATTATTAATATCTCCTATCTAAATAACTTTGTAATATTAAAGTAGCGGCTACTTTATCAATTTTAGATTTTCTTTTTTTTCGACTTAAACTAGCATTAATCATTAAGCTATCAGCCATTTTTGAAGTTAATCTTTCATCAATTAACACTACTTCTATTTTTATTTCTTCTTCAATTTTAGTTTTAAAATCTAATACTTTTTGTGCTTGAAACCCAATTGAACCATCCATATTTTTAGGTAATCCTAAAATTATTTTTTCAGGGTTTAACTCTAAAACAACTTCTTTTAATTTGTCTAGAGCATTTTCAAAATCATTATTTTGAAAACGAATGGTTTCGTATGCACTTGCGATTGTTTGACTAGTATCACTGGTCGCAATTCCAAGTGTTTTATCGCCTAAATCTAATCCAATTACTCTCATAAAAGCATTTCCTTAATATGTTCTAAAGCTTCATCTACTTTTTCTGGGTTTTTTCCACCAGCTTGAGCGAAATCAGGGCGTCCTCCGCCTGATCCTCCGCAAACTATAGCTGCCTCTTTAACAATTTTTCCAGCGTTGATTAAAGGATCATTGGATTTAGCTATAAACAAAACTTTATTAGGTAAAACAGAAGCTAGAAGAACAAATCCATCTTCAAATTTAGTTACTAAATCATCAGCTAATTGTTTTAAAGGATTTCCTACTATTCCACTTACCTTAGCTATTATTTTATTTCCATAGGTAAATTCACTAAAATCTGGTATAGAATTTAAAGCTAATTTATCTTTAGCCTTATTATATTCTTTTTCTAACTGTTTTACTTTTGATTGTGCAAGATGTAATAATTTACGTTTGTTTAAAACATCTTGATAGCTTCCTAATTTTTCAATATCAGTTTTAAATTCAAAGTTTAAAGGAATATCATCTTTTTTTGCTTGCAATAATATCTTATCAGCCTTTTCTAATAAATGTGCTAAATCAGTATTTATTCCTATTAATGAATCGCTTAAAGAAGAAACGGCTTCATTAGTAACTGCCTCTATACGATAAATTCCTGAGCCAATAGAAGAAATACTTTTAATTGCAAAGTCTTGGATATCTTTAATATTTTTAACATGTGTTCCTCCGCAAAGATCTAAGGTATATTTTAAATCTACCATTCTAACTAAGTCTTCATATTTTTCACCAAATTCAGCTATAGCACCCATTTTCTTAGCTTCTGAAACAGTTACTACCTTTGTTTTTGTTTGGTAAGAAGTCTTAACCATATCTTTTACCATCTGTTCAACTTTAAGAATCTCTTCATCAGATATAGATTGGAAATGATTGAAATCAAAGCGTAAGCCTTCGTGATTAACAAAAGATCCTTGTTGGGAAACATGGTCTCCTAAAACATAACGCAAAGCATAGAACATAAGATGAGTTGCGGAATGATTATATTCAGTTAAATGCCTTTTCGCTTCATCTACTTTAGCTATAACTATTTCTGATTCAAGTTCAGTAAATATTTCTTCTTTGATATGATGCAAGAACTGTCCATTAGGAAGTTTTTCAACATCTATAACGTGAAGTGTAAAATCATCGTTAAAAATAATTCCAGTATCAGCTGCTTGGCCACCTGAAGTAGCGTAAAACGGTGTTTCACTTAAAACTATTCCTTCAGAGAAAACTTTAATTATCTTTGTTTTTACTTCTAATAGGTCATACCCAACAAACTCACTTTTTTTATGAAAATCAAGGTATTCTTGATTTTGTGAAGTCATTGATTGAATATCACTTCTAGCTTTTCTAGCTCTTTCTTTTTGTTTTTCCATTTCTTCTTCAAAGCCAGCTTTATCTACTTCAAGTCCAACTTCATTTGCATATTCCATTGTTAGTTCTAAAGGGAAGCCAAATGTATCATACAAAATAAAGGCATCTTTACCAGAAAGCTCTTTATTCTTAGTGTTTTTAACAATTTCAAATAACTTTTTTTCTCCAGAAAGCAATGTTTCTAAAAACTTATTTTCTTCAGCTGTAATTATCTTTTTAATGATTTTCTCTTTTTTAACAACATATGGATAAAAATCCTTCATTATATCAATTACTTCATCCACTAATTCAGTTAAAAATGGACGGTTAATTTTTAATTGTTTTCCATGCTTAATCGCTCTTCTCAATAATCTTCTTAAAACATATCCTCTTCCTTCATTGCTCATCATAGCTCCATCAGCTAAAGCCATGGTTACAGTACGAATATGGTCTGCGATAATTTTAAATTCTATTTGACCTTCATAACTGATATTAGATATCTCTTCTATTTTCTTTATAATTGGCATAAATAAATCAGTCTCAAAGTTTGTTTTTGCACCTTGAATAACTGATGCAAAGCGTTCAAAACCAGCACCTGTATCAATGTTTTTACTAGGTAGTTCTGGATAATCAGCTCTCTTTAACCCCTTAGTTGCGTTATACTGTGAAAAAACTATGTTCCAGAGTTCTACATAGCGATCATTTTCAATATCTTTTCTAATAGTATCTATATCAAAATCTCCGAATTCAGGCCCTCTATCGAAGAATACTTCTGTACAAGGACCACAAGGACCTTCACCTATTTCCCAGAAATTTTGGTCATCTGTTTTTAAAATGTGAGATTCAGGTATTCCAAGTTCTATCCATTTATTATATGTTTCTGAATCTTCAGGGTATACTGTAAAATAAAGCTTATTTATATCAAAGCCAAAGTACTTTTCACTAGTTAATAATTCATATGCATATTCTAAAGCTTCATTTCTAAAATAATCACCTATTGAAAAGTTTCCCATCATTTCAAAAAATGTATGGTGTCTTGCGGTATGCCCTACATTTTCGATATCGTTTGTCCTAATACATTTTTGAACATTGACAATTCTTGGATTTTTTGGAACTATCCTTCCATCAAAATATTTTTTTAAAGCAGCTACACCAGAGTTCATCCATAACAAAGTAGGATCATCATTAGGTATTAATGAGGCTCCTTCTTCAACTTGGTGAGCTTTTTCCTTAAAAAAATTTAACCATATTTTACGTATTTCGTTACCTGTAAGATATTTCATTTATGTTCCTCCTAAAAATAAGAAAATCGCCCCTATATAAAGGACGAAAATAACCGTGGTACCACCTTACTTCTAGCATTGCTAGCGCTTAAACTCTTAACGCGAGTATACGAATGTTTTTTACATCACTCAGAAGGAGCTTCATAATACTAACAATATCTGGTTTCACCACGTCCAAACTCTCTAAAAAAGTTTGTATTACTACTAGTCTTCGTCTTCGATTTATTACTTGACAATTATACAATATTTTGCCATTATTTGCAAATGAATTCCCTCGCCCTATAAAAAATCTTCAATTGTTAATTCATTATCATTATTTTGACTAATTTCTTCTTTTAAAAATTCTTGTAATAAGGTGTTTCTTGGAGTATCTACACCTAAAACTCCGCGTCTATAAGCTTCAAAATCTCCTAACATTATAAGTTTCTCTTTAGCTCTAGTTATAGCCGTATATAAAAGTTTTTTCTTTAACATAATAGTATATGATTTTACTAATGGTAAGATAATACATTTATATTCAGAACCTTGTGATTTATGGATTGATATAGCATAAGCAAGTGTTAAATTATCTAATTCTTTTAAACTGTATTTAACTACATTACCAGAAAAATTAACCAATAATTCATCATCTTCTGTAATACCACTAACAACTCCTTGGTCTCCATTCATAACATTATCTTCTGGCTGGTTAACCAGTTGCATTACTTTATCATTATAATAAAATGTTTTGTCTTTGTATGAAATATTGAAATTTTTGTTTTTTTCGTTAAATGTTTTTTGAATTAAATCATTAATCCGATTAATTCCGTTTATTCCTTTATAAACTGGAATTAATACTTGAATATCTTCTAATAAACTATATCCCTTATTCATTAACAATTTAATTTCAGAAAGAATTTTATTAGATACAAATCTTTCATTAACTCGCAAAAAATCTCTATCTGGAAAATGATTGAAGATATCACTGTTTATTTCTTGGTTTAAAACATCATATGCTAGGGAAATAATATTAGAATTTTCAGCTTGACGGTGAATAATATCTAATTCAATAACATTAAATAGTCTTGATTGAATTATATCTCTTAACACATCTCCTGGTCCTACTGATGGTAACTGATTTGAATCCCCTACTAAGATAATCTGAGTGTTATCTGTAATCGCCATAAATAACCTTTTAGCTAATAAAGAATCCATCATAGATACTTCATCAATTATAATTAATTTCTCAGTTAAAGGTTCTGTTTCATTCTTATTATAGATACCTAAAAAATCATATTGTAATAATTTATGTACTGTTTTAGCTTCTAAATTCGTGGCTAAAGATAATCTCTTAGCCGCTTTACCTGTAGGTGCAGCTAAAGCGATATCTTCTTCCATATCAATATAACCATGAATCATATTATAGATATCCACAATACCTTTAATAACGGTTGTTTTACCGGTTCCAGGTCCTCCTGTAATAATAACTAGTTGATTGCTTAAAGCTTTTTTTATAGCCTCTCTTTGTTTTGAAGTATAAGTTATATTATTAATCGATTCAAATTTATCTATATATAAAGATAAATCCGTTCCTTGTAAATCTATTTCGTTATTTAAGCTTAATAATTTTTTCGCTAAAAACTCTTCGGCTTTATATAGGAATCTCAAGCTTAATATATCATCTTTTTGAATTATTTTATTTGCGTTAATTAAACTGTCTAATTGATTAGTTACTAAGGAAACGTCGATTTGAAACTCATTATTATCAAGATATTTTTTAGTGTAATCAATTAACTGATCTTTTACTAAAAATGTATCTCCATATTTATTCATATATTCATTCATTAAAAAATATATCACTGCTTGTATTCTTAAAGGAGAATCATATTTAAAGCCTATTTTAATTCCTATATCATCAGCTCTTCTAAAACCTATTCCTTCTACATCATCCATTAAAACATAGGGATTGTTTTTAACTGTATCTATTGTAAGATTACCATAAGTATTGTAAATTCTAAGTGCCATCTTCGGTGATATATCAAAACCATATAGCCAAACTAATGTTTTTTCCATTTCGCGGTTCTCAATAATTATATCATGTAAATCATCTCTTAAATCTTTTCTTAACCTCGGAATATCATCTAATACATGTTTGTTTTTAGCTATTAAATCTAAGGCGTCTAATCCAAGTTTATCAACAATTCTCGTGGCTGTTTTTCTTCCAATACCTTTGAATAAATCACTTGATAGATAATCTATTAATCCTGAATATGTATTGTCCATAATACGCTCAAATGATGTAGCGTTATATTGAACACCATATTTATTATGATTTGTAAGATTTCCGTAAAAACGATAGTTTGTAAATTTATCTAACTTAGGAAAAAACCCACAAACAACTATTGTGGGTTCATAATGGGTTAATTCAATTTCATCAGTATCAATTATTTTTATTTTAATAACAGAATATGAATTATCCTCGTTATAAAATAGATAGCGATTGATACTTCCATCGATATAACTCATCTTATCACTTCTTCATAAAAAGTTCTATATCTTCGATTTCTTTTATTATTTCTTCGCTTAAATTAATATATCCTGTTTCAGTGACTAAAATATCATCTTCTATTCTAATTCCAATAGCTTCATCGCCTACATATATTCCAGGTTCAACTGTTAAAACCACTCCTGGTTCTAGTGGTAAATTATAAGTTCCTACATCATGAACATCCAATCCTAAATAATGACTAACACTGTGATAATAGTATTTTATTATATCCTGAGAATTTGTAATTTTACCTAGTTTTTTCATTCCTTCAGCCAATAAATTAGTCGCTTTTTTATTAAGGTCGCTAATATAAACACCTGGTTTTATCATATCTATGATTGTTTTGTTGACATCTAAAACTAATTGATAAAACTGTTTTTGCCGATTTGTGAAAACTCCATTAGCTGGATAAGTTCTCGTTATATCAGCGGCGTAATTGTTTGATAAAGCTCCAAGATCAGTTAAAACTAGAGTGTTGTTTTTAATTACACAATTATTATCTTCATAGTGTAAAACAGTAGCGTTTTTTCCACTTGCGCTAATTGTGTTAAAAGATGTTCCTTTTGAACCTTCTACTTTGATTGTATATTCAAATAAAGCTTCTAATTGTCCCTCGTTCATTCCCGCTTTAACATTTTTCATTAAAGCTTGAATTCCTTTATTAGTATAGTGAATAGCTTTCTTTATTTCATCGATTTCATAAGTTGATTTTATACGGCGTAGATTATCGATAATAGTTGAAGCATCTAAGATTTGAAGTTCAGGATAAACATCTACAATAGTTTGGAAAGAAATTAGTCCAAAAGGTTTTTTCATTACATGTTCTTTAGATAAATCTAGATATAATTTATTAGGCATTGAGGCTACTGCACTTCTTGTGTCTATTAAGATTCTCTTTGCGATAAATTCATCGAATTCTCTTAAATACATTATAGATTCTACTCTAATACCTGATATTTTACTAGCCTCTTCTTTTGTCATGCGACTTCCAAGCCATTTAGTAGCGTATTCACTTGGTTCTTCAATGAATAAAAATGCATAAAATGATAATTTATCTCTCAATAACAACAGGATGAAATTTTCACGCATCAATCCCGTTAGATAATAAAAATTTCTATTTACTGCGAAAGGATAAACCTGATCCTTTAATTTAAATGGTGCTTTTCCAGATGAAAACAAGGCAAATGAGTTTTCATCCATTTGTTGGAAAAATGAGTCTCTGCGAATCTTATATTCAGTTTGTTTCATGCTTATCACCTCTAATTTAATATTATAGCACAAGGCATTAAAAATTGAAATGTAACTTATTTATTTATTTTCGCTAATAAGAGTTGTATTTTAAAGTTTTTATTTTAAAACAGGAAGAATCAATTTCATTCTTGATTCTTCCTGCTTATTTTATTTTTTTTACGATATTTTATCACTATTCCATAAATAAAAATAATGATTGAATATACTAACATTACCCATAAAACATTAATAGGTTTTGATTGAATATCGAATATTGATCCTAGAAAAACTAGAAATAAAATTATTATTATTCTCGATGTTAAGGTTAGAAATATATATTTTCTAACCTTTATATTGGTAAGAGAAATTGCATAGTTAAGAATTGAACTAGGCAATAAAGGATTAGACATAATTAAAAGCATAAGCCCAGTGTTTCCTGTTTCGACTATATCTATAAACCACTTTCCGTGTTCACTTTCTTCTACTTTTTTTATAAATCTCTGGCTGATAGTTTTGCGGATAATATAAAAGATAAGTAACATTCCTAAAAAAGAGCCCAAAGCAGATAAAATTACAGTTAAAATGGTTCCTGGAACCACTCCAAAAGCTATAGCCATTACTGTGATATTTAAACTAATTATCGCGGTAAGTGGCAAACTTGGAATTATAGCTTCTATAAATGGTAATAGAAAACTAAAAAATGGAGCTATCCAAATATTATCTATAACTAATGTCTTTATTTTATCTAGTAAATCATATATCCAATTCATATGTCCACCTTAAATGTAAAAAGCATCTTTCGATGCTTTTAATAATTATAACAATTCTGCAAAATGTTTTAATACACGAATCATTTGATTAGTAAATGAAGCTTCGTTATCGTACCAACTAATAACTTTTACTATTTGTTTTCCTTCTACTTCAATAACTTTAGTAGATAGTGCATCAAATAATGATCCATAGCTCATTCCAATAACATCAGTTGAAACGATAGGATCTTCTGTATATCCTACAGTATCTGATTGAGCATCAAATACTGCTTTATTGATTTCTTCAACAGTAACATTTTTCTTAAGTTCTACAACCAAATCAACTATGGCTCCTGTAATTACTGGAACACGTAATGCCATACCATCTAATTTACCATTTAAATGTGGTAAAACTAATCCAATAGCTTTAGCTGCACCTGTTGATGTAGGTACAATGTTTGCGGCTGCGGATCTACCTCTTCTAGCTTTAATACCTTTTTTATGAGGTATATCAAGTGTTGCTTGATCATTTGTATATGCATGTACTGTAGTCATAAATCCTTTTTCAATACCAAAGTTATCATCTAAAATTTTTGTAATTGGAGCTAAACAGTTAGTAGTACATGAAGCTGCGCTGATAACTGTTTCTTTTCCAGTTAGTACGTCTTCATTAACTCCATATACAATCGTAGGAATATCTCCTTTTGCAGGGGCTGAAATAACTACTTTTCTAGCTCCAGCTTTAATATGTTTAGAAGCACCTTCAAGTGTTGTGAATACACCAGTACATTCTAAAACAACATCTACACCAAATTCTTTCCAAGGTAAATCTTCTGGGTTTCTTTCAGAGTAAACAGGAACCTTAGTTCCTTCCACTACTAAATCAGATCCTTCAAAAGATACTTCTTTTCCATATCTACCTTGAGAACTATCATATTTTAACAAATAAGCTAATTGTTCAGCGTCTGTTAAATCATTAATAGCTACAACTTCAAAATCTTTATTACCAAACATAAATCTAAATGCTAAGCGTCCGATTCTTCCGAATCCATTGATTGCGACTTTAACTGCCATATATATATCCTCCTATTTTTGTTTTTACCAAACCTATTCTACACGAAAAAAGCTTTTTTTTCAAATAACTTTGCGCTACTAAAAACGTTTTCACTTCGTATTTTTTTTAAAACGAAAGAAAAAAGCAGTTTCCTGCTCTTACTTTATGCTTTTTAAAGCTTTTTCTAGACTTCTTTTGTATTCTCTTTCTCGTTCAGGAGTGTTTTGTTCACAACCTTCACAATTAATAAATTTACGGAATTCTCGTGGAATGAAAGCTCTTATTTCATCTTCGTTATATCCTGTTTGCATAATTTGATCATTTATAATAATTGGCCTTTTTAATATTGTAGGGTTATCAATGATAAATTCAGCTAATTCAGAAAATTTCATTTCTTCTGGATTTAAATTGCTTTCCTTAAATACTTTTGATCTAGTTGATATTATATCTTCAAATCCATTTTCTGAATATTTTAGCATATTTATTATATCTTTTCTTGTTAGTTTAATACCTATTATATTTTTTTCTCTATATTCAATATTATAACTTTCAAACCACCTTTTAGCCTTCCTACAAGAAGAACAGCTAGAACTTGTGTAAAGTGTTATCATAATATTCCTCACTTTCTTTAAATATTATAACATATTGTAGGTAAATTACACACCATTTTTTTATGAATAATGATATAATAAGTATAAATATTAAGGAGGCCTAATTATGAAATGGGATTTAACATATTTATTTCCATCTTTAAAGGCTTGGGAAGATGGTTATAATAGAACAATTGAAATTATTGATGAGTTAGCTTCTTTTAAAGGTAAGCTTAGTAATTTTAATTCATTTCAAAAATATTTTAAATTACAAAATGAAATTCAAAATATCGGATTAAAAGTGTATCAATATGCTTCATTGTTATCTGATTTAGACAAAAAGAATTCTAGTAATTCAGCTAGATTGCAAAAAGTTCAAATTGCTTTTTCTAAGTTACAAGTTGCAACTTCATTTGAAGAACCAGAATTGATTGCTTTAGGCAAAGAAAAAGTTATGAGTTTTATAAACAAAGATAAATCTCTTGAAGAATTTAGATTTGCGATGGAAAAATTATTCCGCAGACAAGAACATATTTTAGATGATTCCAATGAAGCTTTAATGGCTAATTTCTCACAATTATTAAATGCAGGTAGAAGTTTATACTCTTCTCTTTCAGTTGCGGATATAGAATCAAGTGATGTAATGTTAGATAATGGTGAGATAGTCACAATTACTTCTTCAAATTATCGTTCTTACATTCAAAATTCTAAATCTGAAGAAGATAGGAAAAATATTTTCGAGGCTGTTTTTTCTTATTATAAAACACATAAAAATACTTACGCTAGTATTTATAAAACAGTACTTGATTCTGATTTTGCTAATATGAAAGCTAGAAATTATAAATCTTCACTCGAATCTTATTTATTTAATAATGCTATTCCTGAAGAAGTGTATCATTCATTGATTAATGTGACAAGAAAAAATACAGAAGCTATAAAGCGTTATTTAGATATTAGAAAAGAGTATTTAGGTTTATCTGAAACTCATACCTATGATCGCTTTTTACAACTCGCAAAAGAAACCCCTGAATATGAATTTGAAGATGCAAAAAAATTATTTTTTAATTCTATCTCTCGTTTCCCAAAAGATTTTCAAGATAAAGCAAAAGAAGTTTTAAGAGAAGGATTCGTAGATGTATATGAACAGCCAGGAAAAAGAACTGGCGCTTATTCAAGTTCAATGCCAAACCAACATCCATTTATCTTATTAAACTATTCTAAAACATTGTCTGATGTATTTACTGTAGCTCATGAAGCAGGGCATTCAATGCATTCAATGTATGCAAGTGAAAATCAACCTACTTCTTTACAAAACTACACTATCTTCGTAGCTGAAGTAGCTTCTACTTTCAATGAACATAACCTGCTTGATTATATCATTAAAGAAAGTGACACTACAAAAGAAGAAAAAATAATGTTATTACAAAGAGCAATAGATGATATAGTAGCTACTTATTATCGTCAAACTTTGTTCGCAATCTATGAACTTGAAGCTCATAGATTAGTAGAAAACAATCAACCAATAACAGCTGATATATTATCTAATATTATGATAGATCTCTATGAAGAATTCTATGGTTTAGATATTAAAAAGGAAGAAGTTAAAGAATTTGTTTGGGCATATATCCCTCATTTATTCTACACTCCATTCTATGTTTATCAATACGCTACAAGTTTCGCAGCTTCATTGAAACTTTATGAAAATGTTAAAAACAATGTAGAAAATGCTTTTGATAATTATTTAGGATTGTTAAAATCTGGTGGCTCTGATTATCCTGTTAAACAATTAGAGGCAGCTGGAGTTGATTTAACAACTGAAGAAACTTTCTTAGCTGTTATTAATAGAATTAATGAATTAGTGGATGAACTTGAAGTAGTTTTAAAATCATGATATAATTTTATTAATCAAAAACGTTGAAGTGGAATAGTAATATAATTTAGTTATTTTAGAGAGAGAATGTTAGGTGTGAATTCTTATAACTGGTTATATGAATGGACCATGGAGTAATGCTAATCACATTCGTTTCCCGCGTTAAGGGATTAAGTGCTAGATTTAAATCTAGAATTAAGGTGGTACCGCGTTAAATCGTCCTTTTACAAGGGCGATTTTTTTATTAGGAGGAAGTTTAATTATGAAACGAATATTATCAGGTATAAAACCAACAGGAACACTTACATTAGGAAATTATTTAGGAGCGATAAAACAATTCGTTAAATTACAAGAAAAGATGAGTGACTGCGAATTTTACTTGTTTATTGCAGATATGCATGCGATAACTACTAGGCAAGTTCCGCATGAATTAAGAAAGAGATCTTTAGATATAGCAGCTATGTATTTAGCATCTGGATTAAGTCGTGAGAGAACTGTTTTATTCATTCAATCAGAAATAAAAGAACATGTGGAACTTGGATATATTTTACAATCCAATGTTTATATGGGCGAATTAGAAAGAATGACACAGTATAAAGATAAAATAGCCAAACAAGAAACTTCTATTACTGCTTCTTTGTTTACATATCCTGCATTAATGGCTGCGGATATTTTATTATATGATGCTGACTATGTACCTGTAGGGGAAGATCAAAAACAACATTTAGAATTAACGAGAACCATAGCTAATCGTTTCAACAATTATTATGGAGATTTTTTCACTGTTCCAGAACCTATTATTCCAGAAGTTGGATCGAGAATTATGGATTTACAAGATCCAAGTAAAAAAATGTCTAAATCAAACAATAACGAAAAAGGTTATATTACCATGTTTGATGATGAAGCAACTATTAAAAGAAAAATTAAATCAGCTGTAACTGATTCTTTAGCTAAAATTCAATACGATCCAATTAATCAAAAAGGTTTAGCTAATCTTATAACTATCTATGCTAGTTGTAAGGATATTTCTATTGATGAAGTTGTGTCTATTTATAAAGACTCTTCTTACAAACAATTCAAAGAAGATTTAGGACAATTAATATGTGATATATTAATTCCAATTCAAGAAGAATATCGGAGAATTATTAAATCTAAAGAACTTCAAAACATTTTAGATAAAGGTAGAGATATAGCACAAGAATACGCATTTAAAAAAATGCGAAAATGCAAACGCAAAATTGGTCTTGGACGCAAATAAAAAGCCGGATATTTTTTATCCGGCTTTTTTCTAGCTTGTTTTAGGTTGTTTTTTATGTATTGAAAAGAATAAATTATAAACATAAAACATCATCATTATAATTCCTACAATAATAAACAATAATCTCATACTGTGGTCTGCGATAAATCCTATTATTGGAGCCGCAATAGCAGTTAAAAGTGAAGTCATCTGTGATTCAATGCTTAAAACACTAGCTCTTCTTGAAGGTTCACTTGCATTACCTACTAATTCAACCATAAGTGGTCTTCTTATATTTAAGAATATATATAATAATACAAAGATAACAAATACTACAAAAATACTATTTAAGAAAAAAGCTAAGATAATCATAATAATTCCAGTTAATAACCAAGTTTCTGTAAGTACTTTTCTAGTATTATATTTTTCAACTACTTTATATGCGTTTCTAGAGGCAAAACTGCTTACCAAATATATAAAAGCATAAATTATTCCAATATATATTTTAAGATTTTCATCTAAAGTAAATTTACTAAATAAAATAACAGTCATTGACATAGTTAAAATAATTGGTTGGATATAATCTTTTATACTTTTAAAACTTGATTGGTAAGTAGAAGCTTCAAAGAGTAGTTTTCTAACTGAGCGGTTTTGAAAAGAATATTTGATTGAACGAATATTTTCTTGAATAAATTCTTTAAAAATAAATTTCTTTGATTCAGCGTAATTCAAATATTTAGGATAGCTTACTATTAACATCAAATCCAAAGCATAGGGAATAATTGATATTAGGAATAAATATCTAACCTCTGGTAACCAAATAACAAAAACAATAGAAATTAAACTCATGGTCATAGATCCTAACATAGACATAGACCTAGTTCCACCATAAACCTTAGTTTTAGAGTCTTTTATTTCATGCATATCTAAATACTGCATAATCATTGCTTTATGGGTACCTGAACGAAAAGCTTCCCCTAAGCCAAACAATATCATTCCTATAACAAATAAATAAAATTGAGTTGCGAGGAAAAATATTGAAAAAGATAGAATATAAAACATAAAACAAAAAACAAGTTCAAGTTTTTTTCCATATCTATCCGCAATTACTCCTGATGGTATTTCAATAAGGTAAATTATAATTTCTCTAATTGAATATAGAATACCTACTTGAAATAAAGAAAGCCCAGAAATAATAGTAAAATAATATAAAAGGTATGGTTCATAAAAACGCAAATTCTTTAAGAAACCATACATTCCAAATTTGAATATTTGTATTTTATGCTGTTTATCTCTCAAATTCACCACATCCAAACAAGAAAAAAATTATATTGCACTATAAAAAATAGTGAAATATAATTATTTTACTTTTAAATATTATTTCATTTCATCTCATTGATATCATTGATAACCCTAGAGATTGCCTTATATGCCTCTTCTTCATCTTTGCCATTAAAAACTATTTTGATATTTTTATTTGCAGAGATTCCTAAGGACATAACCCCCATAATTGATTTTAGATTAACTTTTATATCATTAGCTTCTAAAATCATTTCAGATTGAAAACTGTTTGCTTTTGAGACAAGTTTAGTAGCAGGTCTTGCATTTAACCCGTTTTCATAAGTGATTTTATACTTACCAACAATCATAATACAACCCCTCCATTTAATTATTTAAATATTTTGATTAATACATCTGCATTAAAAGGAAATATCAATTTTACATTGGAACCAGATATAAAGACTCCTGTAGCTCCAAGCTTTTTAATGCTTTCCAAATTACAAGCTTCAACTTTAACAAGATTAAAAGTATAACGCGCCCCTTCTTTACTCACGGTTTTTATATTATCTTTACCACCAAATAGTTCAATTAAATTATTAATCTCTTGTTCTGTCATTGGTAAATTCTTTGGTTTTGGTTTATAAAAATAAATAAAATAAAATCCTATAGCGATAATAAGAACGCAAAGAATAACAGGCCACCAATAATGGTCATTTAGCCAATCAAGATAAGTTGGTTTTTCAAAAAATAAGAACCTTATCATTCTAACACCTCTAGATTATTTTACCATAAAAATCAAATGTATAACTAACTTCTTGAAAAAAAATAAGAAAAAACACATAAAAGATACTAATTATTAGCTTAAATTATGTAATTTTTATTAAAATTAATAATAAATACTAATTAATTGTAAAAAGCAATTACAAATTATCATTATTTTGGTAGGCTAAAATTCCATTAACGAAAACAGCTTTTGTCTTCGTTAGATAATGCAAAGGATGTCCATTCCAAATAACAATATCTGCATCTTTTCCAACTTCAATTGAACCCACTCTATCTTCTATGTGATTCATCTTTGCAGCTTGAATTGTAACTGCTTTAAACGCAGATAATTCATCTAGCCCTTCTCTTACATAAATTCCAACTTGAGTTAAAGCATTATCAATCATAATTACTGGATGATCAGTCATTATAGCAAACTCAATTCCAGCTTCTTTTAAAATCTTTCCAGCTGAAAAAGTTTTATTTCTTAACTCATATTTTGTTTTTGATCCTATTGTAGGACCAATAATAACTTTTTGTTTATGTTTTTTTAAATAATCAGTTATTAAATGACCTTCAGTAGCGTGTTCAATAGTTGCGTCTAAACCAAATTCTTCAATTAGCCTAATAGCCGTTACTATATCATCTTGTTGGTGAGCATGTATTTTAACTGGTAAGTTATCAAACACTCTTGCAAGAGAATGGTATTTTGCGTTATATTCGGGTTTTTTTACATCTTTGTTTCTAGATAATCCTTGATTATATTCATCGAGTTTTTCTTTATATTCTCTTGCCTTTATAAGAGATTCTCTTATTAAAGCCGCTGAAGCCATTCTTGTAGATGGAGCTTGGGTTCTTTTAGCATATACTGTTTTTGGATTTTCTCCTAAAGCCATTTTCATTGATGATTCTTCAACTACTACCAAATCATCAATAGTTTTTCCATAGGTTTTTAAGATACAAAAAGTTCCTCCTATTAAGTTTGCACTACCAGGTCCTGTACAAACTGTAGTTACTCCAGCTTCAAGAGCATCCTTAAAAGCTGTGTCTTGAGGTTTAATTGCATCTATAGCTCTTAGTTCAGGAGTAATTGGACTAGTTGCCTCATTGCCATCAGCTCCTTGAAACCCAATTGCTTCTTCGAATATTCCAATATGGCAATGTGGGTCTACAAGCCCGGGCGTTACATAGTTTCCTAAAGCATCTATAACTTTAGCATTAGGATAATCTTTTTCATTTAGTTTCCCGATTTTAGATATTTTATTATTTTTAATTAAAATATCTTTAATTTCATAATTAATATCAGCCATACTGATAAGGTTTGCGTTTTTAATTAAATACATTCTTTTCTCCCATTCTTGTGACTAAATTTATTAATGTAAGACATCCTTTAATTAACACTGATTCATCTACTTCCATTTTAGAATGATGAATCGGATAATTATATCTATCTTTAAAACCCGCTCCAAGCCAAGCCATCGCACCTTTTTTTAGATTTACATAATAAGAAAAATCTTCTGCTCCCATTGAAGGATTTTTTAATACTCTAATGTTTTCTTTACCAAATACAGGTTTAGCAGCTTCAATAAAGTTTAAAGCTTCATTTTCTGTATTTATTAAAGCATTATAACCCCTTATATACTTAACTTCAGCTTTTCCTCCATGTGAAGAAGCTATGTTTTCAGCTAAACGCTTAATACCTTCTTCAAACATTGTTCTCGTGCTTTCAAAAAATGTTCTAACAGTACCTTCAAGGCAAGCAGTGTCTGGAATTATATTATGTGTAGTTCCAGCTTTAACTTTTGCTATTGTAATTACTCCTTTTTCCATAGGGTTTTTCTTTCTTGAAACTAATGTTTGTACCGCAGTTATAAACTCTGCTTGCATAATTATAGGATCAATTCCTAAATGAGGATAAGCAGCATGTGTTCCTAGTCCATGAAATATTATTTTAATTGTGTCAGCTGCGGCTAAAGCTTCTCCTTTATTTATTAAAAATAATCCTGCTTCATCATCTGTGCTAATATGAAATGCATAAAAAGCTTCAACATCATCTAATAATCCACTCTTAACAATTCCTATAGCCCCTCCAGGGCTTGGCCCTTCTTCGGCTTCTTGAAAAATAAGTTTAACTGTACCCTGCCACTTATCTTTGTTTTCAGATAAGTATTTAGCTACACCTAACAACATGCTTGTATGTGTATCATGGCCGCAGGCATGCATTACACCTTTATTCACTGATTTGAATTCTAAATTTGTTTCTTCTTGAATTGGCAAAGCATCAAAATCAGCTCTTAGGCCAATAATAGGTCCTATTCCATTTTCTATTACACCGACAATTGAATATTTACCTACATAATCATGGTATTTAATCCCTAACAAATTCAATTGTTCTTTAATAAACTTATTGGTATTAACACAATTAAATCCAAGTTCTGGATGTTTGTGAAGATAATGTCTGTTTTTAAGAATATATTCTTCTAATTCCTTGAAATCTTTCATTTATTATTACTCCTTTTTAGCTCTATTTTAGATAACTGTTTAGATGATATAAATCCTATAATAAAAGTAATAATTCCTATTATTACCACAAGTAAATTATCGCTTAAATATTGGAATAAATTTTGATAAATTGGTGTTTGCTTAGTAAATTCTAAGGCAGTAGATGGATCTCTTATTTCAAAAAACATCGCTATAACGCTGGCTAAAATAAAACCTAAAATAGCGTAATAAGTTTGAGAATTATAATGTTTTAAAACATATTCAATCAAGCGGCTAACTAAAATAACACCGAACACAGCCCCTAATGCAAAAGGTACAATAATTTCTAAATTATATGCAATATTAGTGAAATCAAATATATTTCCAACAACATTAGAAACAATAGCTGTATAAAAACCTAAAACAATAAGCAAAGCAGATCCTGATATTCCAGGTACTATCATAGTCATTGAAGCTAAAGCTCCCAAAATAAAAACTAAAAGCAAATTACCTAAGGTAATATCTATATGTTCAACACCTGAACCAGATCTAATTTTACCGAAAATTATTAAAAGAATAATAATAGTAAAGGAAAATAAGAAAGATAAAACACTAGAGATATTTAATTTTGATTTGCTAGCTTCTTGATAGATTTGTTTTACTCCACCTAAAATTAATCCTATAAAGAAGCCAAAAACGATAAATGAATTCCATTCTAATAATAGCCCAAATATTTTTGCAAGCAATACAATACTTATTCCAATTCCTAAAAAAAGTGGTATTAGGAATTGTAAGCTTTCTTTAAATTCTTGAAAAATATTACCTATTGAATGTAAAAGTTTTTTATATACGCCTAAATATATTGCCAAAGTCCCCCCACTAACTCCAGGAATAACAAAAGCAATACCAATTATAAAACCTTTAATAATTAATGTAACTGTTTCATAAAATAAACTCATATATCCACCTATTCTATAACTGCATCTCCAATTAAATCATAATCAAAAACTGATTTAATTTCAACATTGACTACTTCCCCAATTTCTAATTCTTTCTTTGATTGAAAAACAATCATTCCATCAACATCATCTGGAGCAAATGCATAACTTCTTCCATAATAAAAGTCTGTTTCAGGATCATAATTTTCAATGATTGTTTTATGTATTTTATGTTTTTGAAGTCTATTTTTATTTCTTGAAATTGTCTGTTGTAGGGACATTATTCGTTCTAATCTCTCTTGTTTTATTTCTTCCGGAATTTGATTACCATAATTAAATGAAGAAGTATCTTCTTCAGGTGAATATGTAAAAACGCCTAAACGATCAAACTTAAATTCTTTTGTAAAATCATATAATTCTTGAAAATCTTCTTCAGTTTCTCCAGGAAATCCTACTATATATGTTGTTCTTATTATAGATTGTGGTATTTCTTCACGAATATGATTTAATAAATTTTTTAAAAATTCTTTATCCCCTCTACGATTCATTCTTTTAAGAACTTTAGAAGAAATATGTTGGATTGGTATATCAAAGTAATTAGCTATTAAATCATTATGTTTTACTTCTTGAATTAACTCTTCTGTAATTTCATCTGGATATAAATATAAAATGCGAATCATTTCAATTCCAGATATTTTCGATATTTCTCTCAATAATTTAGGTAATAGAGATTTTTTATCAGGGCTTAAATCAGCTCCATATTTAGTTGTATCTTGTGATATTAAGTTTAACTCTTTAGCTCCTTGACTTACTAGTTTAATACATTCATTTATGACAGAATCCATTGGTCTTGAACGAAATCTACCTCTAATTAAAGGAATAGCACAGTAAGTACAATAATTATCACAGCCCTCACTGATTTTAACATATGGTGTATAGATAGACCCTGTTAATAATCTGTTTTCATATTTTAATGGTTGAAATTTAAGAGATTTGTCTCGAAATACTTCTTCTAAGATTAAATGAATTTTAGGATAATCTGTAAGAGAAATAACTCTATCAATAAAAGGCATATCCTTTTCTAGTTGTTTTTTATATCTTTTAGCATAGCATCCAGTCACTATTAATTTCTTACCATATCTGTGCATTTCTAGAATTGTAGCTAATGTCTCTTCTTTAGCAGATTTAATAAATCCACAGGTATTAATAAATATAGCATCAGCTAAAGAAGGGTCATTTACTATTTCACAACCAGCATTGACTAATATATTTAAAATCATTTCTGAATCGACTAAATTTTTTGCACAACCTAAACTAATAAACCCTATTTTCATATCTACCTCTTACTTTCAAGTAATATTATAATCTAATTTCTTAATCAATGAAAGAAAAAAGAGGAAATTTCCTCTTTTTATGTTGGTTGGTTTAAAAATTGTGAATTATAAAGATCTGCATAAACTCCATTTTTCTCTAATAATTCTTTATGATTACCTTGTTCTACAATCGCTCCATCATTCATAACTAGAATTAAATTAGCGTTTTTGATGGTTGAAAGTCTATGAGCAATTACAAAACTTGTTTTTCCTTTCATCATGAAATCCATAGCATTTTGAATATAGCTTTCAGTTCTTGTGTCTACTGAACTGGTTGCTTCATCAAGAATCAAGATTTTTGGATTCGAAAGAATAGCTCTTGCGATTGTGAGCAGCTGTTTTTGCCCTTTTGAAATATTGTCAGCATCTTCATTTAATACAGTATCATATCCTTGTGGCAATGTTTCAATAAAATGATGAATATGTGCTTGTTTACAAGCATTTATTATTTCTTCATCAGTCGCATCTGGTCTACCATAGGCAACATTTTCTTTAATAGTTCCTGAAAATAACCAAGTATCTTGTAGAACCATACCAAATAGTTTTCTTAAATGTTGTCGTTTCACATCAGTAGAATCAATGCCATCTATTAATATCTTACCTGCATTAACTTCATAAAAGCGCATTAAAAGATTAACTAGGGTTGTTTTCCCAGCTCCAGTAGGCCCTACTATTGCGATTTGTTTGCCTGGATATACTTCAAGATTTAAGTCTTCAATTAGTTTTTGATCTTCAGTATATGAAAATGCTATATCTTTAAATTCGACATGACCTGAAAAATCTGTTTTAGAAAATTCTGTTAAATTTTGTTCAGGAATTTCTTCTACTTTATCTAATAATTCAAAGATACGTTCAGCTCCAGCTACTGTTGACTGCAATTGATTTACTATACTTGCAATATTTAAAATTGGATTAACAAAAGATTTTTGATATTGAATAAATATCGTTATATCTCCTATTAATAATGGATTTGTAGCTCCAGCTAATATAGCTCCTACAAATACAACTGCTACATATCCAATATTAGAAATAAAATTCATTAAAGGTCTAATTAATCCGCTTAAAAACTGGGCATCTTTAGCAACATCAGTTAATTTATCATTAATTTTTTCAAACCTTTGATAGGAATCTTCTTCTTTTCCAAATAATTTTATTACTTGGTTTCCACTGAATACTTCTTCGATATCTCCGTTAAGCTCTCCTAAAAATCGTTGTTGTTTAATAAATTTAGTTTGCGATTTTTTAGCTATCATTTTAGTAAATATTATATATAATGGTAAGATTGCTAATGAAATAATTGTTAGTTTCCAAGAAATAATAAACATCATAACTACAACCCCAACAATCAAGAATGTTGATGAAATCAAACTAATTAAAGTTTGTTGGATTGAGTTAGTTACTATATCTACATCATTTGAAAATACAGATAGAATATTCCCTGTTTGTTCTGAATCAAAATATTTAATAGGTAATTTTTCTAATTTATCTCTTAAAGTAGTTCTAAATTTCTTACCTAAAGTAACAGAAACTTTATTTCCCATTACTGAAGCTATAGTTTCTACAATATATCTAACTCCATAGAGAATAACTATTATAAGGAAAAATTTTAATATTTCTTCTTTAGCATCCGCAAAAGAGATAACTCCAATAAGCGCTTTTTGCATATCATTCATTATATGTCTTATATAGTTTGGCGCTATAACAGCTACTACAGAAACAATAATGATGAAAAATGCGATAAAACTCATTTGAAGTTTAAATTCTGATACATAACCAACTAATCTTTTGATTGTTCCTTTAAAATCTTTTGCTTTTTCTACTGGCATTGAAAGTCCATGTCCTGGACCTCCACCTCTTCTTCCTCTTGGTCTAAATGACTGCGCTTGGCTTTGAGAGGTTTTTTTATCTATCTGAGGCTTTTTTTTCTTTTCACTCATGATAATTCCTCCTCATCCATTTGAGACAATGCTATTTCACGATAAACATCACAGGTCTTCAACAATTCTTTATGTTTACCAGAACCCACTATTTTACCTTCTTGCAGTACTATTATTCTATCTGCGTCCATAATTGTCCCAATACGTTGAGCAACAATAAATACAGTCGCATCTTTTACATGTTCTTTTAAAGCTTTTCTTAAATTAAAGTCAGTTTTAAAATCTAAAGCACTAAAGCTATCATCAAATATGTATATTTTAGGTCGCCTGACGATGCTTCTTGCAATAGAAATTCTCTGTTTTTGTCCACCAGATAAATTTACTCCGCCTTGTTCAATTATAGAATCATATTTATTTTCCATTGATTCAATAAAATCACTTGCTTGAGCAATATAAGCGGCTTCTTTAATCTCTTCATCTGTAGCATTTTCTTTCCCAAACGCTATATTTTCTCTAATAGTTCCAGAGAATAACAAAGCTTGTTGAGGAACAAATCCAATTAGAGATCTAAGTTTTTTAAGTCCAATATCCTTTATTGGAATACCATCTATTGTTAAGCTGCCCTTTGTAACGTCAATTAATCTAGGTAACAAATTAACAATAGTTGATTTTCCAGAACCCGTAGAGCCTATAATAGCCACTACTTCTCCAGGTTTTGCTTTTATATTAATATTATTTAAAATATAAGAATCAGCTTCAGGAAATTTAAAACTAACATCATCAAATTCTACTTTACCTTTGAAATTAAAATCATCATATTCTAAATTAGGTTCGTCTTTAATTGATGGTTCTGTCTCTAATACTTCTTTAATCCTACTAGCTGTTACTTGAGCTCTTGGATACATTATAAATGTCATCGTTAACATTAAAATACTAAACATGATTTGCATAGAATATTGAAATACTGCGGCTATATTTGCAATACCTGAATAATCTACAATATCACTAGCAAAAAGCATATTATAAGCAGTGAATAAAATTCCTATCATTACAAAATTAAAAACTAGGTTAACTGATGGATTTAAGATAGCCATAATTCTACCTGTTTTTAATTGCAAATCATTGAGTTCTGTATTCGCTTTATCAAAGCGTTCGACTTCTCTTTCACCTTGTCCAAAAGCACGAATTACTCTAACTCCATTTATACTCTCTCTAGTAACCATTGTTAGTTTATCAATTTTTTTCTGTAACTTCTTAAATAATGGGGTTACAAAAATAAAGATAATCACAATCATAACTGCAAGTACCGGTACTCCAATTCCAAGTGAACTTGTTAGTTGTACGCTTTTTCTAAAGGCGAAAATAACTCCCCCAATCATAATAATAGGAATTCTTAACACCATTCTTAATAACATCATTATAAAGTTTTGAACTTGTGTTACATCGTTAGTAGCTCTAGTTATTAAAGTAGACGTTCCAAATTTAGAAGTTTCTGCTATAGATAACGAATTAACTTTTCTGTATATATCGCTACGCATATCTCTACTTACCTTTGTACCTATAACGCTTGATAATTTCATCAATATAATAGATGCAAGTGAGGATATAAGTGTAACTCCTAACATAATACTTGAATATTTTAAAATAACAGAAAAATCAGTAACTTGTGTTACTTTACAAGTATCTAAAGCAATATCACAAGTAATTTGAGAAGGAAGATCCATCCACTGATTAGTTGCGGGATTAAAAACACTAAACTGTGCTCTAATACCTTCTCCGAGTATTTTACTCATATAATCAGGCAATAATAACCCGCTAATCGCAATGGTCGCAACTAAAATAAATATAATAATTGTGCCAATCCAATATGGTTTTAAGTATTTAATCATTAATTTCATCTATTTTATCCTCCTCGTTATAATATTTACGCAATAAATGATATTTCTTTTTATTTAAATTATTTAATACTTTGCTTTCTTCATCGGTAATAACTGAATCTATTAATTCATTCCAATCGATAAATATTTTATTTACTTTCTCTTTCATTGCCTTTCCCTTTTCTGTTAATGAAAGCAAATATCCACGCCTATCATCCGGATTGATTTCTTTAATAATGAAACCATCCTTTACCAAACGATTTATGGCTCTTGTGGAATGAGATTTATGAAAAGGTAATTCAGCTATTAAATCATTCATTTTCATCTTCCCAGCTTTTGATATTTTATGAAGATAAGGAGCTTCAGCTCTCGTAATATCTAGTTTTTTAAATCTATCATTTAAGAAACGATAATAGTATTTATTTATCATATAATCATATTCAGTTTTAGCCATTTTTTCACTCCATTCAGTATACAATAAAAAGTATACATTCATTTAGTTGCGTTGTCAACTATTTTTTTATAAAAAAAACAGTTATGAAAAACTGAATTTTTTATATGATTTTATTCTATTTTTTTATTTCATAATATACAAGATTCCTATAGTCCCTTTTCCACAATGACTAGAAATAACGCATCCCGCATCGGTTTCATAAAGATTTTTTATTGAAGAAATTTCTTTTAAATTATCTTTAATATATAGATAGGAATCATAAGCCAAAGAATGTGTAATCATAACGAATTCTTCATCTATATTATCTTTTAATTGAATAAATTCATTAATTAAAAGATCAATTCCTTTACGGATATTTCCTCTAGCTTTTTTGCCTACTTTCATAGTACCATCGCGAACTTTAATAATTGGTTTGATTTTTAATACTCCACCCATTAACGCTGATAAGGCACTTAATCTTCCACCTTTGTATAAATAATCTAGTGTATCAATAACAAATTGGCTTCTTACTTTAGGAACTAACTCATCTACTTTTTCTTTAATTTCTTCAGCGCTTAATCCTTCTTCTTTGTATTTAGCAGCTTTTAATAATAAAAGTCCAATTCCACTAGATAAATTTAAGGAATCAATTAAAAATATATCTTCGGAATCTAACATTTTTTTAGCGGTGTAAGCGCTAGTAAGTGTTGCAGAGAATTTAGACCCAATACCAATATAGATAATTTGATAATTTAGGTCTAAATATTTTTTAAATATTTTATAGAAATCCCCTGGTGAAGCAGCTGATGTCTTTGGCAACATATTATATTTTTCTACTAGTCTATACATTTTTTCTGTATTTAAATCAACCAAATCTCTGTAGCTTTCTTCGTTAAAATTAACATATAAAGGAACGATATCAATTTCGTATTTTTCTAATAATTCCTTTGATAAGTCACAAGTACTATCAGATATAATTTTAATTTTCTTCATAATTCACCCTCGAAGTATATTATAACGAAAAATATATGAATTGTAAATATTCAAATTGAATGTTAAATATAATTCAAAATTTATATTTTAATGTTATAATAATCATGAGAGGTGAAATAATGTTAACAGTTCCAAAAGATGAGGTTGTTTCTAGTATAAAAGATATGATTATTGAAACTACAAAAACATTAGATAAATCTGTAGTTGATGCTTTAGTTTTTGCTTATGAAAACGAAGAAAATAAATTAGCTAAAAACATCTTAGATAAAATTATTGAAAATCAAAAAATAGCTAAAGAAGAGAATATTCCTCTTTGTCAAGACACCGGTCTTGTCGTTTGTTTCGTTGAAGTTGGTAGAAAACTAATGTTTGATTATGATTTAAGAGAAGCTATCAATGAAGGTGTTCACAAAGGTTATATAGATGGATATTTAAGAAAATCTATAGTTAAACATCCATTTAACAGAATCAATACTTTAGACAATACACCAGCTATTATTCATTTTGATTTTATTCCTGGAGATAAGTTAATAATTCACTTAGCCCCTAAAGGTGGAGGCAGTGAGAATATGTCTACACTTAAAATGTTAAGTCCTACTGATGGACGTGATGGTGTTATAGATTTTGTATTAAAAACCATTAAAGAAGCTGGTGGCAAACCTTGTCCTCCTCTTATTGTAGGTGTTGGAATTGGTGGCAATTTTGAACATGTAGCTTATCTCGCTAAAAAAGCTATTTTTAGGCCAATAGATGATGAAGCTATTGTGGAAGAAGACAGATTATTAGAAAAAGAACTATTAGAAAAAATAAATAAATTGAATGTCGGTCCAATGGGTCTTGGTGGTAAAACAACTGCCTTAGCTGTAAAGGTTAATTCTGCCCCTTGTCATATAGCATCACTCCCTGTAGCGGTTAACCTTCAATGCCACAGCGCGAGAAAGAAAGAGGTGACTTTCATTGGAAAAAAAGCTTAATACACCTATATCTGATAGTGTAAGAACAAGTTTAAGGGTTGGTGAAGAGGTTTTAATAAATGGTGTAATTTATACCGCAAGAGACGCAGCTCATAAATTAATGGTTGAAGCTATTAAAAATGGTGAAGATCTTCCATTTAATTTTGAAGGACAAATAGTTTATTATGTTGGCCCTACTCCAGCAAGGCCAAATAAACCAATTGGTTCTTGTGGCCCTACTTCTAGTTATAGAATGGATAATTTAAGCCCTATTCTTATGAATAAAGGACTAAAAATAATGATTGGTAAGGGTGAACGTTCAAATGAAATGATTTCTGAAATAAAAAAAGAGAAGGCTGTTTATTTAATTGCAATCGGCGGTATAGGTGCTTTGTTATCTAAAACAGTTATCTCTAGTGAGGTTATTGCTTATCCAGAATTAGGTCCTGAAGCAGTTAGAAAACTCATTGTAAAAGATTTTCCAGCGATTGTCGCAATTGATTCAATAGGAAACTCTATATTTTAAAAAAAGCCCCCTATTTCTTGTGAAATAGAGGGTTTTATATTAATATGCTTTTGCAAAATATACGAGATGTTTTGCTTTTTTACCGCAAACTGGACAAGTTTCTCCAATTGGAGTTTGATCAAATGGCAAACATCTTGATGAAGCAGCTGTATCGGCTTTTATTTTTTCTTCACAAGCTTTATCTCCGCACCACATCATTTTAACATAGCCACCTTTTTCTTTGATTATCTTTTTAAATTCATTATAATCATTGGTTTCTCTTGTATTATCTAATACATTCATCAAAGCTCTTTGATACATATCTTGATGAATATGTTCTAATAAAGAAGGAATTGATTCAGCTACTATTTCTAAATCTAATGTAAGTTTTTCGCCGTTATAACGTTTAGCGATTACACACTTATTGTTTTCTAAATCTCTAGGTCCTATTTCTATTCTTAAAGGAATACCTTTCATTTCACTCTCTGCGAATTTCCAACCAGGAGATTTATCAGAATCATCAATTTTAACTCTAATAGACATTTCTTCTAATTCTTTCTTAATAGAAATACAAGCTTCCATTACTCCTGGTTTTTGACTTTGAATTGGGATAATCATAACCTGTGTTGGAGCTAGATATGGAGGTAAAACTAATCCTGAATCATCACCGTGAACCATAATTACTGCGCCAATTAACCTAGTTGATACCCCCCAAGATGTTTGATGAGGAAGTTTAACTAAACCATCTTTATCTTGGAAAGAAATATTAAATGCTTTTGCAAATCCCGTACCCAAATAATGAGTAGTACCGCTTTGCAAAGCTTTTCCATCATGCATTAAAGCTTCTATTGAATATGTATCAACTGCCCCAGCAAATTTTTCTTTTTCTGTTTTCTTACCTACAATAAATGGAATAGCTAATAAATCTTTTCCAAGTTTTTCATAAATATCTAACATATCCATTGCTTCAGTTCTAGCTTCTTCTTCGGTTCTGTGAACAGTGTGTCCTTCTTGCCAAAGAAATTCACTACCTCTTAAGAAAGGTCTAGTTGTTTTTTCCCATCTAACAACAGAGCACCATTGATTGTATTTTTTTGGTAAATCACGGTAAGATGTAATAATTTTAGAATAATGACTACAAAACAATGTTTCTGATGTAGGGCGTATTATTAAACGTTCAGTTAATTCTTCATTTCCTCCAACTGTAACAATAGCAGTTTCTGGTTTGAACCCTTCAACGTGTTCAGCTTCTTTTAAAAATAATGATTCCGGAATGACAAGTGGCATATAGACATTTTCATGTCCTGTTTTTTTAAATTGATCATCTAAATAATTTTTAATGTTTTCCCATAAAGCATATCCATATGGACGATAAATAATGAAGCCTTTTGCTTCAGAATAATCCATTAATTCAGCTTTTCTACAGACATCTGTATACCACCTTGCGAAATCTGTATCTCTAGCCGTTATTTCTTTAACTAATTTTTTTGCCATAATATCACTCCTTATTTTTAAGTATTATATCACAGTTTAAATACATCC
The DNA here is from genome assembly GCA_002084435.1 of Tenericutes bacterium 4572_104. The sequence continues at coordinate 30,079 of NBLG01000003.1, forward strand.
TTCAAGAAATCTATATAAATCTTCTTTCTTACCATATTTAAAGACATTACAGTCTTCTAATACTTGTTCAAAAATAAGTCCAACTTCTTCTCTTAATCGTTCTTTAAGATTAGATTTAGGTATTTGTTTTTCTTTTAATTCATTTATCCAATCTAAATGTTTTTCTAATTCAGGATATTTTGAAGGATCTTTATTTTCGCTTAAACAAAGTTCTATTAAATCCAGTTCTTTTTTTAGTCTTCCCGGTAAGATAGCTAATCCCATTACTTCAATTAAGCCGATATTTTCCTTTTTAATATGGAATAATTCTTCTCTTGGATGAAATAATCCATATGGTTTTTCTTTAGTAGTATAATTATTTCTTAAAACGAAATAAAATTCATACATAGCGCCGTTAAGTTTTAATATCGGTGTTACTGCATTATGATCTTTATCTGTATGTTTAAAAATATTTATTTCTTTATTTTCATAATTATTCCAATATTGTAACAAGTCACTAGCCGCATCTAATAAGCTGTTTTCATTATTAGAACTAATGCGTATTACAGATAAAGGCCAATCTAATATTTCATAAGTAACTTTTCTTTTTTTATATTTTCTTAAAACTTTTGCTTGTTCTATAGGGAAATCAAATTTACCACCTTGGAAATGATGGTGATTCAAGATAGATCCTCCAACAATAGGAAGTCCCGCATTTGAACCTATTAAATAATGAGGAAATTTATTGATAAAATCAACTAATTCCGCAAATGTTCTTTCATTAACATACATATTGGAATGTTCTTTCCGCAATACAATAATATGTTCATTAAAATATGCATATGGAGAGTATTGTAATCCCCAGGCATCTTTTTCATGATTTAAAGTGAGAGATATTACTCTATGATTTGACCTAGGTGCTAAACTAGTTGATTGATAAACTCCTACATTTTCCATACATAAAGGACATTTTGGATATTTATCTTGAATTAAAGCTTGACGCTTAATATCTAATGGATCTTTTTCTGGTTTAGATAGATTAATTGTTAACTGTAACTCGCTATATTTGCCATCATATGTAAATTTAATATTTTGGTCAATGCGTTTAGTTTTTATATAATTGCTTTTAATAGAAAGATTATGAAAAAAAGTAGTCGCAGTTAATGGCCCTGTTTTATATTGTTTATAGAACATTTTATTTAATTCACTAGGCCTTGGCAATAAGCAATCTACTATTTTAGATTCAAAAGCATCTCTTTCATTAATAGTATTTGAAGCTAATATTTTATTTTCAAAAGCATAGTCTAATATACTATTAATCACTTCAAAGAAATCAACTTTATAGTCTATTTCTTCCCATTTAAAACTACTCAATTTTAATAAATATAATATTTGGTTAACTGCGTAATATGCATCATCATTTGATAAATATAGATTTTCTTTAGCATATTTAATTAATTGATTTATTCTAGTATTAATCATAATCACTCCCCATATCCGTTTGGATGTTTTTGATGAAACAACCAAGCGGATTGAATAATATCTTTGATTCCTTTTTTAGGAGCCCAACCTAAAATTTCTTTTGCTTTTTTGTATGTGGCAACTAATTTATCGGGGTCTCCTAATCTCCTTTTTCCAAAAGCCATAGGAATTGGATGTTTAGTAACAATTCTAGCAGTCTCAACTATCTCTAAATTAGAATACCCAGTTTCAGTTCCTAGGTTAAAAATATTAGAAGGTTTATCTTCATTTAAATATTCTAAAGCTTTTATATGTGCATCTGCTAAATCTTCCACATGAATATAATCTCTAATACATGTACCATCAAAGGTATTATAATCATTTCCGAAAATTGTTATTTTTTCTCTTTTTCCTAGAGGCACTTGTAAAACAATAGGGATTAAATGAGTTTCAGGATTATGGTCTTCTCCTATAGAAGCGTCACTACTAGCTCCAGCTACATTAAAATATCTCAAAGATACATAATGTATATCATGAGCATAATCAGCCCATTTCATCATTTGTTCCATCATTAGTTTAGTTTGTCCATAAGGATTAGTTGGCAAGGTTTCATATTCTTCAGTAATAGGCATTACATCATGCTCACCATAAGTAGCAGCTGATGAAGAAAAAACTATTTTTTTAATGTTATACTTAGCCATTGTTTCAAGTAAAACAATGGTTCCATATACATTATTATCAAAGTATTTCATTGGATCTTTCATCGATTCGCCAACTAAACTTGAAGCCGCAAAATGAATAACTGCATCAATAGTTTCTTTAGAAAATACTTCATCCATAAATTTCTTGTCTCTAATATCTCCCTGATAAAATTTAGCTTTTTTAGAAACAGCTTCAATGTGACCTGTCAATAAATTATCAATAACTATTACAGAGTGTCCATCATTAATAGCTCTAGCTACGAAGTGACTTCCAATATACCCTGCGCCACCTAATACAAGAAGTTTCATATCTCTCTCCAATCTATTTTATTAATTTTACTGAATTTTAAGAATCTTTCATCATTTGGTTTATTTTTAAATATCATTTTCTCCTTTTTCACTGGGTGCGTAAATTCAAGGCTATACGCATATAATCCTAAGAAGAAATCTTTATTTATCATATTTCCATATTTTGAATCTCCATATAAGGGATGTCCATGATAAGAAAATTGAAAACGTATTTGATGAAATCTTCCAGTTATTAAATCTATATCAATAAGAGAATAGATATCTTCATTTAGTTTTGTTTGCCCTAAAACTTGATAATTAAGAATAGCTAATTTACCCGATATTTCTTCAGCTATAATAGCCTGTCTTTTTTCTTCGTTCTTAGAAAGATAATCCACATACCTATCTCGTTTTTTTTCAAACGTACCCTTAGCTATAGCTAAATATCTTTTTTTGATATCGTGGTCTTTAACCTGTTTAGATAACCTTTTCGCTGCTTTTGAGGTCTTCGCAAACACCATAACTCCACCAACATTTATATCAAGTCTATGAACTAACCCAAGATAAACATTGCCAGGTTTATTATATTTTTCTTTGATATATTTCTTTAATTCATCCACCATATTAGGTTTGTCAATACTTCCTCCTTGAGATAAGACTCCTTGAGGTTTAACACAAACTAATATGTGATTGTCTTCAAATAAAATAGGAATATCCATAATTTCACTCTTCTTCTGTATTAATATTTTATCATAAATCCAAAGAAAAACTAAGCATTTTCGGCTTAGTTTTATTAATTATGGATTAACTCTATTTGGTCCTCTATATAAGAATGTAACATCTCTAATATTATCAATTTCAAATAATTGCATTAAAAATCTGTTTAAACCAAAGCCATATCCTCCATGAGGAGGCATACCATATCTAAAGAATTTAAAATAGAATTCTAATGATTCTTCGCTTAGCCCTTTTTCTTTAGCTTGTTTCATTAAGATATCTATTCTATGTTCTCTCTGGGCTCCTGTAGTAATTTCTATACCTTTGTATAACAAATCAAAACTTTTAGTTAGTCCTGTTTCATCTAACATATGATAAAACGGTCTAGCTTCAAAAGGATATTCTGTAATAAATACAAAATCAGAATTTAATTTTTTACGGGAATAAAGCCCTATTAATTCTTCTTCTTTTCTATCAAAGTCATATGATTTTTCGCCAACATATTTATAATTTTCTTGAATTATTTTTTTGGCTTCTTTAAATGTTATTCTTGGGAAAGTTGTTTCAGGTATTTTGATTTCTTTTTTATATATTTTATGATAAGTTTCACCAATTTCTTTTTTTAACTTTTTCATAGTATAGACTAATACCGCTTCTTCTAAATCCATAACATCGTGGTGATTCTTAATCCAACTGATTTCACAGTCAACTGAAGTAAATTCAGTAGCGTGATAAGCAGTATGCGAATTTTCCGCTCTAAACACTGGGCCTATTTCAAAAACATTATTGAATCCAGCAGCCATAGCCATTTGTTTATAAAACTGAGGTGACTGTGCTAAATATACTTTTTTTCCAAAATAATCTAATGAGAATACTTCCGCTCCTGATTCAGAAGCAGTGCCTAAAATTTTAGGTGAATGAATTTCAATAAAATTATGATTTACCCAATATTCTCTCATTGCCATTTCCGCAATAGTTTGAGCTTTAAAAATCAAATAATTGCGTTCAATTCGCAAATCTAAAAAGCGATTATCTAAGCGAAGGTCTTGTTTAGATTTGTTATTATAATCCAATAAATCAATTGGTAGTTCTTCTTCGCTTTTTGAAGTTACTTCAATACTTGAAGGGATGAATTCCATTCCTCTTAGTTTAACTTTTGGTTGTTCATAAATGATACCTTTAATACTAACAGTACTTTCTTTAGTTAAATTAGAAACTACTTCATTTAATTTTTTATTCTCTTCATTCTTTTCAATAGTAACTTGAACTTTAGCCGAAGAATCTCTAATTATTACAAATTGAACATATTGAAGATCTCTAATTTTATCAACAAATCCAGATATAACAATTTCTTTATTAAAATACTTCGCTAAGTCTTTTAAATATATTTTTTCCATAAAAAACCCCTATTCATCTTTAGTCAAATTATTATAGCATATTAATATATGCTTTTCAATTATGTCTATATCAATTATATAGCAATAATGTAAACTTTTTTTATTTTTTTGTTGACATATGTCAACATATGAGAGACAATATATATCGAGGAGGATTTAGATATGATAGTAGTTTGTGCAACAGATGATTTAATTCATTTCGCTGATGACCATTTTGGTGATGCTAAATATTACCAATTATATGAAATAACTGATAAATACATTCAAAAATTAGAAGAAATTGACAATACTGCAAATATAGAATATGAAGTTCACAAACATAAAGCAATCAATGTTTTAAAGCTTTTTCATGGCAAAAATATTGACGCAATGGTTAACACTGCTTTTGGGAAAAATATTACAGTAATAATAGAACATACTGTTCCTATTTTACCAAAAGAATTAGTAATAGAAAAAGGGTTAAATTTAATTAAAGAAAGCTTAAATGAAATCGAAGAGATTATGGCTTCTAAAACAAAATTTTATTTAAGAATATCTGAAAATAATGGAGTGATGACTTATGAACTTTAGAGGGAATAGAAGACAAAATAATGGAATGGGACTTGGCAGCGGTGGCACTTGCATTTGTCCTATATGTCATACAACCATTCCTCATAGACAAGGTAGTCCTTGTTATCAAGAAGTTTGTCCTAACTGCGGAGCTAAAATGTCTAGATCTACTGGTTCAGGACAAACTAGTAATTATAGCTCTAGTTCTACCTCTACAAAAAGAATAGCTAAAATTGATATCGATACATGTATTGGTTGTAGAAAATGTATATCTGCCTGTCCATTTGGAGCTATAGAAATGGTTAATGGTAAAGCACATATAATTGCGGATAAATGTCGTGGTTGTATGGTTTGTACTAGTTCATGTCCAGTTCAAGCAATTAGTTAAATAAAAAGATCACGGCTTAATTTAGCCAGTGATCTTTTATTTTTTTATGATTCCGAATTATGAACAACAATCTGCGGAAAAGGAATTTCTATATCATTTTCTTCTAATAACCTTTTAATTTCTTGACGAATTGCTCTTTCAACTCCATAATGTTTTTCTGTCTCAGTTTTAACAATTACTCTCATATTTATGGAACTATCAGCTAATTCTGTAACACCTAAGACTTGCGGGTCTTCAAGTATCTCTGGAAAAATCTTTCTAAGCTTTGGTAATTCTTTTTTCAATAAATCTATAGTTTTTTGAATATCTTCTTTATAAGCAATTCCAAAATCGATAATACCTATTGATGGTGATAAAGAATAATTAATGGTGTTTTCAATACTACCATTAGAGAAAATCTTAATATCTTGTTTCCAATTTTTAATTTTAGTACTCTTTAAGCCTATATCGATTACTTCTCCTTTAAAACCATTTATTTCTACTATATCTCCGACATCAAAATGATGTTCAAAGATAATAAAGAAACCGGAAATAATATCTTTAATTAAACTTTGTGTTCCCATACCTATAATAATTCCTAAAACTCCGAGTCCGGCTAAAGCTGGCATTACATTAACGCCCCATAATGCTAATACAACTAGTAAAGCAATTATTTCGACTGTATAGGTAATCAAACTTTGAACAACTTTTAATATTGTAATCATTCGTTTTTGTTTGGATTCAGCTTTTTTTGATGTCTTCCTTACAAAAATACTAAAAACTCGTAGTACTAACATAGCTATAAAAATGGTAATAGCGGTACCTATTAAAGCTCCTAATTTATCTATAAATCCTTGTTGGACTGAAACCCATAAGGTATTTGCTTCGGCGATTAAATCATACCCAAACATCCACATGATAAAGCCTATTATAACAAGCAATATTAATATATCTAAACCATAAAGTAAAAGCATCCATTTTTTCATGATTACTTGTTTGTTGATTAATTTATTAATAAAAATTGTAAGCCAAATAAAAAATATTATTACCGCTACCGTTAATATAATAGATAAGCTCGTTGAAAATGTTAAAAACATATTTCCACCTCATTTTATATAAATATACTAATTATTGTACTAAAGAATTGAATTAATTACAAATATATAAATCTTTTTTAAAAAAATAGAAAGATCTATATATGAAAAATATTATTAGTAATTATATATAAATATAAATAAACGTAATAATATTCTTAATTATTATATGTAGATATCTTCTTTTTTACAACATTGATGCGGAGAATATATATCTTATTATTTCATTGATAAGGAAAAGCTATTTATTTAAAAATACATTTTTGTTTGATTAATTTTTCTAAATATTTTCTTGGGTCTGCTAAAGATTCCTTCTTAGTAGCAACTGTAGGAACCACAGAAATAATTTCATCAAATATTTCAGGCATTGATGAAATTGATGTTAGTGCAAAAATCCCAATTACTTTTTTATTATGTTTTTTTGCTAATCGGGCTATTTTTACTGGTGCTTTACCGTTCAAGGATTGATGATCAAAGCTACCTTCTCCTGTAATAACTAAATCTGCATATTTTATTCTTTCTTCTAAATTTGTTGCATCACTTACAATTTCAAATCCGCTCAATAGTTTAGCTCCAAGAAAAGTTATTAATCCATATCCTAATCCACCAGCGGCACCTGCTCCAGCTTCGTTAGAATGATCTACTCCTAATTCTTTAGATACTACATTTGCATAGTGAATCATATTTTTTTCTAGTTGCTCTATCATTTTTGCATCTGCACCTTTTTGTTCGCCATATATGTATGAACATCCGTTTTTACCTAACAATGGATTGTCCACATCACAAGCAACTTCAATAAATACATCTTTTAATTTATGATTTAATCCTGATATATCTATTTTTTCAACAAGACCAATTGAGTACCCATTCAAAATTTTTATTTCTTTGTTATCTTTATCATAAAATTTAACACCTAAAGATTTAAGCATTCCTGCTCCTGCATCATTAGTTGAACTTCCACCTATACCAATTATTAGTTTTTTAGCTCCTTCTTCTAATGCATCATTAATAGTTTCTCCTAATCCATAAGATGATGTTTTAAATGGATTTAATTCATTTTCTTTTAGTGTTGCTATTCCTGAGGAAAGTGCTATTTCCATGATTGCAGTCTTTCTATTGTTACATAAACAATAATAGGAATCGATTTCGTTTCCTAAGGCTCCATGTATTTTTATTTCCTTTTTTTCACCCTTTATTGCATACATTAAAGAGTCAACTGTTCCTTCGCCGCCATCACCAGTAGAAATAATATCTACAGTGTTATTTTCTTTATCAATATATTTATCTATTAGTTTAGCAACTTCAATTGAAGATAGTGTTCCCTTAAATGAGTCTACAGCAATAATAATTTTCATTTAGTTACTCCTTTTTTGATACACCTTTATTTTATGATTATAATCACTTTTTTGTGATTTTTTTATTTTTTTACCTTTTGACATACTTATCGCTTGCTTTCATATAATATATTATATCAATTTATAACATAGAATGTTATATTACACATAATAAAAACACACCGATAATTCAGTGTATTTTATTCCTTTATAACAAAATTTATATTATTGTCTATAAAGTAAAGTCGCTATATATAAAATTGAAAAATCTCTCAATTTTCTAGGATCATATCCAGTTAATTCTTTTATTTTTTTCAACCTATATTGAAGAGTATTTTTATGAATATATAATTCCTTACTTGTTAGATTAATTGATCCATCATTTTTAGAGAAAACTATTAACATTTCACTCCATTTTTTTATTGTAGATGGTTCTATATTTCCAAATACTTTACTTAGATAAGCTTTTTTATATGTTTCATCAATATCTGATAAAATTAATTCTAGATCAAAATCTTTTAAAGTCACAATTTCAAATCTCAGCATTTTTATTGCTAAATATACTAATCTTTCAGCATTAAGATAATTTATATAAATTTCTGAAATATCATTTATCTCTTCTGAATAACCAATAGCTAATTCAACAGAGTATTTTTTAGTAAGATACTCTTTTATGTCTTTAAGCTTATTTATTGAAGTCGATTTTAATAATAATACAAAATTCTTTTGATTATTAACAACTATTTCATCATGGTGTAATCTTTTTTTGATAGAATTAAAAATCATTTTTCTTATGTTTATATTATCAAATGGTTTGTCTTGAAGCTTTATTACCACTACTCTTTTAATACTTTTTAATTCAATATTGAATGAATTAGCTATTGAAATTATTGAATCAATAGGTTCTCTATTATTAATCAATAGTCCTACAATATACCTATCATTTTCTTCTCTAATTTCTCTTTGGTCTCTAAAATAAAATTCTTTAATGAGAATTTCTGTCATTTTAACAATAACAGAGGAGAATTTTTTAATCTCATCATATTCTCCTGTAATTCCAATTGTGGCTATAATTTCATTTTCAAATTTAACAGGATAATTTATTCCTACTTTCGTTCCAAGATATTTATCGCTAGAATAAACTATTACTGGTGATTTAGTTTCATATACTTTTTTAGACCCTTCATGAAAATGACCAATTCTAGATGGGTCTGTTGAAGCTATAATTATTGAATCCAAATCGATATAATTTATATCATGATTAATTACACCTTTAAGGTTTTCAACAATATTTATCGCCTGTTTAGATGAGATCTTCATATAATCACCTCTAAATTATACTAACATAAATCATCAATAAATTGAAGAACAAGCTTCAACTCGTCCTTTAGATACTTTTTTTGTTAATAATGCACTTAATTGCGCTTCTAAAGCAGTTCTTCCCATATTAGGGGTTTCAATAAACGGTTTCAATTTTTCTGCTCGAATCTTTTCATTTTCAATATCAATCTCAGACACATATTCGGTTGTTTTATACATAGAATAATCTTCTTTTACAATATTATCTAATACATTAACAAATACTGTATGTGATTTATAATCTAGTTTTTCCAAATATAATTTAAATGTTTTGATTTCTTTTTTACCTAATTTAATTTTATTGGAAATATCAGTTTCTTTTTCTTCTAAAAAATTAGTTTCTGTAATTTTATTAATCTTTAAATCAGAATTGATAACAAGATTTGTTTTTTTGCTAGTTGTATTATAGACTCTTAACAGTAGAGCCTTACCATCTAATGATCGTTTTATACCCGTTACTTTTACATTATAATCAAAAGATTCAAACGAAACAAAACTCATTTCTTTTGGTAAATCTCCTTTTGATTCTTCGGTTTCAAAGATTATTGGATCCGTATTAAAGGCATCTGCTTTTTTAATAACTTTTCCTTCTTCATAATTACCTTTATGTGGATAAACTGCATATTTAAATTTCATTTGTCTTAAACATTGTGCATCTGGAGTATATATTTTAGGACCAGCATCACCTAATCTTGAATTAATTTCATCGGCAACCCATTCAATACCTCTAAATAATGTAAGTTCAATAACATTATTTTTCTCATTTATAGTAAACTCTGGCAATCCTTTATCAAAAACCGCTAATCCTTTTTTATCATCGCTAATATCAACAAATTCACGATGAGGAAATATCCGATTTGGTTTAGGTTCTCTGGCCCCGATGATAACTTCCTTAACATGATCAGGAATTTCTGATTCATCGAAATCTTCATATGAGATATTTCTAGTCACTACATCAAATTGAGCGCCAGCTTCAGATGTTTTGGCTTTTATATTGGTTTTAAACAAAACTGATACTATATGATTTTTAGCTGTATTTAGAATATCAGTTTCAAATTCAACCACAGCACTTGCAGACCTAATTTTAATATATGATGTTACAGGCATTATAATTTTATCTTTAGCTCTTTCTGTTCTATTATTTATTATTCCTACAGGAATTTCAAAATCATACTTCACTTTAATAATAACTAATTTATCAGTTTCGACTTCAAACGATATTTTTGCTATAACATTTTCTGTAGTATATAGTTCATCTTTATTAGGCGGTGAATAATTATATTCATCTCCTGCATCGGCTTTATCTAATAAAATCCCTTGATTCTCGTATAAAACTTTTTGTTTTTTATCGAATATATTTATAGAACCATTACTGTTGACAGAAACTAATATTTTACTGTTTTCAATTGTCAATAATTCCTTGTTAAGTATCAGCTTATCATTTGTCTCTTCATTCTTAGTAACAACTTTGTATCCGAATGCAGGTACATTTTTAACTAATATTACTTCATCATTTTCTATTATAATATCTCTTTTATAACTGGCTGTATTAAATACTACTAATCCTTTATTTTTATAAGTATTAGTTGTATCTATTTTTGATAATAGTGATGCGGATACATCATTTAATTCATCATTCAACAATGCATCTACTAAATCAGTACGGTATTCCATGTCCTTATGGACATCATCTATTGAACATCCACAAATAGAATCATGTGGTTGATTCATAAGAAGTTTTTTATATGCAGCATCTATATGATTATTATTATATTCACCACCAGTTAAAAAATTCATAACTGCAAGTGGTTCAACTCTCTTTTCAATTAATCTTTCTGATTCATAATTTTGCTGTTTTAGATACATTCTAGCTGATAACGTGCCAGGAAAAACAGAAATAAACCTACCACTGTAAAGCGGTCCAGATAATGTTTGCATGTCTGGATTTTCAGCTAGAATGTTATCTAAATATTCAATAGGATTGGATTGTATAAGTTTATAATTATTAGTGTCTTTTCTTCCGTTTTTTATCATTTTTAAAACATCATCAGGTTGTATTTCCTGATCATAACCATTTAGCAATAACATATTATCTGTAGTCGCAAATGGAAGTAATCTTTTGTATGTATCTTTTATTCTAGCATCAAAAATATCTTCATGTTCTGCTAGTCTCATACCATTTCTATATGAATCTAATAAATATATAGAAGGTAACTTTGTTCCATCTGGAGATTCCCATAAAAACTCTGAATGAACATTTTGAGGATCCATTTCAACTCCACGCCAAACATATAATCCTCTTAAATCAGCATTTCGTAAAATTTGTGTAGTTTGTGAAATTTGACCAAAATTATCTAATAACCAACCTACATTCATTTTTTTCCCATATTCTTTTGAAATCTTATTTCCTAAAATAAGATTCTTAACAATAGATTCTTCACTAACTAGTTGATAATCTGGTTGGTTATATAAGGGCCCAATAAATATGCGTCCTTCAGACACATATTTTCTTAATTTAGCTTTTCTTTTTGATACACTTAATCCTTTTTTTCTAACTTCAGTATAATAATCTTCTAAAAGCATTGTTTGCCCATCTAAAACAAATTGATAATCTGGTTCTTTTTCGAGCATGGCAAACAACCCTTCAAAAAAGTCTATTAACCATTCATTAGTGTATTTTGAATTTAGATACCATTCTCTATCCCAATGAGTATGTGATATTATATGTATTTTTTTCATTTTTCACCTATTTTATTCTTTGGCCCGTTTTTTCATCAAATAAAATATATTTGTCTGTAAACCCTAGTTTTACTGTTTGATTAATTTTTAAATTTAATTTATCAGATACTATTTTAACTTCATTATTTTCTACATCAACTGAAATAACTACATGAGAACCTTGAGGTTCAACAATGTTTATTTTTGTTGAAAATAATTCTTCATCATTAACGGTAATATTTTCTGGTCTTATTGATAATATTATTGTTTTATTCAAATATAAATCAAGTTTTGATTTTAGATCTTCTTTTAAAACTTCAAATTTAAATATTTTATTAGTTAAAAAATACTTATTCGCTTTTTTCTCTACTTTAACTTTAAATAAGTTTGAAGGTGGAGAACCAATAAATTGAGCAACAAACATTGTTTTTGGCTCATGGTAAATTTCGTTTGGAGTACCAATTTGTTCGATATATCCATTCTTCATTACTACAATTCTATCTGCTAATGATAAAGCCTCAGATTGATCATGTGTTACAAATATTGATGTCGAATTTAAGTTTTGATGAATACGTTTTAATTCTAAAGTAAATTCTTTAACAGCCGTAACTTTGTTATTATATACTTTTTTTAAATTTTCTAATTTTATATAAGACATAATTTCCTCCTGATTAGCCCCATAATTGGTTTATATATTTTCTTAAGTAAAATGTGAAGAATGCTGCTGGTAGAATTAACAAAATACTTCCAGCTGCCGCATAATGAATGCTATTAACTCCACCTATTGCTTCATATAATACTAATGACAATGTTTTATTATTCGTTGTCAATAATAATGCAACAGCAGTATCATTCCAAGCTGTAATAAATGCATACATACTCGATGCTGCAAATGCAGGCAAAACCAATGGAAATGTTATTTTGTAGAATGTTTTAATTTTAGTTGCACCAAAAACTAACGATGCTTCTTCTAGTTCCTTATTTACATTCATAAAAATACCTTTTGTAATCCAAGCTGTCAGGCCAATATTTGGTATTGCATATATAACAGCCAATCCATACATTGAATCAAACATTCCAAATTTTATCAGCATAACTGCCGCAGACACGGAAATAGCAATTGTTGGAAACATTCTGACAATCAAAGCTCCAACACCAATAGCTTGCTTTCCTTTTATATCAGTTTTAGCTAATGCGTATCCTAATCCCCCTCCAATTCCAAGAGATAGAATAATGGTATATATAGCTGCTCTAACCGAATTAACAAATGCTTCTCCTACCCCATCAAAGGTTTCAAAGAACTTTATATAATTAGCTATAATATTTTTATATAGTTTTACCTTTATAGGTTCACCAGTTTCCTTCGCAGGTAACATTATTTCTAATAATTCATCTTCTTCTAAAAATACATTAAAATTTTTCTCTAAATATTTAGATAGATTTTTTTCATCCCCAAAATTTAATATTACATACTCACCTTTATTATTTTCTCTTGCTAATACATATCTTTCATATGTTTCGTCATAAGAAAATTCAACATTATGAGAAAATGATGGAAACATCTGTCTTGGATAATCGCTCACCTCAATAAGTGATGAAAATGATGTTGTTGTTAAATATATCAAAGGAATAATAAAAGCAAATGCAACAAACACTATGAACATATAAAAAATAGTTGATTTTATGGCTTTTTTGGTTTTATTTATTTGAATATTATTTTCACCCATTATTCATACTCCTTTCGGATTTTTTGTTTGCTTGCAAGAATAAGACAGCCATCGTCATTACAATTATTATAACTAAAACAGAATAAGTAAATGCCAATTTATCTGCGCTCTCATCCGAATAATAGAATTTGGTATAATATACAATTCGTTCAACTAAGAACGGTACTTTATTAAAGCCAAAAATCATTACTGAAAGCAACCAAATTTGAATACCTGAGATAATTCTTAGAAGTAGAGCTGTAATAATGGTTGGTTTTATTATCGGAATAACTATATCTGTAATCGTTTGTCTTTTAGTCGCTCCAAAAACCATCGCTACTTCTTGATATTCTTTATTAAGATTTTGTAATCCAGCTAATATAATAATCATTACTGATGGTAACACTGTCCATGTATCAACTAATATTAAAAACATAACAGCTTTCATTCCAGATACAGTTGTCCAAATAATAGGTCCATCTGCTAATCCTACAAGTTCAAGAATATTCTGTAATCCTGTAACTTCTAGTAATGAATTAATCCAGCCAAATTCAGTTAATCCAGTATTCCAAATTATACCAACAGAAGCGATAGGAATTGCCATTGGTAACATCATAAAAAATAAAAATAAATTAGAACCTTTAAATTTTCGATTAATTAATAGCGCTAGCAATAACGCTAATATAAATTGTAAAATAATAGAAACAATTGCAAAAACTAATGAATTTACCAACGCTTCAGAAAAATGAACTTCATTAACTAATGCAACGATATTGTTTAAAGTAAATCCTCCACCTTCAGTTGAAACTTTTGTAAACACTTCATAAATTGCAGTTAAAACTGGATATGCCCAAAATATAAGATAAAATAAAAAGGCTGGGACAACCAAAATATACGGAGACTTTATAACCTTTAATATTTTAGCTTTTATTTTTGGTGAATTATTAAATTTGATATTATCCATTTATTATTCCTCCAAAATATATCTACTTACTTAATTATTATAGCAAAAAACGCTTTCATTTGTTACGGTCTAAATACCAATTATTTGATAATAATCAATGATATTTTTGTTACTTATAACTATAATAATGCTAAATACTTCTTTAAATTAAGAATTGAAATAGAATCAATATTTAAAAATGGTTGTAAATAAACAACCTAAGTAAGCAAGTAAATAAAATTCATAAAAACAAAAATTAAAATCGATTGATATTGATTTTTTTTATAATACACATATAAAAATTTATATAAATTATATTTTGAATTATACAATAAATTAATTAGTTTTACCACGGGATTCAAGAATTATTATAGAAAAACGGCCAAAAGATATACTAATTTAAAACTCAAAAAAGAAGAGAAAACTAATGCGAATCAATAAAACAAATAATATAAAAATTAAAAGAAAAACAATTAGTATCATACTGTTTTGACAAGAAATTAATTGGGAAGCTAGTAAAATATTACTACTTTGTTAAAAATTAATTTAATAATATACAATATTTATAATGATAAACCATACTTATATAAGATTATAAGTGCAATTTATTACCTTAATTATATTTTTTATTTGTTATAGCTAACATATACAAATTTATTGTTTTTTTATACAATATTAATAAGGAGTGATAACCTTGTTAAAATACTTACAAGAAATTTATGGAATTGATTCTTCTTATGTTTATGATGAAATAGAAAAATTAAAATTAAAATATAATTCTAATGAAACATTAAAAGAACTTGATGAAAAAGATATAATGCTAATTACATATGGAGATTCAATTAAAGGAAAAGATAAACCGCTTAAATTACTTAATAAATTTTTAAGCGAGAACGTTGGTGATTTAATTAATATTGTACATATATTACCAATGTTTCCTTATTCATCTGATGATGGATTTAGTGTAGTTAATTATTTGAAAATCGATAAAAAATTAGGCTCTTGGGAAGATATTAAAACTCTTTCAAAATCATATAAATTAATGTTTGACGCTGTAATAAACCATATTTCAGCTTCTTCTGATTGGTTTAAAGGTTATTGTAATGGTGAAGAAGAGTATAAAAATTTTTTTATAGAATGCTTTGATGATATTGATTATAAAGACGTTGTAAGGCCTAGGAATCTACCATTATATTATAGATACAAAACTCGTTCAGGTGATAAAAACTTATGGGCAACTTTTTCTAGTGATCAACTAGATTTAAACTATTCAAATCCAAAAGTGTTTATAAAAGTGTTGGAAGTATTATTAGAGTATGCTAAAAATGGTGCTAATTTTATCAGATTAGACGCTGTGGGTTTTTTATGGAAAGAAGTTGGTACTTCTTGCATTCATCATCGCAAAACTCATTTATTAATAAAGATAATAAGAGAAGTATTAGAATCTTGTTTTCCTAATACTAGATTGATTACTGAAACAAATGTTCCACACAAAGATAATATTTCTTATTTTGGAAATGGAGATGAAGCTCATTTAGTTTACCAATTTCCTCTACCACCTTTAACATTATTCACCTTTATTAGCGGTAATTCGTCTAAAATTACAAAATGGGCTAAAAGCTTAGAAAAAATTAAATTATTCAATAATAATACATATTTTAATTTTCTCGCCTCTCATGATGGTATAGGCATTAGACCAGTTGAAGACATTTTAGATGAAGATGAAATCGCATTGATGCTCAATAATACAATTAATAAAAATGGAAGAATAGGATATAGAAAAAATTCTGATGGAACAAAAAGCCCCTATGAATTAAATATTAATTATTTGGATGCAATAGCCGATAAGAATGCTTCGGTTGATATGAAAGTTAATAAATTTATGGCTTCACAATTTATACTGCTTTCATTACAAGGCGTTCCTGGTATTTATATACATAGTTTATTAGGCAGTCAAAATGATTATAAAGGTTTAGAGGAATCTAACATTAATAGAAGAATAAATAGAGAAAAACTAAATTATGATGATTTAATTCACAGATTAAATAATAAAGATACTATATCTAGCAAAGTATTTTATAAATATAAAGAATTGCTTAAAATAAGAAAAAATAACGCTTCTTTTTCTCCTTCAAGCAAACAAAAAGTATTGTATCTTAATAATAATGTTTTTGCGTTAATTAGAAATAACGATGCCGATGAAATTTTATGTATTGTCAACGTTACTAATAAAGAGGTTAAAGTAAACATAGAATTTAATGGCATCGACTTAATAACCGGAAAAGATTTTAATAATAGATTAAATCCTTTCCAATATTGTTGGGTGAAAAGAGGATAAAAAATGAAGTTTGGATTATTGCACTTTAGAGTTTTTAAAACAGATGGTGTATCTTTAGAAATGGATAAATGGGCTTACGCCTTAAAAAATTTAGGCCATGAAGTAATATATATTTCAGGAGAAAATATTTCAAGAAAAGATCACATTTATATTGAAGAATTATTTTATAATGCTGAATACAATAAAAAGATACATGATAATGCATTTAAAAAATTAATTGATTTTGAATCTGAAAAAAATAATGTATCATCATTAGGATTTAATTTGCCAGTTGGAATTGCTATAGGAAATATTAATAAAAAGAATATATGCAAATTTATATATCACCATCATGATTTTTATTTTGAAAGAGAAAGATATTCTTCTCCTATATTTGTTAGCATATCAAAGATATTAGAAACTTACTTTCCATATAATGGAGATGCAATTCATTGTACAATTAATGAAATAGCGAAAAACGAAATAAAAAAACGAAAAGGTATAAATGCAATTGTTGTACCAAATGTGTTTGACTTTAATCAAAATCAATGGATTAAAGATGAATACAATAAAGATTTAAGAGCTAAATTAGACATTACTGATGAAGATATAGTTTTCTTACAAGCTACTAGGATAGTTAGAAGAAAAGGAATCGAATTAGGATATTATATATTAGAAGAATTTTTAAATATTTTAAAAACCAAAAATGGAACAGAACTTTATAACGGAAGGAAAATTTCTTCTAATACTAAAATTCATTTTGTATTAGCTGGTTTAAATGAGTATGAATACAATTTCCATAATTTAGATGCTTTATTAAATAGAAGTGATATTGTTATACATTATATTAACAATATCATTGATCATAATAGAAAAAATATCAATAATGTGAAGATATATAGCCTTTGGGATGCATATACAATATCTGATTTTATTACTTATACAAGTATAATTGAAGGCTGGGGTAATCAATTATTAGAAGGTTTATTTGCCAAAAAACCAATGTTAGTTTATGAATATCCTGTATTCAAAAGCGATATAAAGAAATATGGATTTGACTTAATTACATTTGATGATAAATTGATTTATGATGAAAATACCAAATTACTGAAATTAAATAATGACGCTAAAATAATTGCTGCTGAAAAAATATTTGAAATTTTATCCAACAAAAATATGTATTATAAAGTAGTTAATAAAAATTTTGATATAGCAAAAAAATATTTGTCTTATGAATCATTGACTATGATTATTTCAGAGTTAGTTAACAAATCATAAAAGAATCTTATGTAATTTGGTATATGTAACAATATTATTAAATGTATGCGCTTGATATTTGTGGCGTGTGACGTTTAAATTAAAAGAAGTATTTGCTATAATTATGATATTAAGAAATAAATAAAGGAGAGAAAAATGAAAAAATTATTATTATTTGCAGTAATTGCACTTATTGCATTAAGTTTTAGTGGTTGTAATGAAGCTACAACAGCAAGTGCTGATACTACAACACAACAAGAGCATAGAACATTAGTAATATCTTCTTCTTTTGTAAGAGAAGTATATGAAAAAGAAGAATATCAAGATTATATTTTTGATGCCTTCGAAGAAGCTCATAACTGTACTATTCAATTAAACGTATATTCAGAAACTGGTGCCTTATTTGATAAGATTAAAACAGAACAAGAATCAGATAATATTGTTACCGACTTATTAATTGCACATTATTCTGATATGGTTAACTATATTGATGGTAATGATTATGTCTTGGATTTATCAAACCTCGAAACCGAAATGAGCGATAGAACATTTTCTGATGCGTTTAATAGTTCTACAAATCGTGGTGATTCAAGATACTTCTTCCCTATCAATACTGACTTATACCTAAGTATTGCAAATGTAGATGCGTTTAACTACTTACCAAGTGGATTAACTGAAGAAGATGTATTAGCCGGAAATTATACTTGGACTGATTTTGTTAATTGGGTTGATGGTGATCATGTAAAAACAGCTATTTTAGGTCAAGCTGCAAAAATGATTATTTATCAAATAGGCGGAATGGCATTATCTCATACTGATACTATAGAAGGAACATTCCCAGGATTAAATACCGATGCAAATAAAAGAGCATGGTCTGATATTTTAGAAATGTACTTAAAGGGAGGAATTCACCCTGAATCTGCTAATATAGCTGATTTATCTGGACTATTACAAAATGGATCAATCCAACTTGCTTTCACTCATATGAATCAAGTATCAACTGTTTATACTAACGCTCCCGCACAATTTAAAGTATTCCCAGGCCCTAAAGGTGAAAGTGGAAAAGCTGGAACAATTATTGGAGGACACGGTATTGGAATCATTAAAGGTTCTGATAATGAAGATTTAGCAAGAGAATTCATTAAATGGATGACTGCACCAGAACAAATTGTTCATGCTGCTTTAGGTTCAGTACCTCCATTAGCAGAAGCAACTTCTGCTTTAGGAAATACTCCAAAAGATGAAATAATCAAAATGGGTATTGCAACTATTTCTTCTGCTAATGTTGAGGGATTACAAATGATTCCTGAATACACTGAATGGGGAGCAGTTAAAGGATGCTCAGATGCTGTATTCGCTGCAATTTTAGACGGAACAATTACAACTCAAACTGAATTGTATGCAATGTTAGATGCACAACAAGCTGCACTAGAAGCTTTGAAAGTTAATTAATAAAATTCAAAATATTTGATTAAGATAAAAGGCACTCCACTCAGGAGTGCCTTTTTAATTACAAAAAACAGATTTTTAAATGAATTCATTTTTATTAACATTAATAAATCTTAAAATTATATTATATATGTGAATTCTTAAACATGTTTGTCTTTTATTTATATATAACATAATTCTTTTTTTGTGTCTATTTAAAAGATATCGTATCATAATTTATAATTAAATAATTTTTTATTCTTTTAATCTAATATGATTTTTAGATTTTTTCAAAGTGTTAAAAACAGGCACTAATACAGCAGCTACAAATCCAGCAGCAAATCCATTATTATATAAATCAAAACCACCTTGAAAGTCTAAAGCAAGAGGAGTCACAAGTAAGTGAATAAATCCAGCTATTATACCAGCTATTATACCAAACTTTCCAGCAATTGGAGCTAATCCAGTAACAAATAATACAGATAATGTTGTGCCAATAGTCCATTCATAAGGAGTTATCTCAATTGCGATAATGGCTCCTAGCATAACGGGAATTGAATTAAATGGATGTTTACCTAAAGCCGAAAATCCTAATACTGTTAATACCGCTCCCATAACAGGTCCACTAATTTGAATATTGATAACTTTTATCAAAACTATACATAATAATCCCATAATACCAATATTTAATATCGTGGCATCTTTTCCGCCAATTTCAACAAAGTCAGTAACTAATTTTCCAGATTCTTTTAAAATCATATGGTACTTTTTTAGAACTTTAGGGTTATCAATAAAAGCTAAAATTATAAAAATTGAAGAAAGTATCAAAATTGCTATTAATAACTGTGAATGATAAGAATTATCGACTTCAGTCCCTCTAGGAATTATTAAATTAAATGAACCTAAAATACCAGTTATAAACATAGAAATTACACCCATAGAAAACCCAGTATTATATAAATTATATCCTTGATGAAATTTTAATGTATAAACATTAAATCCTGGTAAAATAAACCCAATTAGAATTCCAACACTAATTCCTATAACAATTCCCCAACCTAAAGGCAACCCTAAACCAAATATTAAAAAACTTACTACAGGTGAAATACCTGAAGATAATAATATTACTGGAATATGATCTTTATAATGTGTTTTTGTGGCTAATGTATAAAAATATACCCCTAAATACATAGGTAAAGCGTTAAAAAAGTTTTTCCCAAAAAAAGAAAATCCAGCAATTGTTAATAAACAAGCAAAAACTGAACCTGTAATTTTTACTTTAAGAAATTTTAATAATACTAAGTTAACAAAAATAGTCACAAATACATTAAATAAAGTAGCTGCCAATCCACCAACCAATAAGTAATCTGTTAATAATACGGAAGGACTTATTAATATATTTTTGTACCCAGCTAACATTTGATTTACAGGCTCTAATGTAAAAGCTAGAATTAATACTGTTAAAAGAATTGAAAATGTAATAATTTCTATCCTTTTTTTGTGCAAAAATATAAGCATATTTAACCTTCTTTCCTAAACATAATTATAGGTATAACAGTTAATAATCAATATTATATATACTAATATATCATATTTATAAAGGGTTTTTACATATACATATGTAATTTAATCGATAAATTACTCTATGATTATAGAAAATATTCAGAAGACATTTACAACTCTTTTTGAATAAGCATATTATAACATTGTACTAAAGATTTTAATAAAACAAATTAAAATTATTTATATTTCTTTATATACACTCTTGCCTCATAAGGTTTTAAAAAATCATCATAGTTATCTTTATAATTTGTTAATAAAAGTTTATATTCCTTATATTTTGTTATATCAAATTTATAACTTTTATCTACAAAATTACATATAATTATTAATTCATAATTATCGTCATATCTTTTATATGAATAAATTTTTTTGTTCATAAAATCAATATCAATATAATTTCCATAAATAATTGTCCTATATTCTTTTCTTAATTTAATTATTTTTTTATAATAACTTAAAACACTTGATTCGTCATTAATTTGTTTTTTAACATTTATATCTATATAATTTGGATTCAATTTTATCCAAGGTTCTCCTTCACTAAATCCGCCATTTGTGGTATTATCCCACTGCATTGGAGTTCTCCCATTATCTCGTGACATATTCATTATTTTTTTCATCATTCTCTTATGTGAAAACAAGAATTTTCTACCTAGTTTATATATATTATGAGTTTCTAAATCTTTATAATCATCTAAATTAGTGAAACTAGCATTTGTCATTCCTATTTCTTGCCCTTGGTATATAAAAGGAGTTCCCTGTTGAAAATACAACATAGTAGCTAACATAGTGGCGGATTCATACCAATATTTTAAAGAACCAAATCTATTAATACTTCTTGGTTGATCATGATTTTCTAAATACAGGGTATTCCAACCAACGCCATTTAATTCATTTTGCCATTTACTTAATGGCTTTTTTAAATTAAAAGGTTTAAACTTTTTCATAAACCATTTAACATAGTGACAATCACTAGTCATATGATCAAATTGAAAAATCATATTGAGTTCTTTTCTTTTTGGATTAGTTAATAGTTTGGCAGTTTCAGTATCAATAAATACTGTTTCTCCTACTGTAAACATATCATATTTAGAAAATACATCTTCATTAAATTCCTTCAAGTAATCATGTAGTTTAGGTTGATTTAGATAGTATTCCTTCCCTACAAGTATTGGCGAAAACTTACCTTTAGGATATTTATTGTTTTTAGCTATTAAATTAATAACATCACATCTAAATCCATCAACTCCTAAATCTAACCAAAACCTCATTATTTTTTTTACATCTTCTCTAACATATTTATTTTCATAATTTAAATCTGGTTGTTCTTTAGCGAATAAATGCAAATAATATTGTTTCCTATCTTCGTTATAAGTCCAAGCTTTTTGGCCAAAAAAACCTGTCCAATTTATTGGTTTATCTTCCCAATGATAATAATCTTTATATTTACCATCTTTTTTAATAGATCTTTTAAACCACTCATGTTCACTTGATGTGTGGTTTATTACTAAATCCATTACTAATTTAATGTCAGCTTTATGAAGTTCTTTTATTAATTTTTTTACATCTTCTAAGGTTCCAAATTCAGGATTAATATCATAATAATCAGAGATATCATATCCATTATCAACCATTGGCGATTTATATATAGGAGAAACCCAAAGAATATCAATACCTATTTCTTTTAGATAAGGTATCTTTTCTATAATCCCAGAAACATCACCTATTCCATCACTGTTAGAATCTTTAAAACTTCTAGGATATATTTGATAAACTACGCCTTCTTTGTACCATTTCTCTTGCATAAATCTTACCTCTAATATTATATTTGGATTATTATAGGAATCCATACCATTAATAACATATAAAATGCTATCATGATTTTATTTTTTGTTCAATTGGTTATGTGAAAATATTTTAAATATAAACGCCCATATAACTAAGTTTTACTCACTAAAAAAACTAATATAAAATCTAATAATACAAATTAAAAGTAGACACGTTTAAAAGATTAACACAGTCTACTTTTTTGTTATAGTTAT
>NBLG01000028.1 GCA_002084435.1 Tenericutes bacterium 4572_104
TATTCTATTTCTTCCACCATAGGAATAGAATCCATTGCCCCTGGTCTAGAAACAGTTATAGAAGAAGCTTTTGATGCTCTTTCCATTGATTCTTTAACTTCGTATCCAGAAATCCTAGATGCCAAATAATAACCGAGGAATGTATCTCCTGCAGCAGTTGTATCGACAGCTTTTGTTTTAGTTATAGCAACATGAACTCTTTTTTCATTTCTACCATAATAAGCTCCTGCTTCACCAACAGTCATTACAATATCTGTATCTACATATTGTTTTGTCAAATGATCTAGAACCTCTTCAAAACTACCACTTATTCCAGCTAAACCTTCTGCTTCCAGTTCATTTACAATAAGGATGTCGACCATATCCAAGGGCCAAGAATTTATAGATTCATCAAATGGTGCTGGATTAAGGCATATTTTCATCCCTTTTTCTCTAGCAGTTTGAATAATTTTAGGTACAAAATTAATTTCATTTTGAAGAACAAGATAATCACCATCTTCAAAATGGGAAAAAATTTCAACAATCTCTTCTTCTTTTATACTCTGATTTCCCCCACCAAATAAAATGATGGAATTTTCTGCTTCAGGAGTTACTTGAATAATAGCTTGACCTGTGGAACCTTCGTATTTTTTAATAAGATCAGTTTTTACACTAAAAGACTTTAATTTGTCCATTAGCCAATTCCCATCTTCACCTATTTTACCAGCATGCCAAACTTCAGCACCTGCTTTAGCTAAAGCAACAGATTGATTAGCACCCTTCCCTCCAGCAAACTGTTGGATTTTACTGCTAGAAATGGTCTCTCCTGGACGAACAATATTTGGAACTGTATATACTATATCAATATTCATCGAACCGTAATTTAGTATTTTCATAATTTGTTTTCTCCTATGCTTTCTCTAATAATTAATTCTCTACCAATAAATATTTTCTCATAAGGCAACTTCTCTGAAGCCTGTAAACGACGATTAAGTAATTGGAATGCTCTCCGACCTATTCTTGTTTTAGAAACTTTTACAGATGATAATGGAGGGTCTGACAACAGACAAGAAGGAAGATCATCGAACCCTACAATAGAAATATCTTCAGGGATTCTTAATCCTTTTCCTTTTAATGCTTTCATACAACCAAAAGAGATGATATCGCAGACACAAAAGAATGCCGTAGGTAGTTTACGCTCTTCCTTTAGCTGTTCCTTCATATCTAAATAAGATTGTTCAAAAGTAGAGTCTACAACATATTCCCAACTTTTATTGGACTCCAATCCAAAGAATGATAATGCATCGTAAAAGCTTTTCTCTCTTAATCGAAAATTTCTAGTTTCAAAAATAGCTTTAACAAGCCCTATTTTTTTATGTCCTTGTTTTTTTAAAGCTGAAACTAAGGAAAAAACAGCGCCCTCATTATCCATATCAATAAAATCAAATGGAGAATAGGGATGACTAGCATCTACAAAAACAATAGGTACTCTTATATTATGAAACAAAGTAATATCATCATAATTTAATTCAGTACCCAAAACGATAAGTCCACCTATAGAAGAATCTTTTAGATCTTGTACAATATGTTTTAGATTAAAACCATTATAATTCTTAATCTCCAGTCTAAATTCGTATTTTTTAGCTTCTTTTTCTATACCATCTATATAATCTGATATAAATATATTGTGATCACGATTCAGAACATGCCCGTGTTTTACTATTTTTAAAAACCGGATCGTTCCTCCAGTATTACTTTGTTTTTTCTCTTTTAAAGTATCATATCCAAGAGATTCTGCTATTTTAAAAACTTTTTCTCTGGTTGTTTCACCTACTCCAGATTTATTATTAAGTACTAATGATACCGTAGCAGGAGAAACACCAGCTTTATCGGCAACATCTCTAATTGTTATTTTCATATATTCATATTACATTCTACATAAACAGATGTCAAGAAAATACTAAAACTTTACTAAACAAAATCACAGTATTTAGTAATAAAATACTTGACTTATCTATAGCCAACGTCTAGTTTTATACAAATAGAATATTCTGCTAATTATTCTATTAATATAATTTTATTATTTATGAGAGAGGTTTTATATGATCGCTATGATGAGTTTTTTATTTTTATTATTTCTTATTATCATTTTTATATATGGTATAAAAACTAGAGCTGCAACACGTACAGCACTATCTGGAATGAATATTCTAATTAATGCATTAGTTGATCTACGTGATGGAGATCTTGCTAGACAAATTTCTCAACTACCCCCTATTTCAAAGGTTCCATTTAATCCTCTTTTCAACAAATTAGCCAGTGACATCCAAATTGCTGCTGATGAATTTAATAATACAACATTAAAACCTTTAAAAAGCTTAAGCTATGTTGGTGCTGATTCATATATGGAAGGTCGGATAAGTGGCGAGAAAATGGCTCAACTAATCGACAAAAAAGGAGAAGTTGCAATAATTCAAATCAAATTCGATCAGATAGCTCTTGTATCTAGGCAAAAAGGATTTGAAAATATATGTTCTGAAAAATACCCTAAAATTAAGGTTGTTGAGGTTACTGAAACTTATGGAGATCTTGAAAAAACATATGCTTGCGTAAAAAATTGGACAAAAAAATATCCTAATCTAAAAGGAATTTATATTGTTGAAGGAGCTACTCCAACAGCAGCAGCAAAAGCTATCAAAGAAGAACATAAGGATATTAAAATTCTTGGTCATGATATCGGAGATGATATTGCACAATATATAAAAACAGGGTTTATACATGCATCATTTTCCCAGAATTTATATGCTCAAGGGTACAATCCTGTCATGCACCTGTACAACAATTTAAACTCACGGTGGACTCCGTCATCGGCTAGACAACTAGTCAAAATAGATACTATTACTCCTGATAATTATACCAATTATTGGAATATTGGTAACGGATTAGTCGTTAACAAACAAATGCAAAATGATTTATCTAAACCAATAAGTGAATCTAACAAATCTTTTAAAATATTAGTAATAGGAGATGAACGTTATCCTATTTATGACCAAATAAAAAAAGGTGTTTTCGATGTAAAAAAAGAGTTAGCAAAACAAAATACCACTGTGGACTGGATGGTGCCACAACAACATATGAAAAAAAATGCTCTTCTATTAAGCAGTGATAAACTTATAGCCTTTATCAAAGAAAATATTGCTAATGGTTATGATGCTCTTGCACTTATGGTAACATATACAGAGCTAGTCCCATATTTAAACAGTTTAATCGATAGTGGGATACCCATATCATCCTTCAATAGTGAGCCTCTTACACTCCGGGGATTATTAACGGATTTAAGCCAAAGTACAAAACAAATTTTAAACTACAGCCAAAGTCTTGCTGACAGTTCTCGAGAAACAAATGAAGCTATGAATGAAATATCCAATACAATTATAGATATTTCTGGGGGAGCGGCAACTCAACATGAAAACGCAAATATGGGTTTAAATGCCGTAAAAACATTGAATAACTCCATACAAACTGTAATAGAGGGTGTAAGTAATCAGACTCAATCAATAATCAAGTCGAAAAAAGCCAAATCATCTGTTAATGAATCTTTAGACAAAATGGCTTCACAAATTTCTCACATCGATAATATTCAAACAAAAGTCGATCTATCAGTTGTCCAAACAAATAAAATGAAAGAGAGTTCCTTAGAAATTGTTAAAATTATAGGGACTATTGATGATATAACCAGTAGAACAAACTTATTGGCTATGAATGCCTCAATTGAAGCTGCTCATGCTGGAATCCACGGGAAAGGGTTTAGTGTTGTGTCTAATGAAATTAGAAATCTTGCAAAACTCACAAAAACAGCAACAGACCATATCTCAAAAATGATTGGAGACTTCACTTCTTTAATAGACGAGACATCTTTGACTATAAAAGAGAGTAAAACAGTAGTTGATTCTGAAATTTTTAATCTTCGTAATGCAATGAAGGAAATGAGTGAATTCACCGAAGTATATATGGATGAAATTAATGTTGTATCAGAAATAATTGAAAAAACTTCCGACACATCTAATATTATGACCGAAAATTCTTCAGAAGTAGATAATTCTATAAATGAAATTGTTTTTATTTCATCCCAAAATTCAGCAGCAACAGAAGAAATTAGTGCATCGACTATAGAAGTTTCTAGGCATACAGAATCTTTAGTAAATTTTGCGGATAAGTTGTCTACTATGGCATACTCTCTACAAGGGGCTATTTTACAATTTAAACTAGACTAAATCGTCCCTGTTAAAGCTACAGAATAAATAATTAAATGAATCTCAATAACTCCAAAAAGGAAAAACTATACAAATAGGATTGTACACAACTTATTTATACTTAAATAAAATTCTAAACAATTCATAAAATTAAAGAAATTTTTTCTTGACAAAAGGTTAGAAAGGAACGATAGTTTTAATAAACATTAACTAAAAGGTTTGCTATGAAAAGAGGTATTTTACTAAACTCGAAGATTTCTTCAGTTATTTCAACAATGGGTCACACAGATAGTTTGACTATAGGTGATGCTGGATTACCAATACCAGAATCAACAGAAAGAATAGATCTAGCTTTAAAAGCAGGGATTCCATCTTTTACAGATGTATTAACAACTGTTCTCGAAGAATTGTGTGTCGAAAGAGTTTTATTAGCACAAGAAATAAAAGAGATAAATCCAAAGGGATTTGCTGAAATTTCTAGAATATTAAAACAATACGAAGAAAAATCAGGTTTTAATATAAAAATAGAATTTACATCCCATGAAAATTTTAAAAAGGAAACTTCTTCATCGAAAGCAGTTGTCCGAACAGGAGAGATAAAACCTTACGCCAATATTATCTTATATTCAGGAGTTGTATTTTAAAATGAATGAGAAAAAACCAATCCTTAAGATGGAAAATATAACAAAAAGATTTCCTGGAGTAAAAGCTCTAGATTCTGTTCATTTAAATGTATTCAAAGGTGAAGTGATGGCACTTCTCGGTGAAAATGGAGCTGGTAAATCCACATTGATGAAAATCTTAAGTGGTGTTTATCAACATGAAACTGGTTCTATCATTATGAATGGGAACAAACTTAAAATTACTTCCCCAAAGAATGCTATGGATCTAGGAATTGCAATTATTCATCAAGAACTGAATCTTATTCCAGAGCTTACTGTTGGAGAAAATATTTTTTTAGGGAAAGAACCTGTAAAGTCTATAAAAAAAATAAACTGGAACAAACTCTATAAAGATTCTGATGCACTCCTAACTCGATTGGGAACTTTAATAGATTCCAAAGCTCTAACATCTTCATTAAGTATTGGAGATCAGCAAATGGTAGAGATTGCAAAAGCTCTCTCTTCTGATGCTGAAATTCTCATTCTTGATGAACCTACTGATGCATTAACAGATAATGAAGCTGAGAATTTATTCAGAGTAATTCTTGAGTTAAAAAATAACGGCAAAGGACTAGTGTATATATCCCATAGACTTCCTGAGGTTTTTAAAATCTGTGACCGAGTGACAGTACTTAGAGACGGACAGTTTATTGGTGAGAAATTAGTAGCCGATATGAATGAAGATGGCATAATAGAAATGATGGTCGGTCGAAAATTAACCGATCAGATCCCCTTTAGTCCTCATAAATCAGGAGAGGTTCTTCTCGAAGTGAAAGATTTAAACAGTTCTGTCTGTAATAATGTAAATTTCGAAATTAAAAAAGGGGAAATAGTAGGAGTCGCAGGTCTTATGGGAGCGGGAAGAACAGAAATGGCTCTCACTCTATATGGAATTTATCCTTCGAATAGTGGACAAATAATTTTAGATGGTGAAGAAATTTATATAGAGAATCCCGCAAAAGCTATAAGCAATGGTATTGCTTATGTTTCAGAAGATAGAAAACAACTAGGGTTATTCTTGGGATTAACAGTAAAAGACAATATAACTTTACCTGCTTTAAAAAAGTTTGAAAAATTGCTTTTTAAAACCGATGAAATAGAACGAAATAACACCGTTGATGATTTCATAAATCAATTAACAATAAAAACACCTGATAGAGATCAACTAGTCGGAAATTTAAGTGGTGGAAACCAACAAAAAATATCTATAGCTCGGGGATTAATAACCAAACCTAAATTGCTAATACTAGACGAACCAACTAGAGGCGTTGATGTAGGAGCGAAAAAAGAAATCTATAAACTTATTAATAAATTTAAAGATGATGGCTTAGCAATTCTGATGATTTCATCGGAAATGCCTGAGTTATTAGGTATAAGTGACAGAATACTGGTTATGCATAAGAACAGTATTTCTGGAGAATTGTCTAGAGAAAAAGCTTCACAAGAAGCAATTATGAGAATGGCAGTAGGCCTTAAGGAGAAAATAAGTGAATAAGGAACGACTGAATAGATTAAAACCATTGATAGGACTACTGATATTTTCAGTGTCCTCATTGTAACCCTTATTACTGGTACTATGATGGGTCTATTGACTGGTATGATAATCAGTCGAGGGAGAGTTCAAGCATTTATTGCAACATTAGTAACTATGACAATAGTCAGAGGGGCTACACTTGTTTTTACACAGGGGAAACCTATTAATGCTGGTGTTGGAAAAGCATCGGAAGCTTTTGCTTGGCTCGGTGGAGGTTACATATTAGGAATACCTGTACCTGTGTATTTAATGATACTGGTATATGGAATATCTTGGTATACACTGCATCAGACCAGATTCGGTCGTTACACATATGCACTTGGTGGAAATGAAGAAGCAGCAAGAATGTCAGGATTAGCAACAAAAAAACTTAAAACTATGGTTTACGGTATTAGTGGTTTCTTAGCTTCATTATCTGGGATAATAATGACATCACGTTTATCCTCGGCACAACCTACAGCTGGTACTGGTTACGAATTAGATGCCATTGCTGCTGTTGTCCTAGGGGGAACAAGTCTAACAGGTGGATCAGGACGAATTCTTGGAACTATTGTTGGAGCCTTGATTATCGGAATCCTGAATAATGCTTTAAACATTATGAACGTTTCATCTTATTTTCAGATGATAGCAAAGGGCGCAGTAATACTAATAGCCGTATTACTAGACCGAAAGAATAAATAGTTAATATGCTCTGAATCAATCAGGGCTTTAAATAAGGAGATTAAAATGAGAAAGATTTTATTAGTATTACTGGCAATTTCAGTATTTAGTTTTTCAGTATCTGCCAACGGGCAATCTGAATCTGGAAAAGTGAAAGTAGGTGTTTTACTTTCAACATTAGATAATCCATTTTTTGTTGATATGAAAGAAGGTGCTGAAGCCAAAGCACTTAGTTTAGATTATACATTAATTGTACTTGATTCACAAAACGATCCTGCAAAAGAACTTTCTAATATGGAAGATCTTATTACTCAAGGTGTTGACGCAATTCTTATAAATCCTACAGATTCAGATGCTGTAGGAAATGCTATAAAAATGGCAAACAAGCAATCTATTCCTGTAATTACACTTGATAGAGGAGCTTCTGCAGGTAAAGTTGCAACACACATAGCTTCTGATAACATTGCTGGTGGTTACATGGCTGGGAAATATATTATAGAACTTCTTGGTGGTAAAGGAAATGTTGTTGAACTTGAAGGTATTGCTGGAACTTCTGCTGCTAGAGACAGAGGAAAAGGATTTAATGATGCACTAGCTGGAACTTCTATTAAAGTTGTAGCACGACAGGTTGCTGATTTTGACAGAACAAAAGGTCTTAATGTTATGGAAAATATCATGCAGGCTCAGAGCGATATCGACGCTGTTTTTGCCCATAACGATGAAATGGCTCTTGGTGCATTAAAAGCAATTGAAGGTTCTGGAAGAGAGATTCATGTAGTCGGATTTGATGCTAATGATGATGCCGTAAGATCTGTTAGTGAAGGGAAAATGGCAGCAACAGTTGCTCAGCAACCTTCATTGATCGGAGAAATGGGAGTTGTCGCAGTTGAAAAAATCCTTGCTGGAAAAACTCTTGATGAGTACATGCCTATTGATTTAAAACTTGTAAAATAATTTATT
>NBLG01000029.1 GCA_002084435.1 Tenericutes bacterium 4572_104
TCAAAAAGGGGTATGAAACAAAAATGGAAGAATTTCTTTTTGATGAGAATAACATGAATAGCAACATCTCTTTGAATATGAAAAAGATTTCGTAAAATAAAGGGAAATGGAATTGAATTAAATGAAGTACATCTTCACTAGCCTAGGTAAATAGCAAAATAAAGCTCATTTTAGACCACTTCGCCGGCTCCGGCACAACCGCACTTCGACTCCGCTAATGAAGTACATCTTCACTAGCCTAGGTAAATAGCAAAATAAAGCTCATTTTAGACCACTTCGCCGGCTCCGGCACAACCGCACTTCGACTCCGCTCAGTGACCACTATAATGAAGGAGCCAAAAGTAGCTTTAAATTTGAAGGGGCTAGAAATCATTAAAGCTACCAAGCTTTCCGAAACTGAAATTGATAAATCAGTAGCCGTAAAAAGTTTTGATGAGAATAACATGAATAGCAACATCTCTTTGAATATGAAAAAGTTTTCGTAAGATGAAGGCAAATGGAGCTGGATAGAAATTATTTGTGGTTTGATTAACCATTATCAATTAAGAACACTGCTACGATGATTAAACCATGTATTTTAATGTTCAGAAAATAGATAATAATAAGTTGAAAAATAAGAATCGTAAGTCATAATCTAAAAAGTATATTAAAAAGTATGGACTGTGGGAAAATTGTTAAGCAACTTTATAAAAACAAGCAGGTCTCCTTTAAGAGACCTGCTTGTTTTGTTATAATTTTATAAATATTTATTGAATTTATCGTCATCGAATACAACCAAAATCTACTTTTCAAATCTCCTAATGTTAAAAGAGAATTTTTGCCTAGTAGAAAAATTACAAATTTTACAAAATACTTTTTATACAGAATAGATCAAGATAAAAGGACATTCAATTCAAAAGGACTAATGGTTATTTAATCGTATTTTTTTCTTGCAATTCTATTCATATTATAATATCATATATCTACTGTTCATTAAGCGGCTAAAAATGATCTAACTAGTACTAGCAACCTCTTTTAACATTACAATTTTTGAAGCCAAAATTATTATGTTGGGCTTTATGACAAAACAGTTATTTTTCCATTGCAAAAAATTAAGATTAAAAATGTATTTCAGTCTTAAAAGTATTATATTTGACATGTGGATTTCTAAGGGATAAAATAGCAATTAATAAGCTTGAGAACTCGACCTTATATATGGTCGTATATTTATATCTTTTACAAAAGCACAGTAAATAATAACAGTGTCTAATCAAATGAAAACAGAATGAAACTTTAAAGATCGCCCAGAACTATAAGCTTAATAACCTTTCTGATTAGGATAGCATAAAAAAACATGATGAAATTCTTGGCAAAGATAAACAACGGACAAATAGAATTATAATTTCGTGAGCTGAAAAAGAGATTGATGAGACTCGAATCTTCTCAAGGAAAGGATTTCAGTTATAAACTTGAACTGATACTTGAGATTATGTATTCTATTTTAAAGAAAACTTAAAGGACATTATTTAGTGACTATCAAAAATAACAATTTAGACAAATATGGATTTAGTTTTAAAAAAGGGTCTGTTCATACTAAGCGAACTATGATGCTTAATGAACTTACAACACTATTTAACTATATAGATGATATTGATGCAAGTTATGAAATGTACAAAGAAGCAATAATAGATGAAAACTGTACTGGTAAACCTTCAGGATCTACCAGAAAGTTTACAGCAAATTATTTAAGAGACTTATATATATTGGATACTAATAAAGTATTGTTTAGAGCCTTATGTTTTTTTTGGGAAAGAGCCCCAGAAGCCAGGCCAATACTTGCATTTCTTACTGCCTATGTTAGAGATCCTCTATTACAAAATATTACACCTTTTATCTTAAGACTTGAAGAGAATCAACCCCCCTCTAAGGTAGAACTGGAAGAATTTATAGAAAATTTATATCCTGACAGGTATAGTCCTGTAATGAAAGCATCACTAGGAAGAAACTTATTATCTACATGGACTCAAGCTGGTTTTTTAGTTGGCAGGAGAAATAAAACAAGGGTAAAAAGTAATGTTACTGCAGGTGCCATATCTTATGCTCTTTTAATTAGTTATTTAGCAGGAAACCGTGGAGAAAACTTGCTTGAAAACAAATATGCAAATAATCTAGAGTGTTCTTTTGAGGATAAAATTGATTTAGCAAGTGAAGCATCAAGAAAAGGTTGGATAGTTTTAAAAAGAATTGGGAAAGTCATTGAAGTTCAATTTCCTAATCTATTAACTGATGAAGAAATGGAGTGGCTGCGTGAGTAAAATTGATAAGCTAATAGTTTCATATAAAAAACATATATGTGTTCCCTGGAATGTAGATGCTGCTGCTGCTCAAAGAGTAATTTTTTGCATTTATGATGAAACGGATGAATTACGATTTAGGGCAAAGATAGAAGAATTCGCAATCGAAACCAGAAATGCTAAGCACGACTGGTTTGTTTATGATTTAACAGATACTTTTGCTGCTTGGCTGGCATCACAAAAATATGCAAAAAGTTATTTCAAAAAGCCTAATCTTATAGATACTATTTTACCAAAATATCTAGATTACATTGAGAAAGAATTTGATAATTTTCTAACTTCTATAGAAGTAAACAATAATGCGGTAATAGCATTAAAGGGGGTCGGTTCTCTGTTTGGCTTTATGAAAATTAAAGATTTAGTTGATAGATTAGCTCCAAAAGTAGCTGGAAGATTATTAATATTCTTTCCCGGTAGTTATGAAAACAATAACTACAGACTTTTGGATGCTTATGATGGTTGGAATTACCTGGCAATACCTATAACAGCAAATCAAGAAATATAAATACAGAGGTAAAAATTGAAAAACAGACAAATTTATCAAACAGACCCGGAAACAAGAAAACTTGTAAACCAGGGTGTTGCAAATGTAAATGATGATACAACAATAAAAGCAATGGAAGTTCTTAGGTATGAATTAGAGACTTTTGTTTGTGATGGTCAATATGGAAAAGGGATGGAAGATATATTAGACACCTATTTAAAAAATATAAGCCAATCTCAACAACCTGCTGTTTGGATTAGTGGTTTTTATGGTTCAGGTAAATCTCATTTAGTTAAAATGCTAAGAGCTTTATGGGTCAATACCAAATTTAGCGATGGTGCTACTTCCAGAGGCATTGCCAATTTACCTCAAAATATTCAAGATCAATTCAAAGAACTCACAATACAAGGCAAAAAACATGGTGGAATACATGCAGCATCAGGAACTTTGGGTGCTGGTGCAAGTGGTAGTGTAAGGTTAGCTTTATTAAGAATTATTTTTAAATCGGTTGGCTTACCAGAACTATTCCATGCTGCAAAGTTTGTGATGTGGTTAAAAAAAGAAGATATTTATGATAAAATTAAATCACATATTGAAAATCAAGGTGACGATTTTGAAGAAGAACTTGATAATTTTTATGTTTCTGAACTACTTCATGAAACTTTAGTAACTGTGAAACCAAAGCTGTTTTCATCTGTTGAGACCTGTGCAGAAACCTTATTTAATATTTACCCTTTAGAAAAAGATATTACTAACGACCAAATGCTGAAAGCTATAAAAGATGCCTTAAGTGAAAATGGTAAATTTCCCTTAACATTAATTGTACTTGATGAGGTACAGCAGTTTATAGGTGAAAATGGACAGAAATCTATTGAAGTACAGGAAGTTGTTGAAACATGCTGTAAAAATATTGGTGCAAAAATATTATTTATAGGTACAGGTCAAACTGCTGTTACCGGTACATCAAATCTGAAGAAGCTGGAAGGAAGGTTTACTGTAAGAATTGAACTTTCTGATGCTGATGTAGATACAGTTGTAAGAAAAGTTATTTTGGCTAAAAAACCAGAAGTATTAGATAGCATTGAGAATATAATGCAGAAAAATATTGGTGAAATTTCCAGACACCTTGGCAATACAAGTATTGCTCATCAGCAAAGAGATATTGGTTTTTTTACTCAAGACTATCCAATTTTACCTGTAAGACGCAGATTCTGGGAAATTACATTGAGAGCTTTAGACCAGACAGGTACTGATAGTCAGCTTAGAAATCAGCTTAGTATGATACATAAGGTAATTCAGACTAATTTAGATAATGCAGTAGGGTCAGTAGTTCCTGCTGATTATCTCTATTTTGATTCAGCTGATAAGTTACTTCAAACTAGAATATTACCAAGAAAAATACATGATAAAACACTAATCTGGTATAATGGCAGCAAGGATGAAAGAATTAAAGCCAGAGCAACTGGGCTGATTTTCCTTATAAATAAACTTGCTGCAGTAAATAAAGAAATTGGCATCAAAGCTGATGTTGATACCATCGCTGATTTAATGATTACGGACTTAACAAAAGGAAGTAGTAAATTAAGAAGTGCACTACCAGCTCTCCTTGACTCTTGCGAACTTTTAATGAAAGTTGAAAATGAATATAGAATTCAAACCGAAGAAAGTACTGCCTGGAATGATGAATTCAATAGTCAAAAAAACACCTTAGCTAATCAGCAACATAAACTGGAATCCGAAAGAAATGACAGAATAAAAAAATATTTTAATGAAAATGTAAAAAGAGTTTCTATTAATCACGGTGATTCCAAAATTTTAAGACAGCTATCCCTATCATTTAGCCATCAATTACCTTCAGATAGTGATAGAAACATTTATATATGGATTAGAGATGGCTGGAATATTAATGAAAACAGCATGCTTGTAGAAGCAAAACAAGCAGGTAATCAGGCACCAACTATTTATGTGCATATACCTAATAGATCAGCAGATGACCTTAGACGTTCGTTAATTGAATATAAAGCAGCTTCTGCTACATTATTAACAAAAGGACACCCGAACTCTCCAGAAGGTAGAGAAGCCAGTTCTGCAATGGAGACTACTAAAAGAAATGCTGAAAATAAGATAAAAACACTGATTGAAGAGTGCTTATCTGGTGTAAAAGTATTTCAGGCAGGTGGTAATGAAATATTTGGAAACGATATCCAGGAAAAAATTACAGAAGCTGGTCATAACTCATTAAAAAGATTGTATTCTCAATTTCAAACTGGTGATCATAAAAGCTGGGATAAAGTGTATGCAAATGCCAAAAAAGGAGCACCTGATGCTCTAAAAGCTGTTGGTTACTCTGGTGAAGTTAAAGATCATCCTGTCTGTAAAGCTGTTTTCAACTTTATTGCCGGGGGAAAAAAAGGAGCAGAAATCAGAGAGCATTTTACAAAGGCTCCTTATGGCTGGTCACAAGATGCAGTAGATGGCAGTTTACAAGCACTATTTAGTGGAGGATTATTAAAAGCCAGTGATGATCGTGGAAAATTTGTTGATCCAAATTCACTGGAAAGAAAAAATATTGGAAAAACCATTTATAAAATGGAATCTGCCAATGTATCTGCTAAACAAAAAATTAAAATCGTACAGTTATTTCAGTTATTGAATATTAAATGTAGCACTGGAGAATTGGGTAATAAAGCACCGAGTTTTCTACAAAAGATGGATGAGCTGGCTAATAAAGCTGGTGGAGAAGCTCCAAAGCCAAATCTTCCGGATACTAACTTTTTAAAAGAGATCAGACTTACTACCGGGAATGAACAATTACTTGCTTTATTTAACCAGAAAGAGATCATTGAAGATAAAATAGCAGAATGGAAAAAAAGAGCTGAGCAAATTGAGAAGAGATTAACTGGCTGGAATGAACTGAAACAACTAGCAGGCTTTGTTGATGGAATTGAAGATGCAGAAGTTTATCTTAGCCAGATCTCAACTATAGAACAAAAAAGGCAGTTACTGGAAGAACCTGATCTTATACAGCCATTAATAACCAATCTTACTCAGGTCTTAAGAGAAGAATTGAATAAGCTAAAAGCCGAATTTGAGAAAAATTGGGATACTGGAGAATCTAAACTAAAAAAAATTGATGAAAACTGGAAACAACTGGAACCAGAACAAAAACATAGTTTAAGAGTTAGAAATCAGTTGCTTGAAGCTAACAATCCAGCATTCAATGTTGAGACAACCAAAGATGTTTTAGATAGCTTATCCCGAAATAGTTTACCAAACTTAAGGAATATTGTAGCAGCACTTTCTTCAAGATATAATGCAATAACTTTAGGTGCTGCCAAATTAATGGAGCCTAAAATTCAGGAAGTTGACTTACCTAGTAAAACCTTAAAGAGTGAAGCTGATATAGTAGCCTGGTTAAAGGAAACAGAAGCACTATTAAAAGAAACCCTAAAAAAAGGTCCGGTGATGGTGTAACCTGATGACATTAGATACAAAATGGAGCTCTATTAAATGAAACCTTTAGATAAAATATTACGAAATAGTTTAGAATCTACTATAAAAAAAGCTAGAGTTATAGCTGAGGCTGCTGCCAAAGCAGCCTTAGACCAACTTGGCGTAGGTGAAAGCAAACCTTTTGACTATTTAAGCGAAGATGAAAGAAATCTGCGCCGAAGATTAAGAGTTCATGCCAGACAACTTGGCGATGAGCGGGATGACAGCGGAAGACAGTCACTGGAAATATTAGTTGAAGAAGTAGCTTACGAACATTGGCACCAGATGCTTTTTGCCAGATT
>NBLG01000030.1 GCA_002084435.1 Tenericutes bacterium 4572_104
ATATTTTTATATTAAAAAAGTACCTTTTCAAAAGAAAATGGTACTTTTTTTTTATGATTAAACTATTTAATATAAATTAATTTATAAAATCTATTCAATTACTTCAGAATAATCCATTGAAGCTAAACGTTTATACATTGCCCAACGTTTTTTAGCATCTGTCATATTTTTATGTAATAATCTTTCTGCTTCTTCAGGATTTGTTTTTGCCAATTGTTGATAACGATTTTCATTTAATAAGAATTCATGGTATTTTTCCCATTTAGGTTCTCTTGAATCTATTTGTAATGGATTTTTACCTTCTTTAATTAAACGAGGATCATATCTAAATATTGGCCAATATCCACATTCAGTAGCTAATTTTGCTTCTTGATTTGAATTGCCTAATCCGCCACTAATTCCGTGTGCAATACATGGTGAATATGCAAGAATAATAGATGGTCCTGGATAGTTTTCTGCTTCTTTCATTGCTTTTAACAACTGAGTAGGATTAGCTCCATGTGACACCATAGCTACATATACATGTTCATAAGACATAGCTAATGCTGCTAAATCTTTCTTTTTATTAGGTTTTCCAGCTGCAGTAAATTTTGCGATTGATGCAGCTCTTGAAGCTTTAGAAGATTGTCCACCTGTATTAGAGTAAACTTCTGTATCTAATACTAATATATTTACATCTTCCTCATTAGCTATAACATGGTCAAGCCCTCCATAACCAATGTCATAAGCCCATCCGTCTCCACCAATAATCCAGTTAGATTGTTTAACGAAATAATCTTTAACTTCTAATAAATCTTTGGCAGCTTCAAAATTTTCTTTTTCTAATAATGGAATAATCTTATCAGCTAATTCTAGAGTTTTATCTCCATCATAACGATTTTCTACCCATTCATTTAATAAGTCTTTTAATTTCCCTTTGAATTTTTCATTTTGATTAACAATAATGTTTTGCATACGATCTCTAATTGTTTTTTGTGCAATTCTCATACCAAATCCATATTCAGCATTATCTTCAAATAAAGAGTTAGCCCAAGCTGGTCCTCTACCGTCTGAATCTTTTGTATATGGTGATGCTGGGAAAGATGCTCCATAGATTGATGAACATCCCGTTGCATTAGCAATCACCATTCTCTTACCAAATAATTGAGTTGCAAATTTAATATAAGGAGTTTCACCACAACCAGCACAAGCTCCAGAGAATTCAAAGTAAGGTTGAGCAAATTGAACATTTTTATAACTATTCTTTTCAACTAAATTATCTTTATAAGGAACTTCATTGTATAAATAATCAGCTAAAACATGTTCTTTTCTTTCTACATTCTCGCTAATTGGAGTCATTTTTAATGATTTTTGTTTTGAAGGACAAACATTAACACAAACATTACATCCAGTACAATCAAGAATTGAAACTTCTATACGATATTTTAATCCTTCTAATCCTTTTCCTCTTGCGTCAATCCATTTAGCTTCAACAGGTGCATTTTTAACTTCTTCTTCTGTAGCTAATATTGGACGAATTGCAGCGTGAGGACAAGAAACAGCACATAGATTACATTGAATACAATTTTCAGGAACCCAAGTAGCTACTTCTTCAGCTACACCACGTTTTTCATAACGGGCAGTTCCATTAGGAATTTGTCCATCTTCAATGCCTTCAAATGCAGAAACTGGTAAATCATAACCATCAATAGCATTAACAATATCAGCGATATTTTTAACGAAATCAGGTCTAGAATCATCACGTTCTTTATGTGATTCTAAGTTAACCCATTCTGGTTTAACTTTAACTTCAATTAAAGCGTCCCCACCGCGATCAACTGCTTCATAGTTTTTCTTAACAATATCTTCACCTTTGCGTAAGAATGATTTCTTCGCAAAAGCTTTCATAGCTTTTTTAGCTGATTCAAAATCCATAATCTGTGGATTTAATTTAAAGAATGCGGATTGCATAATTGTAGAAACTAGTTTAACTTCGCCTATTTCTTTAGCTATTTCATATGCATGAATTATATATAATTTAGCTTCTTGTTTTGCTAAAATATGTTTAAAGTTGTTTGGTAATAAATCTTCAACTTCATCTTCACTTACATTTGTTGATAATAAGAAAGTTCCACCTTTTCTAATACCTTTAATCATATCAAATTTAGTCAAATAACTTTCTTGTGAACATGAAACAAAATGAGGTTGATTTACAAGGTAAGTTGAACGAATTGGATTTTTACCAAAACGTAAATGCATTCTTGTTACTCCACCAGATTTTTTAGAATCATATGAAGCGTAAGCTTGTCCATAAAGGTCTGTATAATCTCCAATAATTTTAGATATATTTTTAACAGCTCCAACAGTTCCATCTGATCCAAGTCCAAAGAATAATAATTCTGTAGTTTCAGGATCTAATGTATCTATCTTTTCTGATGCATCTAAACTTGAATGCATAACATCATCAACAATACCAATTGTAAAATGATCTTTAAATTCGCCATCTAAATTCTTATATACAGCTAATATTTGATTTGGTGTAGTGTCTTTACTTGACAATCCGTATCTACCACCAACGATAACTGGTTGATTTTCTTTTCCGTAAAATACTGATTTAACATCTAAATAAAGTGGTTCACCAGTAGCTCCTGGTTCTTTTGTTCTATCTAAAACAGCAATAGCCTTAACTGTTTTAGGTAAAGCTTTAAAGAAGTATTTTTCAGAGAATGGACGATATAGATGAACTGCTAATAATCCAACTTTATTGTCCATAACATTTAAGTTATCTACAACTTCTCTAATTGTATCAGTAACTGAACCCATAGCTATAATTACTCGTTCAGCTTCTGGATCTCCATAATAACTAAATGGAGCATAACTTCTACCAGTAACTTTTGATATTTCCTGCATATACCCATTAACGATATCAGCTACTGGTCTGTAGTATTTCTCTTGAACTTCTTTTGCTTGGAAGTATACATCGTCATTTTGAGCAGTTCCCATAGTTTTTGGTTTAGCAGAGTTTAAAGCTCTTTGTCTAAACTTTTTAACTGCTTCTCTATCTAGCAAACGATCATATACAGCATAATCCATTACTTCAATTTTGTTAACTTCATGGCTTGTTCTAAATCCATCAAAGAAATGCATGAATGGTAAACTAGATTTAATAGCAGCTAAATGTGCTACTCCACCTAAATCCATTACTTCTTGGATAGATCCAGAAGCTAACATACAAAAACCAGTTTGTCTTGTAGCATAAATATCTTGATGATCTCCAAAAATAGATAATGAATGTGCAGCTATAGAACGCGCTGCAACATGCATAACACCTGGTAGTAATTCTCCTGCGATTTTATACATATTAGGTACTTTTAATAATAATCCTTGTGATGCGGTAAATGTTGTTGTCAAGGCTCCAGCAACTAAAGATCCGTGAACTGTCCCAGCTGCTCCTGCTTCTGATTGCATTTCCACAACTCTAACAGGCATTCCAAATAAGTTTTTCTTACCTTGGGCAGCCCAGGTGTCAATGTGTTCAGGCATAGGAGAGGATGGTGTAATAGGATAGATTCCGGCTACTTCTGTAAACGCATAAGCGGTATACGCTGCAGCTTGATTTCCATCCATGGATTGATAAACTTTTTTTGTTGTCATAAACAACCTCCTATTATATATATTATATAAGCTCTATAGTCCAACATATATTATAACTTAAAAAGCGTTTAAAAACAATTATTAAATTGTGATTAAAACGCTTTCTATTTTTTAGCTATTTAATTGTTATTAATTTAGTTGGTTCATTTTGTTTTGCGACAATTATTTGATATTCATAAATGTCTATTCCTTGATCAACAAATACTCTATTATATGCTTCTAAGGCATCATTTTCTGTATTGCATTCTTGAGATAAATGAGCTAATATAATTGTTTTTGTCTTATCTCCAGATAGATTTAACAATAAATTAGCTGAATCCTCATTAGATAGATGCCCTTCATCATCTAAAATCCTTCGTTTTAGAAGCCAAGGTCTATTGCTCTCTAATAATGTTTCAACTTTATGATTACTTTCAATAATATATGCTTCTGCATTTGAAATCAAATGATATTTTCTCGATGGAAAATAACCAGTATCTGTAATATAAACGAGTGACTTATCTTTCTCAAAAAATCTATATCCAAAAGGTTCAAATGCATCGTGATATATCATAAAAGGCAACACTTTAAATTCATTAAATTCTAATATATTTTCAGGTTCAATAACATGAAATCTAGTACTATCTATATAGTATTTTATTTTTGTAGAAAGATGTTTAAGCGTTCCTTCGCTTAGATATATTTCAAAATCATGTTTTTTTGCTAACATCGCTAATTGACTTACATGGTCACTATGTTCATGAGTTACAAATACCTTAGTAATACCATCTAATGTTTTATTATGTTTTGCAAGTCTTAAATTTAATTGTTTATAAGTAATACCACAATCAATTAATATTTTTTCATTTCCTATTTCTATATAAGTTGAATTTCCCTTCGATCCACTAGCCAAAACAATTACATTCATCTTATTTGTCCTTCTCTTCCTTTAACGCTCTAAGCCTTGCAAGCTCTTCTTGGATTAGTCTTTCTTTTTCTTCAAGAATAACTTTTTGTTTTTGCATACTTAATTGTTTAACAATTTCAAATATTTCCATAGCCCCAATTGCTACAAACGAAATTATTATAATAATAAATATTAAATTTATTCCTTCAGAAAATATAAATTTATATACGCTCCCAATTAATGCTGATTTACCAACATATTTACCG
Organism: Tenericutes bacterium 4572_104; assembly: GCA_002084435.1. The sequence goes on from NBLG01000030.1 coordinate 4,786, forward strand.
ATTATTAAATCTGAAGTAAAATCAATTTCCCAACTTTCTGAAAAACCGTTATTATCCCCTTTAGTTGTATAATATTCTACCCCATCAATTATATTAACATCAATTATTCTATGTGTGATATCATTCCATTCATATGACCCATCATTATTACTATCAAAATAAGCTTTAAAAGTAACTATATCACCTACAGAATAATTATTAACGGTAGTATCTACGAAAATAACATCATTGACATGAATAGTATCTTCCATTGAAGGAGAGACCACAAGAAAAATCGCCTTGCCAAGAATGGTAGGTGTTTCACCTTTTTTAAGTGATATAGTTAACGAAATTATTAATATAAATGATATTAATAATATTAAATAAGGTATAATTCCTAAACTCTTTTTAAATACTTTCTTCATGTATATACTCCTAAAGAAAATGGAGTTATCTAAACTCCATTAAGCTGGGTACCCAGTTGAAAAATCATATGAAGTCAATTCAGACCATGTTACATTATCGTTTTGTTTTACTTCTATTACAATGCTGATATTACAAGTTATTCCTGAATAATCATTGCCAACTAAATTGCCATCATAATATAATGAACTTATTACATCAATGGTTCCAGAATCAGCAGGTATCGAACTCGTCAAGCCATTATAATACCAATACCCATTATCATAAACAAATGTTGAACCAAATGTAACGCTTAAGTGATCACTGGCAGAATTAGCATAATCTACAGTTTCAATGACCAATGTATCTACTGGTCTTGTTACTTTGGTATATTCAATTTTAACTCTCATCTGAGAAGTTATACTAGATTCATTAGCCAAAGTTATTGGTGTATCTATTAGTTCCATTCCTGGCTGTATAATTTGATTTGATGAAATAAAACCTCCAGATTTTGTATATCTAATATCTCCTACAGATACAGTACCTGAGCCTAAATCAATAACATCTGCAAACCAACCATATGTAATTCCTATTGTCAAAATCGCGAATAAAAATACAATTAATGATAATCCCCAAAAAATTAAATTTTTATGCTTCATAAATTATCACCCCTGCTCGACTGACTGAATAAAGAGATTACTAATATCCAGTTTTAAATTTTGATAGTCATTACCAGCAGATGTAGAAACAGTGAAACTAAAATAACATTCAGCCGTACCTGAAGCTGCAATAGCTACACTTTCATGTGTAACAACAAAAGATGAAGCCTGTAATAAAGAAGTTAATGTTTGATTGGTTATTGTATTTGAATCAACATTATTTGATGCATTTAAAACAAGAACATCCAAAAGAGTTTTTCCAGCTAAATAATTAGTATCATCACCTTCAGAATCTGCAACTGAATCAGTAAATCCATGCAAAGATACTTGAGTATTAATATTAAAATCATTATTATTTGTAATAACTATTTTATAATATTTAATATCTCCAGGAACAACATTTTGAAAATCAATGCTTGAAGCTGATGTATAATTTGTTCCATCATCAGAAACATATAACTCAGCACTAACATCAATATCAACAACATTAGCGTTTTTTTATCATAATATCACCTCTTTGTTTATTAATTATTTATAGATTTAATTAAATTCAATTAATTTTTGAATCTTCTTTTCTCTTCTTTCTTTTTCAGCTTTATCAAGAATTTCTTTTGCTTTTTTAATCTTTAGTTTTTTCTCTATTTGTTCATCAATTTCTCTTTTTTTAGCATCCATCATACGCTTCATTTCTTCAGCTGCATCTAATTCTTTTTGAAGTTTTTCTTCTTCGAGAAGATTTTTCAAATCGTCTTGATAGTTATTTAAAGTTAATTGTGCTAAAGCTTTTTGAGTTTGCATATTAATCATATTATCTTTTTGAATTTCTTCAACATTATTATATGCTTCTAAAACCTGATTTTGTAATTTGATTTTTTCTCTTACATCATTTAATTCATCAGCTTTGAAATTCTCATTTATAAAATCAACAAAGGCTGAATCAGCTATGGATGATAAGCGCTGATAAATAATCTTAATTGCTTCTTCTTTATTTATACCAGCATCTAATAACGCTTTAAATCTTGTTTCATTGCTTTTTCTGATTTGCTCTAAATAATACTGATTTAGAGTGTTATCCTGGAAGATATATTCTCCAGGTTTTATATAATCATCATTTTCATAAGACAAAAGCACCTTAGGTGTTTTTTTCTTGCTGTAATTAATTGGTAATTCATGTGACATTTCAAAATCATCAATTTGATTATTCGCAACAGTTGCGTATAAAAACATCATTACATTATCAATTTCATTGATGTATTTGTCTTCAAATTCAACATCTCGTTCAAAAATGTCAACATCATAACCTATACGATCAATTTCATCAAGAACAACCCACATATTATAACAAGCTTTAAAATCGTAATTTTTCAAAATCTTGTTTGTTTTCATTATTGGAGGCTTAACAGGTTGATATCCTTCCATTGCCTTCATAAATCTAGACATTTTATATTTAGTAATCAAATCTCTAATATAAGACATCCTTTTTAATAAATTGATATTTCTTTTACCTATTTCATCATTCTCAGATTTTTGATGAACTTTAAAAGTAATATCATATTCAATCATGGTGTCTTCCCAATCTAAATGAGAGTGCACTTTTAAATAATTAATATATTCAGTCTTCGCTTTTTCAACAATCAAATCATAACGAAACTGAATAAACATATATATTTTATTAATTAAAGTCATTAAGAAACGATTTTCATATGTGCCTAAATCTGATTCTGAATAACTAGTTAAAACTTTAGAAGGAATAACGTTTCCCTTATTATCAGCTGATCTAATCAACTGTGTATTAACTGCTAAATGGCGAATTGTATCTGCGTCTGTTTTTTTTGCTCGCTCAACAGGCACGACTTCAGAAAACTTTTTCAAGTTTTCATTTGGATTTCTTGTTAATTTTTCTATTACTGGAAGTATTTTTTCAACTGCATCCATAAAAGAATCGTCAAAAACTCTACGTTCTCGTCTTTCTTTATGATAAAACTCGGTATCCGCCCCTTTAATTAAGTTAAGAAATGTTTTGGCGAATTCATCTTGCTTATTTACCCCTTCAAAAGTAATATTAATTTTCTTAAAATACTTTTTAGCTGCGCCCTTTTCCATTCACTTCACCCACTATTGTCTTTTAAGTTCTTTTATATATTCTAATGATAATTCGAATTCATTTTTACCAAATATTTTTTTAATTTGCGCTGTTAATTGATTTAATTCTTCTTGTAAAAATGCTAAATTAAGATTTTCAAACTTTCTTAAAATCTTATTAGCAAACATAAAATCAAGCCCTTCTACTTCAGTTCCTCCGCAAGCAACATAAACAGGTACAAACTTATGAAGTTGTCCCATAATTCTGTTTCCAAATGCAACTTTAAATTTAGATTGAATAAATTTATCTAAGACTAAGAAATTACTTTTAATGGATC
>NBLG01000031.1 GCA_002084435.1 Tenericutes bacterium 4572_104
GTATAATGTTCAAATGCTAATCCATAATGCCCAACATCTTCTCTAGAATATCTCGCTTTAGACATAGTTCTTAATAATAATGTGGTTATTACCTTTTCATATAATGTACCTTCAACATTTTTAAGTATTTGTTGGAAATTATGTTGAGTTAAATTATCATCTATTCCTTTTTCTTTGCCAAATTTTTCTAATAAACTAAGTATTTGGTTTAATTTTTCTTGATTAGGTAATTCATGAATTCGATAAATAAATGGTAATTTCATACCAAAAACATGTGTTGCGATTACTTGATTAGCAACTAACATAAATTCTTCAATTAGTTTTTCGCTTTGAAGTCTTTCTTTGATTATTAACTCTTTAATGTCTCCTGAATTATCATATATAATTTTAGGTTCGATGGTTTCAAAGTTAATTGATCCCATTTCTTCTCTAACACTAGATAATATAGATTGTAATTCATTCATTAACATTACTTTATCTGCAATATCACTATATTCTTTTAATGTTTCAGGGTCTTTTTCAATAATCTTATTAACATTTGTATATGTCATTTTATGAATTGATTTAATTACTGATGGGAAAATATCATATTTTATAACTTCTCCCGCATTATTTATTTCCATTTCACATGAAATTGTAAAGCGATCAACGCCTGGATTTAATGAACAAATTCCGTTTGATAATTCAATTGGCAACATTGGTATAACAGAATTAGCTAGGTAAATACTTGTCCCTCTTTCGTAAGCACATTTATCTAAAACAGAACCTTCAGTTACATAATAGCTTACATCAGCTATATGTACTCCTAAAACAAAATTGCCTTTCTTATTTTTATAAATAGAAACAGCGTCATCTATATCTTTTGTATATTCACCGTCTATAGTAAATATAGTTTCACTTCTTAAATCAACTCTATTTTTGATTTCTTCTTCATCTATAGTTTGAGGGATTTCTCTTGCGAAGTCTAGTTCTTCTTTTTTGAATTCAGAAATTAAATTATTGCGATGAATTACTTCGATTATTTCTATATCTTTATCATCAATATTACCTAATACTTGAATTAATTTGCATTCTTTAATAAAGGTTTTTCCATAACGAATTATTTTAGCTTTAACTAATTGATGATTTTTAACCTTTTTTTGGTCTTCTTTTCTTAATTTGAATACTAAATCATTGGTATAATTTTTAGGGAATATTTGACCATCATAATATTCTCCAACAATTTGAGTAACGTGTCTCTCTAATACCTTAATTATTCTTCCTTCAAATCTGTCTTTGCCTTTTTGTTTTGTGATTTCAACTAAACAATAATCTTCATCCATAGCTGTATTCTTTAGATTACGAGGTATAAAAATATCAGGGTATTCTGATTCATCTACAATGATAAATCCATAACCTTTGTATTTTAAATCAAATTTACCTTTAACTATAATTTTATCAGAGTAGGTTTGGTAGTATCCTGATTTATCTCGGTATATTCTACCTTCTTTAACTAATTTATCCAAAGCTTTAGTTAATTGTTGGAATTCTTCTTCTGTGTTAATTTTAAGAAGTGATGATATTCCTATTAAAGACCTTTCCTTATAGGAAGCTTTTTTTATTAAATTGTATACTTCTTCTTTCATAATATATCCTTCTTATAATGTAATAAAAAAGAACACGTAATGTGTTCTTAATAAAGTATTAATGCTAAAATAGCTAACCCGATGAATGCAATTGAAGTGGCTATTGAAACCCTTGCTAGCACCAATTCCGCACCTCTTTGCTTTTGATTTTTGAATAAATCTGATTTTTCTCCAGTGAAAGTATTATTAACATCATCTTTAGATTCTTGAACCATTACTAAAATGATAAGAAATATTGAAACAAAAAATAATAAAAAATCTATAGTATGCATGGTATTGACCTCCTAAACATAGTTATGCTTATTGCACTAAACTATTATACCATAAAAAAATGTTTTTGGAAGACCCAAAAACATGTTTTTTTATGATATATTAACGTAAATTGTATAAAGAACCTAATCCTTTAAATTCAGCTACTTCATCAAGTTCTTCTTCAATTCTTAATAATTGATTGTATTTTGAAATACGATCTGTTCTTGACATTGAACCTGTTTTAATTTGTCCTGTATTAGCAGCTACTGCTAAATCTGCGATTGTAGTATCTTCTGTTTCGCCTGAACGATGACTTACAACTGCAGTGTATCCAGCTGTTTTTGCCATTTCAATTGCGTTAAATGTTTCTGTGATAGTTCCTATTTGATTAAGTTTAATCAAAATAGAATTAGCTACACCCATTTTAATTGCTTTTGCTAGTTTATCTGTGTTAGTAACGAAGATGTCATCTCCAACTAATTGGATTTTATTGCCTAAAGCTTTAGTTAATTCAACCCAACCTTCCCAATCATTTTCATCTAAACCATCTTCGATAGAAATAATTGGATATTTTTCCACAAGGCCTTCATAGAATTCGATTAATTCTTTAGTATTCATTGTCTTGCCTTCGCCTTTTAAATCATACAATTTTGTTTCTTTATTGTAAAATTCTGAAGCAGCTACGTCCATAGCAATAAATACATCTTTACCTGGAACATATCCAGCTTTTTCAATAGCTTCAATGATTACTTTGATTCCTGCTTCATTAGATTTAAGGTTTGGAGCGAATCCACCTTCATCTCCAACTGCAGTATTATATCCATAATCTTTTAATACCTTTTTCAAATTATGAAATACTTCCGCACCCATTCTTAATGCTTCTTTAAATGTTGGAGCGCCTACAGGCATAATCATATATTCTTGGAAGTCTATATTATTGTCAGCGTGTGATCCACCATTTATAATATTCATTTGTGGACTTGGAATAAGTTTTGCATTAAATCCACCTAAATACAAATAAAGAGGTAATCCAACGAAGTCAGCAGCTGCTTTTGCACAAGCCATTGATACTCCAAGGATTGCGTTAGCTCCAAGTTTTGATTTATTTGGAGTTCCATCCAAATCAATCATGATTTTGTCAATTGCTGTTTGGAAAGTTACATCGTATCCAATTAAATTAGGTGCGATAACTTCATTTACATTTTTAACGGCTTTTGTAACACCTTTTCCTAAGAAACGACTTTTGTCTCCATCTCTTAATTCAATTGCTTCATGTTCTCCAGTAGAAGCACCACTAGGTACTATAGCTCTACCGAAAGCTCCTGATTCTGTATAAACTTCTACTTCAACAGTAGGATTTCCACGAGAATCTAATACTTCTCTTGCGTAAATATTACTAATGTTTGGCATAATTTTTTCTCCTTTATAATAGATTTATTTTATATATTTAATATGTCTCTTTAGTTCCGACATATGTTCCAACAATTAAGAATAAAACTTCTAAATACACCCAAAGATTAAATCCTGTAAATAAAGATTTAAATATTTGAATTAAACCAATACCATAAATTCTTAAATTATATAATATTGATAAATCCGAATAATTTATAGCTAAATTATATATAGATGGTATTAATAAAATAATTAATCCCTGTAAAGCTAAAAACATAGCTGTAATAACTATATATACAATATGAGGAATTTCATATTGTTTTCTTACAGTGCGGCCTATATATTGTGCTGCAATAAAGAAAAATATCATTGAAAATGAAAGTGATGTATATTTTCTAATGTAATAATCAACTAATCCAAGAGCCACACCAAGTAATATGGATATAATTCCACCATATAGTATAACAAATATTAAATCTTTAAAATTAATATCTCTTAATTTTGTATCATAATTATTCAATCAATGATTCTCCTGTCATTTCTTTTGGTTGTTCTAGGTTTAATAATTTAAGCATAGTTGGCGCAATATCTCCTAATTTACCACCAATTTCTCTTAAAGTTATTTCTTTATCAGTCACAATAAATGGAACTGGATTTGTTGTGTGTGCTGTGAAAGGCTTATTATCTTCTGTCAACATCTTTTCACAATTTCCATGGTCAGCTGTAATTAAACATACCCCACCTAATGATAACACTTTATCCACTACTTTACCAACACATTCGTCAACTGTTTCAACTGCTTTAACTGCCGCAGGAATTACTCCAGTATGTCCAACCATATCTCCGTTAGCAAAGTTTAATATAACAACATCGTGTTCTAAAGAATCTAATTCCTTCATCAAACTTTCAGTAATCAAATAAGCACTCATTTCTGGTTGTAAGTCATATGTTGGAACCTTAGGACTTGGAATTAAAACTCTCTTTGCGTTTTTAATTTCTTTATCTACTCCTCCATCAAAAAAGAAAGTTACATGAGCGTATTTTTCAGTTTCCGCAATTCTTAATTGATGAAGACCTTTTTTAGATACATAATCCCCAAACATATTAGTTAAATTATTTAAATCAAAGGCAACTTCGCCTTTTACTGAATCTGCATATTTCATTGTGGATACATATGTTATATTCTTAGGTCCGTTCTCTGTATTCAATTTTCCAACTAATGCTTCCGGATTAGAATAAGCAGTTGATATTTGAATTGCTCTATCAGGACGGAAATTCATAAAGATAATTGAATCATTTGATTCAATTAATCCAGAATCATCAACTACAAATGGTAAGACAAATTCATCTGTAATATCATTTTTATATGATTCTTCTACTCCTTCTACAGCCGAAGCTTTATGTGGTGCTTTTCCAAAAGACATAGAATCATATGCTTTCTGAATTCTATCCCAGTTCTTATCGCGGTCCATTGCATAATATCTTCCAGATACAGTAGCTATTTTACCGTAATTTATCTCTTCCATAAAAGATTCTAATTCTTCGATAAAGCTTACTCCAGTATGAGGCCCTACATCACGTCCATCTAAAAATGCATGAATATAGGTTCTCTTCACTCCTGCTTCTTTTGCGGCTTTTAACATCGCCTTAAAATGATCTATATGAGAATGAACTCCTCCATTTGACAATAAACCAAACAAATGTAATTTTGAATTATTTTTAATAGCGTTGTTAAACGCATGAGCATAAGCTTTGTTTTTAGATAATTCTCCATCTTTAACAGCTTTATTGATTCTAGTTAAAGATTGATATACAACCCTACCAGCTCCTATATTCATATGTCCAACTTCTGAATTACCCATTTGTCCTTCTGGTAACCCAACAGCTTCTCCAGAAGCTTCAATTTGGATATTTGGATATTCTTTAAATAATCTATCAAGATTTGGATGTTTAGCTAATGTATATGCATTACCTGAACTTTTTTTAGCTATACCAATTCCATCCATTATTATTAATACTACAGGCCTTTTCATTAAATCACCTCATCCCACATTGTATTATACTATATTAAACAATGATTTTAAAGAACAATGATTGCAGTGTAAACACTTACACATTTTAAAAAACATGACTTTTTACCTTTAGTATTTGATATAATAATTATGAGGTGATTAAAGTGGCCCTTTTAAAAATAGAAAAACTAAACAATATCTTAAAAAGAAAGATAAAATATGGAAACATTAATTATGTCGTTCCTGATATGTGGAATGCTTGGAATTATAGTGGAAAAGAATTAAGAAAGCTTCCAAGTCAAGAATTACTTGTTAATCCATATTTGTTTTATTCTAGTTTAATCGAAGAATATATTTTACCAAACAAGAAAAATAGAAAGAATTATTCTAAATCATTATCTGAAATTAAAAATATTAAAGATAATGCACAAGGAGGAGACTGGATTAGAAAGTCAGTTCTTTATTCTTTGATGATTCGAACTAGTAGTGCTTGGGACCATGATAGATCTTTTTCTCTAGATTTATCTAATTTTAATCATCTTAAAGAAACTGGAACTTTTGTGAAGACATTAGCTTTGTTACCTTTACTAAAAAAAATGGGGGTTGATACACTTTATTTATTACCAATATCTCGTTTTTCTTTAAAAGACAAAAAAGGAGAATTAGGTTCTCCATATGGAGTAGCCAACTTCTTTGATTTAGACCCTAATTTAAAAGAAACTATGACTGGAAAAGAAATGTCTCTTGAAGAAGAATTTCAAGCTTTAGTTGAGGCATGTCATATATTAGATATGCGAGTTATTATCGATATTATTCCAAGAACTAATTCTGTAGATAATGATTTGATTAAAGACCATCCAGATTGGTTCTATTGGATTAAAAAAAGTGAAGCACATAAATATAAAGTTCCTTATGTGGATGGATTAGGGAACACTATACCACCTACTGATGTTACTTTCTTTAGAATGTTTATGGATCATCCAAAGGCAACTAAACAATATTTAAAATCTAAATCAGTAAACCCATATATATTATTTGATACTATAAAAGCTAATCTATTTCCTGGAGAAATTCCTAATCAAGAACTATGGAATCTCTTGTCAAGCATTATTCCTCATTATCAAAAAAAATACGGAATTGATGGAGCTAGAATTGATATGGGACATGCCTTGCCAGAAAAGTTATTAGAAATGATTATTAATAAAGCTAGAGAAAATAATCATGACTTTGCTTTTATAGCTGAAGAATTAAACCCTGATAATGCTAAAAAGGCAAAGGATTTTGGTTATAACATTATTATAGGTAATGGTTTTTGGATGGAACCCCGTGTATGGGAAAAGAAATTACATAAATTTGTTTATGGATTAAAAGATATTTCTTTACCAATGTTTGCCTCTTGTGAGACGCACGATAGCGCTAGAATTGCAGGCAGAGATGGCGGAAGAGTTCTAGCGAGAATGATTACAATTTTAAATATGTTATTACCTAATTCTGTTCCTTTTATCAACTCTGGACAAGAAGTATATGAGACTCAACCAATGAATTTAGGAGTAGATTGTAGTAATTCATTATCTAAATAATAATCATTGGGAAATAGCTGATCATTTAAACGGAGTTAAAGATATTCGAAAAAAATGGTTAAATCAGATTACAGATATAAATAGTTATTTGCCGTTATACTTTAATGAGTTTGATACCCCTGCAATTGGTGTGTCATACTTCAATAAAGAAACAGGAAAATGTTTATTAGTGGTTGCTAATTCTAATTATCACGATGATATTCATTGTAATGCATCAATAGAAAAATTAAGAATAGCTTCAAATAATCATAGTTATGTAGGTAAATTATTATACGCTAC
>NBLG01000032.1 GCA_002084435.1 Tenericutes bacterium 4572_104
TATGAAGATGCAAAAATTGCCGAAGTTTCTCAGTTAGGAAATGTAAGAATACTTGAGACTGCTGGAGTTCCAAGAATTCCTATTAAACCTAAGAAGATGATGAATTACCTTATTGGTGTTATTCTTGGTTTAGGTTTAGGTGTGGGTGCATCATTTTTAGCTCATTCAATGGACACAAAGCTTAGGACACTAGATGATATCGAAAGCTTCTTAAAATCACCAATAATAGGAACTATACCGCTGATTGATCTTCCTACTGGAGAACTTGATGAACTAAGGAATATGATAGACCATGCTACCTCGGAAAGAAAAGAGAGACTCGAGAGATCTTTCCTTCAGATTAATGGACAGCTGATTTCTCATTACTCTCCTAAGTCACCAGTTGCAGAATCGTATCGTTCTCTTAGAACTAATATTATTGCTAATAAGGCAACAGGACCTATGTCTTTCCTTGTTACTTCATCAAGTCCAAAAGAGGGTAAATCAACAACTGTTTCAAACACAGCTATAACACTAGCTCAAATGAACAGTAAAGTTGTTATTATCGATATTGATATGAGACGTCCAACAATTCATACTAAATTTGGTATTAAAAAAGAGAATGGTGCAAGTGATTATTTAATTGATGATACCATTACTGTTGATGATATTGTGAAACCTTCAGGAATTTCTAACCTCGATATAATTACATCAGGTTTTATTCCACCTAACCCTTCTGAGTTACTCTCTTCAGATAGAATGGATAATTTCATTGCTGAGTTGAAATCAAAATATGATTATGTTATCTTTGATACTCCACCTGTTATTGCGGTTACTGATGCTATTATTATGGCGAAAAAAGTAGACAAATTATTTTTAGTTTTAAGAGTAGCCCATACTGAAAAAGCAGTTTTAGGAAGAGCTCAAGAGATTCTTGCTAATGTTAATAAAAAAGTAGATGGGTTTGTTGTGAATGGTATCAAAGTACAAAAATATTATAATAGGCATAAGTATTACTATTATTACTATTATTACTATTATGGAGAACAAAATCCTACACCAAAGAAGAAAAGTTTATTCAGTCGCTTACGCAAAAATTAATTTAATTTTAAATGTTGAATCTAAGCTGGAAAGCGGTTTTAATAAAATTAGAACCCTTTTCAGTGAGATTGATTTGTATGATAGTTTAAAATATTCTTTGACAAAAAAGAGTTCAATTGAAGTTTGGTCAGATAGAGAAGAACTTTGTGGAAGAGAAAATCTCATTTATAAAGTTGCTGAATATTTGAAGAATAGATATTGTGTTAAAAGTGGTGTATATATTGAACTATATAAGCGTATCCCTTTAGCTGCTGGTTTAGGCGGTGGAAGTAGTGACGCAGCCAATGCGATTAAGTCTCTTAATCTTTTATGGGATTTGAATTTAAGCAAGGCTGAATTACATGATGTGGCTGCCAGATTTGGTAGTGATATTAACTTTTTTTTAGAGGGAGGAACTGCTTGTGGTTTTAATCGAGGAGAAGTGATAGAGAGAGTTGAAGATGTAAATATCAAGAATATTCTTTTGGTCAATCCTAATATTGGAATTTCAAGTGGCGAAGCTTACAGTCTTATTAAAGATAGAAGAAAGAACAAAAACTTTGAATCATACCTTCAAACTGGAGATATCCATTATCTCTTTAATGATTTGCAAGGTGGAATATTTAAGAAGTACCCTTTAGTGGAAGATATTGTAGAAGAGTTAACAAAATTAGGAGCAGAATTTGCTCAAATGTCTGGTTCAGGTTCTACCTGTTACGGAATCTTTTCTACAAGGGAAATACTAGAGGAAGCAGAGAGCTTTTTTAGAAGTAGAGGATACTGGGTAAATATTACAAAAACAATATAGAATGGGAAGTGAGATGTTTTCAAGACTAAAGATTTTTTCCGGTAAGGCTAACTTACCGTTAGCAGAAGAGGTTGCAAGACATGCAGGTATTCCTCTTGGTGATATGGAGTCGAAGAAGTTTGCTAATGATGAGTCATTTATTAAGATAAATGATAATGTACGTGGTGCAGATGTATTTCTGATTCAACCTACTTGTTATCCAGTAAACGATAATTTGGTTGAGTTATTAGTCATGCTTGATGCTTTCAAAAGGGCTTCAGCTCAAAGAATTACTTGTGTTATTCCTTATTACGGTTATGCGAGATCAGATAAGAAAGATCAACCTAGAGTTCCTATTACTGCAAAATTAGTTGCTGACCTACTTACAGTAGCTGGGGCAGATAGGATTATTACAGTTGATTTACATGCTGAACAGATCCAAGGTTTTTTTAACATTCCTGTTGATCATCTCTTCTCAATGACTACATTTGTAAGACATTTTAAAGAGCTTTCTCATGAAGAAGATTTTGTTGTTGTCTCCCCTGATTCTGGTGGTGCAAATAGAGCTAGAGCCTTTGCAAAAAGGTTGAATTGTGATTTAGCTATTGGCGATAAAAGAAGAAGTGGAAATGATGATAATACAGAGCTTTTAAACATTATTGGTAATGTTGAAGGTAAGACTGCTATTTTATTTGATGATATTATTGACACAGGTGGCAGTTTATGTAAAGTGGCACATGCGTTGAAAAAGAATGGTGTTACTAAGATATTTGCTGCATGTGCACACGGAATATTATCTGGTCCAGCGATCGAAAGATTAGAGGACTCACCAATAGAAAAGTTATTTATTACAAACACTGTTCCTCTTAATGAGAAGAAGAGCAAGTGTGATAAAATTGTGCAATTGTCTATCGCTGAAATGTTAGCGATAGCTATAAAGAAAATTCATATTGAAGAATCACTAAGTATTCTTTTTAGATAGAAACGAAAGTGGAGGAAAAATGGTTATTACAGTTAATGCTGAAACAAGAAAATTAGGCAAAAAGTCAGAAAGAAAAGACCTTAGAAAAGGTGGGTTAACTCCTGCGATTATTTATGGTCAAGGCAAAGTTGGAACTCCGGTTCAGTTTGTTACTAAAGACTTTATGAAAGCTTACAAGAAGAGTATTGGCGAATTAGCTATCTTTAACGTAAATTACAATGGTGAAGACCATCGTTGTATTCTTAAAGCTAAGCAAGTTCATCCAGTAAGAAGAGATTTTGTACATCTTGATTTCTTGTTGCTTAATCCTGGCCATGAAGTTACTTTATTACTTCCTATCAAATTCGTTGGTGAACCTGAAAGTTTAAAAGTTGGTGGATTCGTTGATATCCTTACTAGAAAACTTCAAATTACTTGTTTACCAAAAGACATCCCTGAAGATGTTGAAGTTGATATTTCAAATCTTGGTATTGGTGATGCTATTTATGTGAAGGATGTAATTATCCCTAATGTAAACATCAAAGATGCTGAAGATATTGCTCTTGTTATCATTCATGAGATCAAAGCAATTGAAGAAGACGAAGATGAAGAAGCAGAAGAAAGTGCTGTTGCTGAGGTTACTGAATAGTAAAGATGAAACTTATAGTGGGATTAGGTAATATTGGAGAAAAATATTCTCGAACCCGACATAATATTGGCTTTATTACTTTAGATAACTTTGCGAAACACCATGGCGTTACGTTTGAGAAAACAAAAAATTATTTCGTTGCTAAGTATGGGAATGCTATTCTCATAAAACCTAGAACCTATATGAATCTTAGTGGGCTTGCTGTTCAGAGCATCATGACTAAAAATAGGAATATTACTGATATTCTTGTTGTTGTTGATGATATGGATTTGCAATTTGCCAAGATTAGAATTAGAAAAAAAGGTGGAACTGGTGGACATAATGGACTTAAGTCTATTTCATCGGCTCTTGGCTCTGGCGAATATGGCAGAATTAGGATAGGCATAGGCAGACCTAATTCAAACGATGTTAAACAATTCGTTCTTGATAGATTTAATCAAGATGAATTAAAGAAAATTAACATATTAAATGAGTACATGATAGATTTACTAGATAACTATATCTCTGATGATATTGGTTCTCTTTTGAATTTTAATAGTGCAAATAATGTTACCTATTCCGAGAAAATCGGGATCAACTGACCATAGGGAGGAATACATGGTTAGAAATTACGAAAGTATGATAATTCTTGACGCTAAACTCTCACCTGATCAAATTAGTGCTGTGATTAAAAAATATGCAGCTTTAATTACTGATAATGGTGGAGAAATTGTTAAGACTGATGATATGGGAAAAAAAGTTCTTGCTTACCCAATCAATAAGCTTACTGAAGGATATTACTACATTAATTACTTTACTATTGATACTGACTCAGTATCAGTTTTAGAAGATAATTACCGTATTGATGAAAAAGTAATCCGTCATAATCTTTTAGTTGAAGACTAGGAGATATTATGGATTTGAGACTTCCAAGACTAAACAAAATTGTTGTTTCAGGTAGATTAACCAGAGATGGAGAATTAAGATACACAAGTACAGGAACAGCTATCTTTAATTGTGGTATTGCCATAGATGAAGGGTATTGGGATAAACAGTCGAATCAATGGGTGAATCAGCCTATCTTTATGAATGTCTCTTTATGGGGCTTACAGGCAGAGCGTATGAGTGCTTTGTTAAAAAAAGGTAGTCCTGTCGTAATCGAGGGTGGTTTAAGACAAAGTTCTTATACTACTAAAGATGGACAGAATAGAACAACTACAGAGATAAGAGCTGATAAAATTCAGAGCTTGGAGATAGTTAATAGAGGTGATAACGGTTCTTACAACAATGGTCAAGGTTCTAGTTATAATAATAATAGTGGACAAACTAATAATTATAATAACAATAATAGTAACCAACAACCTGATAATCAAAATAGGAACCAAAATAGTAATCAGAGTAATACTCAAGCTCAACCGAAAAGACCTGAGCCTGATTTTATTAATGATGATGTCCCATTTTAATAGCAAGGAGAAAACATGCTTTACGATAAAAAAAGAAAATATGGAAAGAAAAAATATTGCAGATTTTGTAAAAATCGCGACATTGAGATAAATTATAAAAATAGTGATGTCTTGAAACAGTTCGTATCTGATGTTGGTAAAATTGAGCCAGCACGTCTTACAGGAACTTGTGCAAAACACCAAAGAAAATTATCAAACGAAATTAAGAAAGCACGTCACATGGCGTTAATGCCATACATAGCTGACTAGTGTGTTAAAAGCGGTTTTAACCACTTTTGTTGCTATAGTATCCCCCCTTTGGGGTTTGATCTTTTGGACAGTTAATATATGTGATTATATTAGAGAAGAGCTCAAAGATAAGAATATTCAATTCGCTATCTTTGCTGGAGTAATTATTACTCTTGCTCTTGTTTTAAAAATAGATATCGTCAGGATTTCGGATACCTTAATAGGTGTTGGAGTTGCCTCATTTATTTTTGTGCAACTCTACAAATCTCTCGGATTTAATAGAGCGTTTACTGCTTTTGCTGGTTTTGAACTAATATATGGTTTCGCAAGGAAGTATATATTTCAAGAAAAGTTGATAGCTGGAATGAATCTAACTAAAGATGAGTTATTGAAGAATCCTGAAGTAATAAAAGCTTATCCTAATTGGGAAACTGATTTTGCTAAAGTATCAGATTTTTATATCGATAATTTAGTGATTTTGTGGGTTCTCCCAATGGTTTCTGCATTAATTTTTGGATTGCTTCTAGCTAAGAAGCACCCAATAATGAAGTTCCAGGTTACAGCTTTTAAATTACCGAGTTTTATGGTGTATGCTATAATATTAAGCTTAGGTTTAACTATTTTTAAAGAGACTAGATTTATTGGAATGCCTTTAGTTTGGACAAATATCTTGTTACTTGCTGTTCAAGGTTTTCCGATTGTCTTAGGTTGGTTTATAAAATCTACATATAATAGAACTTTATTAAGAATAATAAATTATATTGTAATGATCTTAACTTTTCACTTCATGTTTATCATGAGTGCATTTGTAGGATTATTAGATATATGGTTTAACTTAAAAAAAGGAATTAAAAATGAAAATAATATTAATTAGAGATATGAAAGATTTAGGTGTGGCTGGTGATGTTGTCGTTGTAAAAAATGGCTATGCTCGTAACTACCTTTTACCTAAACAATATGCAGTTATGGCTACTAGAGATGCTTTAAAGAAAATTGAAGCAATCAAAGAAAAAGCAGTAGCTCTCAAGAATACAAAAGTTGAAGAAATAAAAGCAAAGATTGCATCACTTGTTGGTGTTGAA
>NBLG01000033.1 GCA_002084435.1 Tenericutes bacterium 4572_104
ACAATATTGGTAAGTTTAATTTTAGCATTTTCAGTTAATGTCATTTTATTACCAGAAGCAGGATTATCTCCTATAGTTAATAAAATATTTGCTGGAATAGTAATTTCTTTAGGTTCAAATGTTTTGCATGATATTTCTAAAATGGTAAGTGAAATGAAAAATGTTTTAAAAGCAACTAATGAATTAAAAGTATTACAGTATGAAAAGTTTGAAGAAGCAGAATAATTAAAAATAATAATTGGAGTTGTTAAAAATGAAGTTACTAAATAATATAAGAAACTTATTTATAAGAGAGCGTGAAAATGAAAGCAATATTAGAAAAGCTATCACTGACGCATCTAATAAAACAAGAGAAATTGCAGAAAATATAATAAAAAAAGTAACCTTCGGAATATTTAATGGTTCTCCAGATGATTTTGAAGCTCCACCTATCGACCTTAACATTTTAACTGCTGCTTATGATGTAGATAGTTATGTTAGACAAGCAGTAGATAAATATGTAGACCAACTTTTTAAAGAAGGTTATAAAATTTATGGTAAAAATCCTGATGCAGTAGATTATATAAAAAAACGTCTTGATTATATGGCTGAAATAACAGAAATACCAACAGAGATTTTTTTCACAGGTATAGCTGAAGATATAGTTAAATATGGAAATTGCTTTTTAACTAAAGTTAGATCAAGTGAAGATGGTCATCAACATCCAGAATTAAAAGTTGAGGGATACTATGAAGATGAACCAATAGCAGGGTATTTCTTTATGAATGCAGGTACAGTAACTATATTAAGAGATAGTTTCGGTATAACAAAAAAATATAAGCAAACTACTTCTGAAGAAGAGAAAGATTTTCCTAGAGAAGATATAATACATTTTTACTACAAGAGAGAAAAAGGAGAAGCTTTCGGCAAATCTTTTTTAATACCTGTATTAGATGATGTTAGAGCTTTAAGAGAAGTAGAACAAAACATGTTGAGAATGGTTCATAAAAACATAAACCCATTTCATCATGTTCAAGTTGGGACAAAGGATTTACCAGGAACAGAAGCAGAAGTAGAATTGGTAAAAGCTGAAATAGAAAATATGGAAACTGATGGAGGACTTGTTACAACTGAAAGAGTTAATATTAAACCCATTGCATCTGATCAAGTTATTCAAGCGAAACCATATCTTGAATATTTAGAAAACAGAATATTCACAGGCACTGGTATTCCAGCCATTATGTTTGGTCGTGGAGATACTGCCAATCGTTCTACCGGAGATTCTATGACAAGCGAAATGTCAGATAGAATAAAAGCTATTCAAAAAACAATCGAATCATCTGTATATGAAAAAATTATTAAAGAATTATTACTAGAAGGTGGATACGATCCTATTATAAATCCAGAAGAAAAGGTTGTTTTCCAATTCAACGAAAATGATATGGATTCTAAAATAAAAACAGATAACCATATTACTTTCTTATTTGAACATGGAATAATTACAGAAGATGAAGCTAGACAAGAATTAGGTAGAGATCCTATTCAAGATGCAGATAGAGAAAAATTACATTATAACCTTATTGGTAATAATGAAGGCAATGATGAAACTGATAATAAAAACGAACCAAAAAATCAACATTCAAAAGATAACAAAGAGGAAGAAATAATAAAAATATTCAATTATGCGAAAAAAAATAAAAAAAATAATGCTAAAAATATCATTCAGTTGAAAAAGCAAGTAAATATAATATTGAAAGGTGAAAAGGCAAATGAAATATCCAAAGTATTTAATAGATTAGAAAAAACATTAAATAATGGAAGTGATTTTGAAACTTCGCTAGATATTTATCGAAAAGTAATTTTAAAATTTATTTAACGCACAATTGAAAGGAGGAATAAAAATAATGAAAAGAATCAAAATGAAAGTTACTGATGAAAACGGTAAAACGTTTGAAATAGAAGATTTAGAATCGTTGAAAATAGAACCATTAACTGATTCAGAAGGAAACTATTCTATTGACAGTATAACTGATGCAAATGGAGAAAAAATAAAAATTGCTGAACTTAAAGATAGTAATGAAGGAAATTTACCTAGTTCTATTTTCATTCATCTAGAAGCTACGCATAGTGGCAAAAATTTAAACTTTGGTATTTATCCAGAGGAGAGTTTAGCTAAAGACCATAAAACATATTTAGAAGATTTTTCTAAACCACTTCTAAAAAATCATGATACTAATTCTGAACCTTTAGGTCGTGTTGTTGAAACTGACTTTGGAGATAGTGTAATTTCCGAAGGCAAAAAAGCAGTTAAACTTAAAATACAAGTTACTGATAGCGATGCAATTCAAAAGTTCATTGATGGAAGATACAAAACTTTTTCTATTGGAGCTAGTGCAGATACTATCACTTGCGATTTATGTAAGGCTAAAATTCTGAGTAATGGAGTATTTAATTTTTGCGGACATTGGAAAGGTGAAACTTATGATGTAGCTGTAGAAGGAAGTGAAGCAACTGAAAAGAAAACAGCATATTGGCAATATGAAGATATGTATTTCAGTGAAATTTCAGTAGTTAACAATCCGGCTGATCGTAATGCTCAAATAACTAAAATTGAAATTGATGATTCAACTCAAGATAGTGTTAAAACAAATACAAAAGATTCTAAACAAAAAATGATTGATTTAATAAATAATTCTGAAAATGATGATGATTTATTAAAAATGATTACAGATAGTATTTCTAATGCTGAAGCTGAAAAAGAAGATGCAGATGATACTACAACTGATGAAGACACTTCTACTGATGATGCTTCTACTAAAGATGATAATGATTCAACTGATGACACTACAACTGATAGTGAAGAAGAAACAATCGAATCTCTAAAAGATAGCATAACAGAACTCGAAACGAAAGTTGAAGATTTGAAAGCTGAAAATAAAATACTTAAAGATGAAATCGAAAGTCTTAAAGAAAAATTGAGTGATAAAGAAGAAGAAAATTCTGAATTAACTACTGACAAACAAATTCTTGAAGCAGAGAACGAAGTTGTTTTAGATAAACTATCATCATTTGCAAAGAAAATCAAAAACCAATTAGAAAATAGATTATTGGATTTGAAAGTAATGACAAGTGATGTTGAAGTAACAGATGAAAAAAGAAGTAAAATTGTTAAAGAAATTAAAAATATGTCTATCGATGAAATGTCTACTGAAATAGAAGGGTTAAAGAAAAAAATTAAACCAAAGAAATTAAGTGACAATACAATCGGTAAGAACAATGGTGAAAACGTAGAAACTATTGTTGACAAAAACAAAAATGTAACAATGGGAGATTTTTTAGAAGATATTATTAATTAAAAAAAGGAGTGAAAAAACATGGCAATGTTTGAAGGAAGAAATAAAAATGTTGGAAGTCGTTCTAATACACATTTAGTGTTATCTGGACATGCATCACCTGCTCAAAAATATTTATTAGATAGAACTTTTTTAGCAGATTCAATGAAAACAGTTACACCTGGCGGAGTATTATTTGAGTATGCGTATGGTGGAGCTAGACAAACAGAGGTAACAATTCCAAAAGGAAGATTTGTATCAGCTGGTAAATCTATTGAAGATTTAACAACAGGTAAATTTTACCCAGTGTTAACATTACCAGGAATGGTTAATGTTAAACATGGTATCGGAATGGTTCCTTACAATATTACAAAAGATTATTTACAAGATGATAAGTTTGGTGGTAATCAACCATCTATTATCACTCAAGAATATGTTGAATTGCCTTATATGCCAGGAGTAGCTGCTTCTACTGATTACTCTATTACTGGTGTAGTTGATGAAGAAAATAGAATTTCTAAAAACTTAAAAATGCCTTGGGGTGCAGTAATCGGTATGGATGTCAAAATCAACGATTATGTAAAAACTACTCCATCTGGAAGATTGACTAAATGGGACCCAACTGCTGATGGTTTCCACGAAATCGTTGGACAAGTTATTGGAGAAGATTTAAATCAAACTCCATTCGGTTGGTTAGAATGGGCATTAAGAGATGAAGCTACAGTAGGTGGCGGTTCTACATTCGCTAATAACGTAGGAGCATCTAATACATTAGGCGGAAACTATCCTTACGATGCAGAAATTAAAGAATTCCCACAAATTGATGAAGGTGTATTAGGAAATTCACTTACTAATCCAACTGGATTAAGTGGAATTCATGATGGTTCAGGTAATTTTCCAGGCTATGGTAAAAATGATACTGTTTATGCTGATATGAAATTAGGTTTTGTACCTAGTGGAGTAGCTGACAATACAATCATGGCTTTCCAAGCTAAAGATTATGCTGGCGGAAAAATGATTAATGTAATTGAAAGTACTGTTGAAGTTAAAATTGATGGTACAGTTATTGCACCTGAAAGATTTAACGTAAATGAAAAAGAAGGAATTATTAACATTACATTAACTGCTGCTAATTCTTCTAAAGAAGTAACTGCTACTTATCAAGCTAAGCACTATGGTACTCATGGTTCATTAGACTTTAAAGGTGTAGTAGGATCATTAAAAGTATTATTACAAAAATAATAAAATAAAACAATGCCTATATAGAATATTAAAACTCTATATAGGCTAAATTAATATTTATCTCAAGGAGGAAATTAAATGAACGTTATAGATTTATTAAAAAACGAAGAAAAAACGTTACAAGATTCTATTAAAAATAAATTAGAATTAGGTAAGGAATTAAGTGATCATGAAGTTAGAAATTATAAACTTACTGATGATGATAAAATTGTTCTTGATGCTTTCAAAAGAATTAAGAATGGTGAAAGAATCAAGGGGTTTGAATTAAAAGACTTTTTAGCTACTCCGCAAGCAAAAGTATTAATACCAAAAGTATTAATTGGAGATTTAGAAAGAGCTGCTGAACCTGTTTATTTAGCATCAAAGTTCTTCAAAAAAATTAAAATGAAGTCAGGAAATGCAACTTACTTCCCAAGCATTGGTGCAACTAAAGCATACGATGTTGCTGAAGGTCAAGAGATTCCTCAACAAACTATAGACTGGCAAACATCTAGCAACAACTTAATCAAAGTTGGAAAAGCTGGTGTGCGTTTACAGTTCACTCAAGAATTAGTAGATGAAGCTGAATGGGATATAGTTAAAATTATGACTGAAGAAGCTGGTAGAGCATTAGCTAGACATAAAGAGCAAAAAGCATTTATTCAAATGGCTAGTCATGGCTTTAAAGTATTTGATAACAAAATGCGTGCAGATATTCCAGAAGCTGGAACAACAGGTAGAGATTATGATGACAACTTAAATGATACATTATCTATTGATGATTTATTAGATATGCTTATCTCGTTATACAACAATGGTTATACTCCAAGCGATTTATTAGTACATCCATTAGCATGGGTTATGTTTGCTAAAAATGGTTTAACTGGAGCATTAACTGCAATGACTAACAAAAATGCTAGTCCAGAAAAACCAGATGCATCATTCAAAATCGGACCAGAATCAATGCAAGGAAGAATTCCATTTGCATTTAATGTTAACTTATCTCCATTCGCTCCAATTAATAAGAAAGCTAGAACATTTGATATGCTTGCTATTGATGGAAACAATGTTGGTGTTGAAATTCAAAAAACTAGCGTTAAGCCAGAAGAATTTACAGACCCAGCTAGAGATTTATTAAACTTAAAACTTACTGAACGTTATGGACATGGTGTATTTGATGATGGTAAAGCTATTGTTTCTGCAAAGAATATTAGTCTTGCTAGATCTTTCCCTCGTGCTGAACGTGTTAAAAACGTATAGAAAGGTGAATTAAATGATGAAACTTAGATTGAATACAAGAAAACCTTATAATTATGCTTACTTCGACGAAATCTCAAGACTTCATCTAACAATTACACAACCAACAGGTATGGTAAAAGAAATGAATAAAAATCTTTTAAAAGCGGTTAAGAAAGAAATCTTAATCGCTTTAGAGGATTCATCTAAAGTTGAGGAAGAAAAAACTTTATCAAGTGGTGAGTCTATTATAGATGACGATTCAGAAGAAATCTTATCAAGCGGTGAGTCTATTGTAGATGACGATTCAGAAAAAACTTTATTAGATATTGTAGATGACGAAAAAAGTGAAGATGACGAAAAAACAAAAGCTAAAACAAAAACTAGTCATGAATTAAATACTAAATCTGTTGAAGGAAATATATTTCTCCTTAGGAACTTTAGTGGGACAGAAATAGATAAAAATGATTTTAATATTAATTTTTTCGAAAAAGTAAAAACTAAAATGTCATATAAAAATCAAACAATTTATTTGCAACCTATTAACCAATTAGAAAAAGAAACTGAGTATATTATATATGTAGCAGATCAAGTTAAAAATTCTATTGATGACTTCTTATTTAAAGATTTAATAACAAATTTTAATACATCATATGAATACGAATATAAATCACCTAAAATTATTTTTCCGGAATTTGGACGAATATTAAGAGGTGAGAAGCTATTAATAAAATTTTATAATTTAAATAGCAATCCAGAAGCTTACAAAATTGAAATCTCAACGGATAAAATATTTAATAATGTAATTCTTAGTGAAACTATAGAAAACACATTAGATGACATAATTGAATTCAAAATTGATGAATATTTAAAAGAAGGGAACTATTATTTAAGAGTAAAAGCTTTAAATGGTTTATATTCTGAAACGATACAATTCTTTTCTAAAGATAATGTTTCAAAAGGCGAATTTCTAGGTTCTGAGAACGAATTTGATATAGCTGACAATATCGTAGTAGTAGATGAATTGAGATTAATAGAAACATTCCCAGAAGATGGGTTTAGTAACGTATCTACTAATCTCAATATAATTTATTTTAAATTTTTAGGCAAACTTACTTTTGAGAATTTTGATATTAATAATTCTAACGTTATCGGTAGATTGATTGATATTAACGACTTATACGATGGTCAATTAGAGCATGGCGACGTACAAGGTAATTGGGAAATTATCTATGATCAACGTTATAATCATTCTTATCTTATTTACAATTTAAATGAGGTGATTTAATGAGTGGTTTTAATGTAAATTATAATGCCGGTGGTACAGTAGATGAAGTTAATAATATAAAAAAGATAGAAAAAATTCAAGGTTTTGCTAGTTTCACTCAACCTTATAATAAGATGATAAAAATTAGTATACCTGGAATTATAGGTATGCAAGAAATTGAATATCAAACCCCAGATTTTCCTGTTGAAATGTTAGCAATAACAGTAAGTGCAACGGGATATGGAGAAGAAGATTTTTATAATATGTATGTCAATGAAGAACTTTGGTTTGACACTTGGTATCTGCAAGAAGTTAAAGAAGGGCTTTTCTTAGGCACTTCAACTTATGTAAAGGTTTTAGAACCAAACACACCGATTAAAATTGATTTTTTTAATCAAAGTGGTACTGCTAAAACGCTCTATATAGGTTTTAGAACACTTAGAGAACCTGAAAATGAAAATGATAATAATTAAAGGAGGAAAAAAGAATGGCTAAAAAAGAACGTTATTATGAAGGCACAACAAGTGCTGATACAATAGTAAAAGATTTAGCTGCTTAATTGGGATATTGTATATCCAAAGCCAGATTTGAATGGTAGTCTTTATGATGAAAATGGTACAGCTATTGTTGTGCAAGATAAATCTAATTTATCTGCTGATGAACAATTAGCAAAAATTAATCAACAAATTTTCATGATTAATAACTTACCTCATAATAGAACAATATTAAAAACTAAAACAACACCTGTGGCTATAAATGAAATTATAAAACTTTAGGCACTCCTACTGTTATGAGTTTTGGCGGAAGTACTACATATAGTAGTTTATTAAATCCAAATAACTCAATAGGTAAATTGTATAATGAAATAGCAGATGAATTTAGTATATCAATATATGAGCAGAGTTTAAATGCTCAAATACTGACAGATGTGTTATATGGTAGCTTAGAAGGAAATAAAAAAATAATAGTTGATAAAATTGCAGCTTATGCTGGTTACAATTATACAGAAAAAGATAAAATTTCTATTAGAATTAATGGAAGATATACCAATACTAATAGTACCCTATCATTTATAAAAACATATATCACTAAACAAGAATATCAAGAAAAATTTAGTATTAAAGAATATGATCCTGCTACACAAGAAGGATTCTTTTTGAAAGTTGAAGAAGAAGATCCTAAAAACTTTAT
>NBLG01000034.1 GCA_002084435.1 Tenericutes bacterium 4572_104
ACTTTATCAATAATCGAATCGTAACCTCTCATTTTGCTCAACGATAATCTTTCCCCTTTGATAGCATTTAAGCAGGCGGCGGAAGATTCTTCTATTTTTTTGTATGCTTCAAGTTCAGCTTCATAGGCTTTTTTTCTAATATCACTACTTTTATCATGAGCCATATTTCGAACAACAGGTAAGGGAAGATGCTTCTTTTCACCGTCAATTTCAATATCTACCAGTAAATTTGCTGTTAAATTGTTTTGCAGGGTACTCCAGGCAGTAGAACCGGTCTGTCTCATCTTGGCAATGGAAATTTCTTCTTTCTCGCTAAGCAGGTATTTTTTCTTTTCAGCCGTTTCTTTTAGTATGAATTTAAAGTTTTTTAAAAAACCGGAAGAGTCTATAATAGCATCTAAATTTTTCAAATTTCCTATCCATTTTTCATACATTACCGAACTTTGAGTAAGAGCTACAAATTTAATTCTGAGCTGCTCCAGGTAAGACTGTGCATCTTTATTTTTGGCTTCAACACTGGTTGTTAAACTGGCAAACTGAAAAAGAGGATAGACAAACTCCATGAATGCTGTCTCATTTTTGATATATTCTTCAAGTTTTTGAGCAGCATTATTGTTGTCCTTAAAATTTTCTGCTGACCATTTTTTTATCTCTTCAATTTTTTGATCTACAGCATCAAAATCAGCTTTAAACTCCTTAGAATCAAAAGAAGTGTAAAGTTTATCCAGGTTCCATCTCATTTCGTTCATCAGTTATTCCTCTTTATTTGTATTTTTTTCTGTAAAGGTAAAAGACGCAATGCATTGCGTCTTTATAGTTTTCCTTTAGCTGTTGATGAAAAGTTATTTAATCGTTGAAAGGGGCTGCTGCTTGCTTATAAGGCGGCTTCAAGTTCTTCTATGGCGATTTTCATCATATTTTCTCGAGCAGACATATAAGCGTCCATAATTTTTTGAGATTCATCCTGTTTCTCAACTTCCAGCAGCGTATAGCAGAGATTCATAACTCCGTCTCTTTCGTTAAATTCTTTTTTGACGGCATTGATATAATATTTTATTGCTTTATGTTTATCTTTATTAAAATAACTAATATTACCCATACTTAAATTAGCGGCGTAGTTTTTCGGATCAAGCTTTAATATCTCATTAAAAAGGAGGACGGATTCATCAATTTTGTCCTCATTAGCAAGTTGCTCTGCTCTTTCGTTGAGTTCCTTTAAGTTACTAATATCATATTTTTCTTTCATAAAAATTCCTCAATACCGTTGATTTTTTATCATATTTGTCGGCTTCTGGATTATGGTGATTAATCTTAATTGATTTTTTATTCAAATGAACACCAATTTACTTTGCCTACCTCTTCAAAGCCGAATTTACGAGAAAGATGCAATGATTTATCATTTCCTTCTACAACAAACAGGAAAGGTATTTTCTTCTCTTTTCTTAATTCTGTTACCATATAAGAAGTGATGGAGGAGGCGTAATTTTTCTTTCTGTACTCTTCTTCAACAAACATAGACCCTAAAGAACCGTCAGAGTGTGTTATACACCAAGCAATAATCTTGCCATCATCGTAAACAGCACCAGTAACTCCCTCTCTGATTCTTGTTTTGATATAGTCAAGAGAAGAATCGTCTTTATAATGCCATCTATCATTTACAATTTCTGCATCTTCGATCTTTATAGTTTGAACTTTGGTAGTTGGTTCTTCAATTTTGATATGGTTTGGTAGGTAGAATTTATGACAGGCTTCATTAAAATTCTCTTTTTTGTCCTTGCTGATATATGGCACGATCCATCTTTCCACACAAGCAAAATATTTATCATCAGGAGTAAGGTTTTTCATAAGTTCGGTTAGTTCTAGTTCGTTTGAACAACTAAAATGTACTCTGAAACTGTCTTCTTTGCTTTTTTCGAAACGGAACATCATAGAATTTTTGTATTTGAAACTTTTAAATTTTGAACCTTTATTTATTTGATTTATTATAATGATATTTTTAATTTGATCTCTATTTAGAAACTCAAGTATTTCCTGATTATTCATATATTCCTTATGGTATTAAGCTATGTTCCAGTTAATGGTGGATTTCATGATATCACATTTCAGAAAATATAATTAATAAATACAAAACCCCAAGAAGCATTAGAGTTGACATCTTAATCTATTAGTTATATCTTTTATCAAACCTATTCCACCATTAACTGGTACATAACCTAGTATTAGTTGTAATTATTATTTTTTACTAAGATAAATAATAACGCTATAAGAAGATAAGAAATAAATAATCCCAAATCAAATGGAAAAATAAATAAAAATAATAATCAGAATTTTTTTAGGCTTTATATCTATTAGTTCTAGATAGTGTATTGGTTGAATTTTTTTTATGGCAAAAATAGAAGCGGGTGCCTAAGACACCCGCTTCAATATTACTACAATTTAATTTTGGTAATTTAAAAACTATAACCTAAATTAAATCCAATTTTTATCTGCATATCAGTCAAAGCATCACCTTTTTCATCAACTTGTCCATTCTGGTAAGCAAAAGCATCACCAGGCATGAAGAAAGCGGCAAAAGGCGTTACATTAATAGCATCACACATTTTAACTTTTGCTTTCACATCAAATTCCATACCAAGATTTGTATCTGATTCTTCACCATATTTAACATCTTCAAGAGTCATGGCCATACCGAATGCTCCACCGATAGTGAAATTTTTGTTCACTTTGTAATCAACAGTAGCTACAGGAAGCATAGTACCTTTATCGCTGAAGATAGTTCCATCCCAACCGTGAGTTGTTCTATCAATAGCACATCCGCCACTAAGAATTTCAAGACCGTTACCATAGAAATGGGAGATGTCCTTGTAGTAATCTTTACCATCTTCATCACCGGAAGTGTAAAGGAAATTAAGACCGATGTTTAACTTTTTATCAGGTTTAATATTAGCCTTTAAACTAAAAGCCATACCGGATTGATCATCGGGATCTTCAAGGTCCTTATTCAGCTCATTATCCTTTACTTTGTCGAATTCTGCACTTCTCATGTTGTAAGCGAAAACAGCACCTATATCAAATTTACCGAAATCACCTTGGAAATGGGGTGCAATCCAGATTCCCATCTCATCTAAATTTGTATCTGGGATTTCAGCAGACTTTTCTTCCCCTTCAATAGTAGCTTCTGTTTTGGTCATTTGAATTATGTTAGTCAAACCGATTTTCATATCTTTGTTAACGGTGTATCCTAATTCAGCAAGAATAATATCATTACCAAAACTATAAGTTGCTTCGTCAATATTCTCCTCTCCATTATCTTCAGTTACAAACCAAGCTAAGCTAGTATTAACTTTATCAAATTTACCATCCCATTTGATACCGGCCAGATCTTCATCAAAGATAAGTGAGTGTTTGTCCAAATATGGCTGAAGTCCGGCACGAAATGAATGGTTCTTATTTGGTTTGATGTCGATATAAGCATGCTTGGTTTCCACATTAACTCCATCAGCCATATAACCACCACCAGAACTTCTTCCTAATTTATCCTTATCAACACCAAAAGTAACATCTCCAACTTCAAATGTTAATTTGGCAGAAACCATATTATTAACTTTGTAACCGAAGCTCGGTCTAACCCTAATGTCTGTGTATCTGTTATACGCTTGAGTATCAGCATCTGTACCTTCAGTTACCGTTTCCATAGCTCCTCTCATACGAAAAGCAAATCCGGCAGAAAAGCCGTCTTTTTCAAATCCTGCGTAAGCACTGGATGCCGCGAGTACAGCAATACATAAAAATGATAGAAGTTTTTTCATGTTTTCCCCTTTGTATTATTTGTTAGTACAGACTTGACAATGAGCTTACAAGTCTAATTATATAATTTATTTTCTGAATCTTAATTTGTAAAAAAAAATAATTAGCCCTGAGATGGTTACTGTTAATATTAATCTAGGCTTGCATGACTTGATTGTCAAGAAAAAAGTAATTTTTTTTGACTTAATGAATTTGGTTGAAAATAGGTGGATAATAAAATGATTTGAGGTTTTATCTATTTTTGAAAAAGTTCTTTAATGAGGTGCCATTGTCTTGAGTTCAGTATTTAAAATCGCTATTTGAATTGATGTATGAATTGTAAATAAAAAAAAATCCTGACAAAATTTAAACTTTGTCAGGATTTTTTTTAGTTGAAGATATACGGTGGTGTAATTTGAAATTACTACCAAAGAGTATCTTTCTATTTAATCAGCATCATTTTTCTTGTTAAGATGGATTTGCCGTTAAGTTCCAATGAATAAAAATAAACACCGGAGTTTAAAGCTGAACCATCAAATGAAATACTGTGATTACCGGCAGCTCTTTGCATATTACCGCTTTCCCAAACTTTTGCTCCAAGAGAGTTGAAAACAGCTACATTAGCAAAGTTCGCTGTCTGTAATTTGAATTTGATTGCAGTAGAAGGGTTGAAAGGGTTTGGATAATTACCCAATTCATATCCTTTAATCTGTATATCATTATCTACAAGGGAGCTGGTAGATGAAGCTTCTACTGTAATATCGTCAATTCCCCATAGAGCAGCTGTGCCGGCACCTGTGCCTGAAGAAGTGTAATAGAAAGCAATGTAGATATTGTTGTTTCCGGCAAATTCGGTAGATAGATCAACTGTTTCTTCTTCCCATGTTTGACTATTTTCCTGTACACTGGTATTAAATGAAGTCCAGTTTGCAGACGAGATGTCTGCTGTATTTCCGCTGTAATTTTTTGATACTTTAACTACAAAAGTAGAACCTTCATATTTTGAGTAAGCTGAGTACTTTAATTTTAATTTAGCATAATCAGTTGCATTCAAAGCTGGACTGATAAACCAATCTTCACTGGCAGCATCGGCGCCATAACCGTTAATTTCCAAATACTGAGAATCTTTTATTCGCCAGTCGTGATCACTGGCTGCACTGTAGATAGTCCAGTCGGCAATAGAGTTATTGTCAAAGTTGATTGATACTAAAGCTTCCACTAGATGAAAACCTGTAAATTGAACACTGGAATTAGCTTCAATCTCATCATCGTCTGTACTAGTCAGATTATTTACAACTAAAGTGTAGTCAAATTCTTCAGCTTGAGTATTAGTCGTTAGAGTTACCTCTTTAGCGTTTACTGAAAGATCAGCTGCTGATACAACCAGTCCGGCAATAGTGTAGTTATTGATATTTTCTGCATTAGCTTCGGTAAGTTCTTTACTGAAAGTAACTTTAACACTGGTAGCAGTAAGAGCTTCTGCTGAATTCATTGCCAGTGAAGGTGCTTCTCCACCCCAGATATAGCTAACAAACTCGGGATGATCAATATATGGATTTCTGTTGTGTTGTTTATCAAAAATTCTGTTATTTCTTCTAATTTCCCAGTCGCTGACAGGGTCTTGGTTGTTCCACTCTAAAAGAACTGATATTCTACCAATATATGGATTTGAGCCATTATTAACTTGATCGTTTAGCTCCAGCTCAGGCTCGCCGTTTTCCCCTTCGTAGCGGGTGGCCATGTAGAACATCATTCTGGCAACATCCCCTTTTACTTCGTCCCACGGTTCCCAGGAGTCGCCGTCAACATAACATTGGGTCGCACCGTCGGGATCGGTATAGATAGCACCGCCGTTGTCAAAATCGAGGCTTCCTCTCTTGCCGTTTACCGAAACATCGGTAGGGCGCAGGTGGTGTAGATCTGTACCGGCAGGGGCATTTGTGCTGAAGCCTCCGTGGGATTTGGCCCAGGTGTGCTCTCTGTTCCATTGAGAACTTCCTCCTCCGTGATTGCTTTTGGGGTAGGACCAGCCTGTATAAAGCAGACGAACATTGTTGCTGTTGTTGGGATCTTCATCTGTGTAACTTAATTGCTCCCAAAGCGAACCGTAACCAAATTCGTGATGTCCGTCGATTATGTCGTTCAACTTCGATTTTAATTGTTCTCCAGTAAGTCCATCTGTACCGTCATAATAATCTTTAGGCATTCCGGCAGAAAATAGATTGCTGAAAGCAAAGCAGATGCTTAAAAG
>NBLG01000035.1 GCA_002084435.1 Tenericutes bacterium 4572_104
TAGAACCATACGCACCGCGTGGATTCATTACTGTTGACCCTAAGATGGGCCATTTATAAGCGTCACCAACAACGCCCTCACTTACTTCTATAATAGTACCCATTAGTTTTTGAGTTCCTTCAAACTTATTAGTAAAGCTATCACGGAACATCTGGACACTAACAGCACTTAAAGGATTTACTGCCATTTTACAATCTCCAAATAAAAATAAAAAAATTAACCTAGTTTTTATTTTCTTAGTGGAGTTAGCTCAACTGAGGTCACCACAAGAATGGCTTCCGGTCTTCAGTTGAAGTTAGGCAGAAACTTTATTTAATAGTAATTAACTACCAAATGATTGTCAACTCTTTGTTTCTTCGATAAAAGGATGTGTGTGACGATTATAATTTTTCCCACCATATCTTTTTTGATACATATCATCTACATGTCTTCGGTAATCTTTATCTTGAAGATATTTGGGGTCTTTCATCATTTCTCTTAATTCATGAGGAGGAGGAACATTTACAGTTTGTTGATTTTGAGTTGGAATAGAATTTGAAGTTAATCTCTCACGAATGTCTTTCATAAAATTAATACCATCCACATCTTTAATTAACTTTTTGTACTTAGTGGCTTTTTCTTCACCAAATGTATTATCAGCCCATGCACTTAATTCATCAAGTTGCTGTTTTCCAGTTGTACCAAGAGATTTTAAAGCATCTTCTGTTTTATTTTGGTTTTTAGATTGTTGTTCTCGGGAGCTATCTACCCACCATTTCAAAGCATCATTATATTTTTCTTGTGGAATATGAGATTTTTTACAGAAATCATTAAACCAACCTAACATTGGATCATCAGATTTAAATTTAACGTTTTCATATCCTTCACCTAAATCTGCTGAATAAACTTCTGGAATGCTTTGACGTTCTTTATAAATATCTTCTAGGTCTTTTTTATCACCGAGCATTTTACGTAATTCAGACTGAGCCTTTGCCTGTTCTGTTACGGTCTTAAATGTTTTGGCATTAAACCAATCTGGTGCTTCACCTTCTCCTTTAATATCTTCATCATAAAACCACTCTAAATTTTGAGTGGGGTCATAATTACCAGCAGATTTTTCAGGAATCAATTGATCGGATTTTGTTTCACGTTGAACATTATTAGTATCAATGACACCAGCAGCAATACTGGAAACATCGGCATTTGCAACTTCTGACGGGTTTTCGCTCATAATTTCACCTCTTTTTGTTTAGATTGTTGAGTTTTTAAATCAATCATTTTTTGTTTTCGATCAGGAAGTGATTTAAAAAACCTGATTATATCGTTTTGACCTTCTCTAATCCTTGAGAAAGCATCTGTAAAAGTATAATGAGCTACAGGTTGAGCCAAATAATATTTTTCCAAAAGTTTCATAAATTCTTGACCAATTTGACTAGTAAATAATTCAGTACCTAAATCTGCAATTTTAAACTGATCGTCAAATGGTATTTGATTTGGATTATCCATAAACTGAAAATCTTTATTTACATCGTCCCATCCCATTATTGAAATGCTCCTAATTCTGGTAATTGACCAACTGGTGTAGCAGGAGGCTCAGGTTCTTGTGCAACTTCTTTTAATTTCTGTTGACTTAAAGCTTGTTGAGAAGCTTGTTGTTGGATTTGGGCAAACTTTTCTTTTATCACTGCTTCTTGAGTTACAAGTGATAAATCAACACCCATCTTTTGAGCCAACCAAAAAGGAACCTTAGCTAACTCCATTGTGATCATTCCCATGCTACCAAATGATTTAATCATAATTTGCGACCAATTTTCAAAGTTAGCAGCTTCAGTTTGATCCTGAATTCCAATCAATGGTGATTTATAGTTTATCTGAACTTCTTTATTATTAATTCCCATACTCATTACACCTTTGGAGGTTTGAATATCTTTCAAAATTCCTTTCTTTCGTAAGATATAAGTAACTTTTTGGAATAATGGTTTAATCAATTCATTAGCAATTCTTCCAGTTGCAACAGCATTTTGTTCTACCCACTGTTGACGTCTTAATTGCATCTCTGTAGCAGTTTTATCTTTTACTTCATTAACATTACCAAGAGGGTTTGCAAAAAAAGCTTCATTAATTTGAGAGCGTAGATCTCGAATTGATAATTCTGCAAACTGTGGAGATCCGCCAGCTTGAATAGGTTGAATAGGTGGACTTTGAGCAAATCCTTTATCTACAGGAATAATAGCACCCGGCTCAATTACAATATTATATGGATTTAAGGCACCACTATTTTCAGCCAGGTAAGCAGGAAAAGCATGGAACTTAGCAGATTTGAGAATAAATTCTGCCATCTTATTCAATACTTTTATAAAGGGTAACATAAGCATCGCTATGCCCCTTCCAAAAGCTTCATTAGGTGCTTTATGAATTCTAAACACTGTAAATGGATTATAATCACGCCATTCATGATGCATATCTTCACGTGTAGTTGGATCTTGCACATAGTAATAATATTTGTTCCCAACAGGATTGCGTGGGTAATGAATACATCCATGCACCAAATCAACGTCTTTATTAGGTTCATTTTCTATAAGTGTTTGGATTCGTGCTGGTATGTTATCTAATGCCCACATTTCCTCTATTAATCTTGCTTTGATCTGAATGTCTTGCCAAACTGTTTCTAATTTTCCATTTACACTTTCTTCAACGGATAACGTTGATATAGGAACTGTTTTAAACTCAAGTGGTTCATCTTGCGTCCCTTCATTTATTAAAATAGCCCCTGTTGATATTCCAGCATCTTCTAGTGCTTCGTTAACTGTAGTGTAAAAACTTTCACAATTTTCTAGATTTCTAAATATTGTCTTTGTATCAGATTGTAATTTTTTACTAATCGTTTCTAGCTCATCATCACTAAAAGCACCTGAATTTTGGAGAGCGTTTCCAGCCTCTAAGCTAACATATTGCTGCATAGGAGGCATAAGAATGCCTTGAATGTTATTAGCATAATATTTTAAAGCTATTACTGGTGTTGCATCAAAGATTTCATTTGCAGTAGATTGACCTTCATCGTTTTCCTTATTAAATCTTGCGCGATCTGGCGCAATAAACTCATAAACTTCTTCTAATAATCCATGCCACAGAATAGAACGGTTTTTAGCATCAAGATAACGCTGATAACGTTCTTCAGAAGATTCAAGCTTAATAGCAGATGATTTTTCAATAGTCATTAGCCGAACGTCTCTTGTTGAACTTCACCTGTTGAACCACCGCGCCTACGTCTAATGCGACTAATTCTCTCTTCTTCTAACTCTTCATCTGAACGTTTACGCTCTTCTTGCTGTTGTTCTTCTTCCTGCTCTAACGTGCTTTTACCTGTGTCTGTTTCTTCAAAACCCATGGGAAACCCTCCAAATAAATCATAACTAATTAATTTCTGAGATAAACTAAATACGTATTAACTCAACTTCTTTGATCCATGAGCAAATTTTATCCCCTTTATGTATCATTATCAAATATTTATACAATTGGTAGGGTGTTTGTACGAATAATTCATTTATCCCACACATATATTTTGCTATTCCAACACAATGTAGTGCTGTCAGTCTTAACTTAAAAGCAACAATTCCTTTTGTGTTTAATGTAATTTTCATACATTTCATGTCGTTTTCTGCACAAATTTTCTTTGCAGCATCAACTTTATCAACTCCATACGGTAATATATCCCATGTAAGCCGTGAATGTTGCGGGTTAATCCACATATATTCAAATTTATCGCATGTTAGAATATAAACATGACCAAATCCTTTCTTAAGTATTTTAGCCAATGGATAATCACCACCACGAAAGAATATCCATATAGTTTTTCCAACCTTGTTATTATTCATATAATTTAAGCACTACTAATTGATGCCCGTCTCTTTCCTCTAACTTTTTAAACTCTTGAAGGTTTTTAACTATTTTGAAATCAACTTGTAAACTTTGAAGCTGCATACGCTTATGAAGGCGTTTGATTCTTCTATGTAATTGTTTACTCATAAATCCTGCAACCGTTCACCCATAGCATTTTTATGAATTAATCTTGTAAATGGTTCTCTCCATGACCAAATACGACAACAGTTTTTATATCTTTTAACTAACCATACAGTGCGCCATATCGACCAATCATAATTAGGATAATTCTCTCGTGAGTTTAAAATGACTTTTTTCATAACGGACTTTCATTTATTAACGCTTCTTGAGTCTGACTTTCTTTACTCCACTAACTTTCATTAGTCTTGGATTTTTGCGTTTTGCAGCAGCCCCAACTTTACGAGCACCAGCAGCTAATATTGAACTTGCACGTTTTTTGGAGATGCCCTGACGACGTGCTATTGTTTTTTGGTTTGCTTTGAAACCTCTAACTTTTTTTCGCTTAATTGCCATCTTTTTAACTCCAGTGATGTTACTTGGAAAATTTCCGGCTTTCTCTTTCCAAAATCAAAAAAATAATATGCCATATCAAAACTTTTGATATCATTACTTTCTGTCATAACGTTCTTCAAAATCTGTAACTTTATCTTCAAGTTCAGCATCTTCAACAGTAGATGTTTGTATCTTAACTAGTTGATACATAAATTGCGCTTGCTTCAAACTTAATCGTTTATCAGAAACGCGTGTATCAATCCATTCTATTTTATCACGAAATGTACCACCCCAACCTGCCATGTCAATATCAGCATCAATTGATTTATCTTTGTGGTATTTATGATTTGAATGTAACCACATAACTCTATCAAGATTATCAGCAATTAATTTATCACGTTGATATGAAACGTTATCAGGAAATGTTGCACCCTTATTATTAGTAAACACATCTCTACTACGGTCTTTGCTAACATCTGCTATCTCTTCTTTCCATATCTCATTACGCGCCTGTATTGCCTCTCTGTAGTCTTTTTCACATTCAGGGTATCTTTGTAGGCGTTTAAAAAAAGCCTCTTTACTGGGCATAAAAGCCTCTTTAACGGTTATCATAGCCCCAGTTTTAGAACATTTAGTTGTATATTCTGATATTGGTTGTTTAAGAGCGCTAATTATAGTGTGTCCATCCCTGACTAGAGAAATAATTAAATTAAAAATATAAGGATCAAACTCAGTATTAGGGTGTTTTTTCATATACTTATTATGCTACGCATGTATAAAAAGTCAAGTCCTTAGAGCTTTGACTATATTTTATTTAACATTCATTATATGAAACATTTAACACCAGTTTCTATAATCTATTGATTTACATAAATAAAATTATCATTCACATTTAATGATATTTAACACTTATAGAAATTCACATTTAACGCTTGACAGTAACATTACCGTAAGCGTATAGTTTAACTATCAACTGATTTATGGTTGATTTACGTTAAGGAGAAATAAAGTGGACAAACAAAGCAATGATGTTACTCATATAAGGCACGTCATTAAACGTTTAAGAGACGAGCAAGCAAGAATACAAAAGCTTCCTTTAACAAAGAAAACTCATAAACAATATGCAGTTTATGCAAGTTTAGAGAGAAGTTTAAAACAAATTTTAAAAAACATAAGAAATTAGGAGGAAATTATTATGTCAACATCAAAAGTAATCTATCTTGTCAAAGAAGAAAACAGTATTTTCAAAACAGTAGAAGAGGCCAGATTGTTAAACATGCAAATCAAAGCTCTAGAAAAGCAATACAAAGAACTTAGTGGAGATATAAAAAACTATATGTATGGTAAAGACACAGAGGAGCTTGTTAATCAAGAAGGATTAATTGTTGCTACTTTCAAATTGAATCAAGTAAGAAGATTTGATAGCAAGAAATTAAAAGCAGATTGTGAAGATATTTATAATGAGTATGTTGTAATATCTGAGCAAAGACCTTTATTACTAAAATAGTAAAACAACAATAGCCAAGGAGAAGGAAGATGGACAATATCAACAAAATTTACATTATTCACAAAGAACTTTCTAAAACTGAAAAAGTAATTACCGGAACTCAGCTAACTTTGGATA
>NBLG01000012.1 GCA_002084435.1 Tenericutes bacterium 4572_104
ATCTATTTTAAAACTTTATTATTAATATATTTAGCAAATATTTCAGAAATATATCCCAATAATAAACCTACTAATAATCCTATAGCAGCTGGCCATAATGTATTTCCATCAATAGCAGCTCCAAGTGCAAAGAATGTAGAACATCCTATGAAAGCTCCAGGAATAAAAGATAATGGTTTAAGATTAGCTTGGAAACACATAGCTCCAGCACCAATAGCTACAGATAAGAAAGCTCCAAATAAATTAAAACTAAAAACTTTATCCCATAAAAACACAATAACTACTGCCCAGAAAATACCGGTTAAATTTGCGGGTATTCCTTTTTTAAGCCCTTCTTTACCAGCTCCGCCAGCATAAAAAGTAGCCCAACCCAAGAATCCAGCAACTACAAGCCCATTTAAATTAAATGAAGCTCCTGATCTAGCGTATATTTCATATACGAGATTAAACAGACCAGCTAATAAAAAAATACTAATCGATACAGCTACTAAAAATTTGTCAACTTTCATTTAAATTCTCCTTTTTTATATTTTTAATTTTTTAAATGTTTTTACTTGATTTGTAATAGCTACTTCAGTTGGATTAACTTTTATAGCAGCATCATGAATAGCTTGAACAATTGGAACACAGTCATCTAATGTTTTTGCAGTATGAGCACCAATTGAACCCTTTGTAGTAAGTCCCATATGAGCAACTAAAACATCAGCTCCAGCCTTAGTCATTTTAATTGCATCTTCTACACTAAATACATATGGAGCTGTAAACATATCTTGGTTATGAGCTTCGCGTATCATTTCAACTTCTAAATCATATCCCATACCAGTTTCTTCAAGGTTTTGGCGAAAGGTTCCATCAATTAAACCAACAGTAGGAAAATTTTGAACTCCACTAAATCCCATATGTTTTAAATCGCGAATAAAGTATTTAATTTCTCTAAACGGATCAGTTCCACATACACCAGCTAATACAGGAGTATCTGTAGCGATTGGTAATACTTCTCTAGCCATTTCAACCACAATTGCATTAGCATCTCCATAAGGTAAAAGACCAGCTAAAGAACCACGCCCTGCCATACGGTAGCGTCCCGAATTATAGATAATAATCATATCTACTTTTCCATTTTGAGCACATTTAGCAGATATACCTGTACCAGCTCCAGCTCCAACAATTGCTCTTCCTTGTTTGATTTGTTCATGTAAACGATTCAAAATTTCTTCTCTTGTAAATGCCATTTTAATTTCCTCCTATTTCTCTATAAATTCAATTAGCTTTTTAGCCATAGCTAAAGCAAATTCATCATCATTGATATGTTGATTCAATTCTATTAATTCTACTTTGTTTTTATCAATATTTTTGCGCAATGCGTCAAATAAAGCTTCGTCTTCTTCCTTACCTTCAAAAGGCATACCTTCTTTATCAATCATTGATACTCCTTTTAAAGGAATGAAGAAAGCAGCTTTTCCGGTAGATTGACTTACTTTTTTACCTATTATTTCACCTAATTTTTTATTTTCTTCTACATTTGTTCTCATTAAAGTAACTGTTTCATTATGTTCGTAGAAATTTCTGCCTTTAAATTTGCTTGGAACAGTGTTAACAGGTCCAAAGTTAACCATATCAAGCGCACCAACACTTACAACCTGTGGGATGCCATTTAAAGCAGCTGCATCTAATCTATTAGGTCCAGCACTTAATACTCCACCTACTAGTTCATCACACCATTCAGTTGTAGTGATATCTAAAATACCAGCAAAATATCCTGCTTCGGCTAGTGCTTCCATTGATTTGCCGCCAGAACCAGTAGCGTGAAATACTACAACTTCATATCCTTTGCTTTCAAGATATTCTCTGGCTGTAGTAACACAAGGAGTAGTAACGCCAAACATTGTTGCGCCAATCAAAGGCTTTTCTGATGCTTTCAATGCTTTTTTGTTTTTAACAATTCCTGCTATTGCTAAAGCAGCGTTTGTTAATACTTCTTTTAATACATTGTTAAGCCCAGCTACATCAACGATAGAATACATCATCATAACATCTTTAACCCCAACATAAGGAGAAACATCACCAGCAGCCATAGTAGAAACTAATATTTTAGGCAATCCTACTGGTAATTGTTTTATAACTGCAGCTGCTATTGAAGAACCACCTGAACCACCTAAAGATATAAAACCACCAACTAATTCCTTGTCAACTAATTCTTTAACAACTATTGCTGCACCATGAGCCATAGCTTTAACATTAGTACCGCGATCATTAACTTCACGAAGTTTAAAAATATCATATCCACTTTTTTCACAAACTTTTAAATTGGTAATGTCTGGTTCAAATTTAGGTTCAAAAATACCGGCATCTACAACTATAGTTTCAACACCTTGAGATTCGATTACATCTTTCAAAAACTTAAACTCTTTACCTTTAGTATCA
The DNA here is from genome assembly GCA_002084435.1 of Tenericutes bacterium 4572_104. The sequence continues at coordinate 2,425 of NBLG01000012.1, forward strand.
AGAGTCCCGACAATTACAACTTTTTTCAAAATTTAAATCCTCCTTTTTTATTATTTCACATAGAAATATATCTTAAGTATAAAACTATAAAAAATAAAGTCAATATGAAAAAATATTCTCATATTTTCCCGAAATATAGGAAATATGAGATATTTATAAAAACAATTTTGCTTTCATAGTAAAATATTCATTAAAATAAAACAAAAAGTGAGAAGGGTAATTCTCACTTTGTATTTCTAGTATAAAAAATTATTTTTTAGAAATTCCATATTTTTTAAGTTTATTGTACAAAGTTCTTCTTGAAATTCCTAATTTTTTAGAAACCTTAGTTTGATTCCAATTATTTTTAAGCAGTTCAGATATTATCAATTCTTTTTCAATTAGCATGGAAGAATTTTTAATATAATTAACTTCACTGTCAAGTTTAATAAAATCGTTAAATGATCCAGGAAGACATGTTAAGTCAATTATGTTATTTTCACATAAAATAACTCCTCGTTCTAAAACATTTTTTAATTCTCTTACATTACCTGGCCAATCATATGCCATAAAAGCATTCATAACATTGTCGGATATATCGATATTCACATGATGTCTTTCAGATATTTGTTTTAAGAAAGCCTGTACATAAATAGGAATATCTTCCTTATGATTTCTTAATGAAGGCATTTTTCTATTTAAAACAGTAATTAAATAATATAAATCTTCACGGAAATTTCCTTTTAACATTTCTTCTTTAAGATTTTTACTGGTTGTAGAAACAATTCTAACATCAAGTTTAATAGTTTCTGAACCACCAACTCTTTCTAATTCACCATCTTGAATTACTCTTAAAAGTTTAGCTTGAACGTCTAGATTTAATTCTGTTATGTTATCTAAGAATAAAGTGCCATGATTAGCGGATTCAAATCGTCCTATATGTCTTGAGTCTGCGCCTTCAAAAGCCCCTTTTTCATGCCCAAATAATTCACTTTCTATTCTAGTTTTTGGTATTGATGCACAGTTTATCTTTTTTAATGGATAAACTGCGCGATTACTATTATAATGTATAGCACCAACTACTAAATCTTTTCCAGTTCCACTTTCACCTTCTATTAAAATATTAGCATCGTGATTAGATACTTTTTCAATCCATGATACTAGATTTAAAATTTCTTTACTTTTACCTAAGACAGATTTAATTCCTTGCCTTTTTTTTAGAAGCTTTTTAAGATTAGCATTTTCTTTTTCTAATAAAGAAACTCTATTCATATTCTTAAATAGCTCAGTAGCGCCTTTCATACTACCTTCAACCGGAATAGTGTCGAATACAGACCCACCAAAATAACCAACAGTATCAGTTTCTTCGTAGAAACGTTTAATAACTTGTTTATTTACGACAAAAGCCCCTCCATATATCATAGGTATAATATCTTGTTTTATTTTTTTTACTTCATGAAATACAACATTTGCTTTATGAATTAAGCGGTCAATATATTTTTTCATTTCATTTTCTGGCGGAGTTTTTATATAAGTCCATCCAAAATGTAAACATAAAACATCAACGTCAACTTTAGCCATTTGAATTGCTTCTTCAAGAGTGACAGCGAAAGCTACCGTAAACATACCTTTTTCATGAGCTATGCGTAGTAGATTAACTTCATGAATAAAACCATTCCCCTCTTCTTCGAGAGCTTCTCGAAAAACACCATCTACTAAACTAATTGTTGGGAAATTGATAATTCCATGAAATCCAGCATTAATTAGTTTATCAACAAAGCTTGAATGTTGAATATTTGGATCTTCTGCAAAAGCTCCAAAAACTACAGGAATATTTTTCACTCTTGGTAATACTTCTTCAGTGGCAAAAGAATAGACTAAGTCATTGCAGTTTTTAAAAGGTAATAATGAAGCAGTAGAAGCAACTCCTCCCATTCTAAATCTACCAGCATTTAATGTAGCAATAATATCGGCACCGCCGTTCATAGCTTGCTTTGCGCTTCTTCCATTACCTATTGATACTCCGATTATAGGTTCTTTTTTTAATATTGAGTTTTTTAGGTTACTTACTATTTCTTCCCTAGTCATTATTTTTCCCTCCATAAGCTTAACATTTATATTATTTCATTAAAACAGAAAAAAAGCAATTTTAAAGTTAATAATAGTATAAATAAAGTTTAGTATAATCATAAAAACAATTTGTTAATATTATTTTATATAATCAATGTTATAATAATCATAAAAAAGGATGTGTTATTTTGGATGATAAATTGATGCATATATCAAGTCATGGATTTGGACCAATTATAGATAAAGATTGTGAAATACTTATACTAGGAAGCTTTCCTTCCGTTAAATCAAGAGAAGAATCATTTTACTATATGCATCCATCAAATCGGTTCTGGCCATTATTATCAAAAATAATTGGTGTTGATTTTAAAAAACTTAATGTTAAAGAAAAAGGAAAAATATTATTAAAACATCATATTGCTTTATATGATGTTTTAATAAGTTGTGATATAGAAGGCTCTAAAGATTCAACTATAACTAATGTTGTAGCTACTGATGTAACAAAACTAATATATAATACAAAGATTAAGAAAATATATATTAATGGAAGAACTGCTTATAATTTATTTTTAAAATATAATTCTGATTTAAAAAATATAGCCACTTATCTTCCATCAACTTCAAGTGCTAATGCAAGATTTAGTTTAGATAATCTTTATACATATTGGAAAACAATAGTTCAATTATAAACTAATTTTTTTTCATTTGTTTACATATCTTAATAATAGTGGTAAAATTATTTTTGTAAGTATTATGGGGGATGATATTTTGGGCACAGAACATTTGATACTTGGTATCTTAATTTTTATTCTTACTTATATTACAATTGTTTCAGAAAAGATTCATAGAACAGTAATTGCCATCTTTGGCGCGGGGCTTATGATTCTATTCCATGTTTTATCTCAAGCTGAGGCTTTTAATAAAATTGATTTCAATACCTTGGGATTATTAATTGGAATGATGATTATTGTAATAGTAATAAGACGTACAGGATTATTCCAGTATTTAGCTATTAAATCGGCTAAATTGGCAAAAGGAGATCCAGTTAAAATATTAATATATTTTTCAATTTTAACTGCAATAGCTTCGGCTCTCTTAGATAATGTGACTACTATTTTATTAATTGTTCCAGTAACATTAGTTATATGTGATACCTTAGAATTAAATCCTATACCTTTTGTTATATCGGAAATAATGAGTTCAAACATTGGTGGAGCTGCGACATTAATTGGTGACCCACCAAACATTATGATAGGTGGAGAAACCGGATTAAACTTCGATGATTTTATTATAAATCTTTTACCTTTAATGATTATTGTATTCATTGTTACTATTATTATTCTTAGAATAATTTATCGAAAGTCTTTAGTTACTACTGAAGAAAGAAAACAAGAGATGTTGTCTTTCGATGAAAACAAAGCAATTACAGATTCAAAATTATTAAAAAAGAGTTTATTTATTTTAGGACTTACTATTACTGGGTTTGTTTTAAGTGAATTAATTGAAGTTCCATCAGCGAGTATCGCAATGTTTGGAGCTTCTGCTCTGTTATTGATAAGCAAAATTGAGCCAGAAGAAATATTTGAGAAAATTGAATGGACAACTATTTTCTTCTTTGCAGGATTATTTATCTTGGTTGGTTCACTTGAAAGTATTGGAGTAATTGAATTTATCGCTGAAAAAATGCTTAATATAACAGGTGGAAGTATTCCAATTTTAACAATGATAGTTTTGTGGATGTCTGCGTTTCTATCATCTTTTCTAGATAATATTCCATATGTAGCTACTATGGTGCCTTTAATTAAAACAATTTCTGAAGGGGCTTTGGTAAGCTATGAACCTGTATGGTGGGCTTTATCAATTGGAGCGTGTCTTGGAGGAACCGGTACTATTATCGGTGCTTCAGCGAATGTTGTTGCTAGAGGAATTGTAGAGAAAAACGGATATAAGATGAGCTTTATCGGCTATATTAAAATTGCATATCCGATAATGATTTTAGCTATTATTATTTCTACAATTTATATTATTATCTTTTATCTATAATTTATTAGGGGGGCTTAATTATGAATAAATATGTCGAATCAGAAGCTAACCAACATGTAATGAAATTAATACAAATGGGTGCGGATGTTAAGATTGTTTCCGGACAAATGGTCTATGTAACTTTTGATATATCAAAGGATATTCAACTTGCATATGTATACAATTTAAATCGAAAAAACAAATTTTTCTTAGAACGTATTAAACCATATCCTATGCCTGTAAAGGAATTTAATACACCTGACGCAATATGTGAAATTATTAAAATTGATGTTGAACAGTTTAAAAATGCAATGAAAAGTCACCATATATGTAAATTTATTGATTTGAATTTAGAATTTCACAAAATGCTTTTAACATTTGAAGATCTTTTCTTATATTACAATGTTGAAGCTGAAACATTTGAAGAGATCAAAGAACATTTAAATGCAATTCATAAAACAATATACGATGCAAAAGAATCTGTCGATAGGGTTTACTTTAAGAAAAATCCTGATAATCTTGAATAGAAACAACTTTAAAAAGTTGTTTCTTTTTTAATTTAATAATCAAACTTGACAATTTAGAGTGAACAGGTTTATAATGTTTATAAGTTAATAAATTGAGAGATTAGGAGAACAGAGCTGGAAATACCGGTATATTTTATGTTCTTTTTGTTTTTTTAAAAAAGGGGTTATATATGTTTAATCAACGAATAATACCAGCGATTAGTGACTATAAAAAATTAGAATACTTTTTGAAGTCAGATTTAAAATATGGAATATTGATGAATTTTCAACTTGCACAACTTGAAGATATTGTGGAAAAGATGAAACATCATCATAAAAAAATATTAATTCATTCAGAATTAATAAAGGGGTTATCAAGTGACGAATTTGGGGCTATTTATTTAATTCAATCACTAAAAGTTGATGGAATTATCTCGAGTAAAACGAGAGTTATTGAAACCTGTCAAAAAAGAAATATATTAGGAATTTATCGTTTCTTTGTCAAAGATACAATTTCTCTAGAACAATCCCTAAACATTGGAATTAGATTGAGACCTAAATATGTAGAAATTTTACCTGCTTATTCTTATGAATTAGTTTCGGAAATTAAAAATAGATTACATTGTGAAGTTCTTCTAGGAGGATTAATTCGCACAAAAAAACAAGTAGATAAATGCTTTGAATATAAAGCTATATCTATTACAACTAGTAACCATAATTTATGGGATTACGATAAAAGTTAATATAAATAAGATAATATAGAGTAGAGTAAAAAAGGCAAATTGCTTTTTTTACTCATTTATTTGAATAGGAGAAGATATGTACGATTTTATTATTATTGGTGCTGGTATTATTGGTAGTACCATTGCTAGAGAATTGTCTAAATACGATGTTAAGGCTATTGTTTTAGAAAGAGAGAATGATGTAGCTAATGTACAAACATTAGCTAATAGTGCCATCATTCATTCTGGGCATAATCCAGAACCTAATACTTTAAAAGCTAAATTTAATGTATTAGGTAATAAATTATATGATGAACTTGAAAAGGAATTAAACATTCCTATTCTTCACTGTGGAGCTTTTGTAGTTGCACATAATAAAAAAGAAGAAGAACATTTATTAGAATTATATGAGAATGCTAAAATAAACAATGTTCCTGAATTTGAAATATTAGATTATGAAGAGGCTGTTAAGTCAGAACCTAATCTTTCAAAAAACACAACAAAAGTTCTTAGTTTACCCACAACAAAAGTAACTAATCCATGGGAGGTTGCTTTTGCTTGTATGGAAAATGCAATGGAAAATGGTATTGAATTTCAAAAAAATGCGGAAGTTACTGATATAATATATAGAGATAAACATTTTATAATCACAATAAATAATCAAACAAAATTAAAAAGTTTAGCTATTATTAACGCTGCAGGTGTAAATAGTGATGATTTGGCCAATATGATTGAAAAAGATACACCTTTTTATATAAGACCAAGGAAAGGTGAATATTTTGTTATTGATAGAAGGGTCAAAGGATTTATAAATCACATATTATATCCTTTACCAACTGATGCAGGAAAAGGTGTATTATTGACACCTCAAGTTCATGGAGAAATTTTAATAGGCCCAAATAGTTTATATATTGATGATAAAAATAATAAAAGTGTCACATTTGAAGGCCTTGATTATGTTAGAAAAAACGCTCCAGCATTAGCTGATAATATTCCTTTTGATAAGATAATCCGTTCATTTGCAGGGGTTAGAGCTTCATCTAATTTGGATGATTTTTATATTGATGAATCAAAAGAATATAAAAGATTCTACCACTTAGGAGGGATTGATTCTCCTGGGTTATCAGCTGCCCCAGCTATAGCTAAATATTTATTAGAAGATATAATTAAAATCAAGGATTTATATAATATAAATAAAAATTTTAATCCATATAGAGAAAAACGAATAGAATTTCATAGATTGCCTTTTGAAGAACAACATGAATTAATTAAAAAATACCCTACATATGGAAATATTATTTGTAAATGCGAAAAAATTACAGAAAAAGAAATAGTAGACGCGATACATTCAAAATTAGGTTCTAATACTATAAAAGGAATTAAAAAGAGAACCAGAGCTGGTTCTGGTCTTTGTCAAGGTGGATATTGCGAAGAGAAAGTGATGAAGATAATTGCTAGAGAAACTTCTCGTTCACCAATAGATACTTTATATGATTCACCTAAATCTAATCTTTTTAAAGCAGAAACGAAGGTGAAAGAATGAAACGTGATATTATAGTTATCGGCGGAGGAGCCAGCGGTTTAGCAGCTGCTATATCAGCGAAAAAAGAAGAAAAAGATGTTTTGTTAATTGAAAGAGAAGATCGTCTAGGTGGTATTTTAAATCAATGTATCCATAACGGATTTGGACTCGAAGTATTTAAAGAAGAATATACCGGTCCAGAATACGCTTATATTTATATTAAAGAATTTAATGAATTAAAAATAGATTATTTAATAGAAACAACTGTTATTAAATTAGTTAGAGTAAAAGATGAATTTATTCTTTATACTTCTTCATTAAAAAAGGGTATACAGAAATATATTGCAAAATCAGTTATTATTTCTACAGGTTGTTATGAAAGAACAAGAGGGTCAATTATAATTCCTGGTGATAGACCTACTGGAGTAATAACAGCAGGAAGCGCACAGAGATATTTAAATATTGATGGGTATATGGTTGGGAAAAGAGTTTTTATCTTGGGTAGTGGAGATATTGGTCTTATTATGGCCAGAAGAATGTACCTTGAAGGAGCTGAGGTTTTAGGAGTAGCTGAACTTATGCCTTATTCAAATGGTTTAACGAGGAATATAGTACAATGCCTAAATGATTTTGATATTCCTCTATATTTATCTCATACGGTAACAAGAATCAATTCTGATGAAAATAATCGTTTGAAATCAATTGTTTTACAAAAAGTTAATAATAAGTTTAAACCAATTGAAGGAACTGAAAAAATATTTGAAGTAGATACTTTATTATTATCAATAGGTTTAATTCCTGATATTGTTTTATTAGATTCTTTAGATGTAGAATATGATAAACTAACAAAAAGCGTTAGAGTAAACCAAGCCTTAGAAACAAAAGTTGAAGGTTTATTTGTGGCTGGTAATGCTTTGCAAGTACATGATTTAGCTGATAATGTTTCTAAAGAAAGTGAACGAGCAGGATATAATGCAGCTAAATATGTAGATAATCCAAAGAGAGAACATAAAATGATTAAATTATTGCCAGGAGAAAATATAAGTTATATTTCTCCTCAATATATTGATTTTGCGTGGCCTGATTCTGATATAATTTGTTCTTTTCGCTCAAAAAGCAAAATTGAAAGAGGCTTAATAGAAGTAAGGCAAGGAGAAAATACTATTTTATCAAAGAGAAGGATGTATATTGTCCCTGCAGAAATGGAAACATTTTCTCTCAAAATTGATGCATTAAATAATACACAAGATATCACAATCAATTTGGAGGCGATAAAATGAAAAAAGAATTTATCTGTATCGTTTGTCCAAGAGGTTGTCATATAACAGTTAATGATGATGGAAGTATTACTGGAAATAAATGTATCCGTGGAATCGATTATGTTAAAACGGAAATGACTTCACCAAAAAGAATAGTCACATCTACAGTAAAAACAATATTTAAAGATTTACCTAGAGTAAGTGTAAAAACAGACAAACCAGTTCCTAAAGATAAAATTATGGATGTTATGAAAGAACTATCAAAAATAACAATTACTAAGCCTATGGAAATTGGTTCTGTTGTGATTGAAAATATTTTAGATACAGGATCTAATATTGTATTGACTAGATCTTGTATGAAGTGATATATATTGTGTAATAATATGATAAAATTATTATGAATCATGCTAAAATAGTTATAAATAATAGAAAACGTTGAAGGTGATATTTAATGAAAAAACCCCATATTTTCATAATAGGCGGTGGAGCTAGTGGAATGATGGCCGGAATAATCGCTAAAAGAAATGGAGCTTTAGTTACCATTCTTGAACGCAATCCAAGAATTGGGAAAAAGATTTTAGCCACAGGAAACGGAAGATGCAATTATACTAATGTAGACACTGTAGGTAGTGATTATAATAATCCTACCTTTGTTAAATATGGGTTAACTAATTTTGGGCCTGAAAAAGCGATAAAGTTTTTTAAAGGACTAGGGATTGTTCCTAAAGTAGAACAACGTGGAAGAGTATATCCCCTTTCTGAACAAGCTTCAAGCATTGTAGATGTTTTATTATATGAAATAGAAAGATTAAATATTGAAGTAGTTACTAACGCTTTTGTATATAGAATAATACATAAGCGTAACCAGTTTGAAATATTTTTAGAAGATAATAGAACATTTTTTGCGAATAAAGTAATTCTTGCGACTGGTGGAAAATCTATGCCTAGATCTGGTAGTGATGGATTTGGATATACTCTTTTAAAACAACTAGGGCATTCTATAACTGAAGTATTTCCATCAATTGTTAAATTAAAATTGGAAAGTCCTTATTTAAATCACTTGGCTGGAATAAAAATGCCAACTCAAGTTGATTTAATTTGTGAAGGAAAAGTAATACAATCTGAATATAATGATATTATATTTGGTAATTATGGAATAAGTGGACCTGCAATACTAGATATTTCAAGAAAAGCATTAGAATTATTTCATTCTAATAAAAAAACATATATAAAATTGACTTTAGTCACAGCTATTTCTAAAGAAGAAGTAACTAAAAGATTCAATCAATTTAAATCTAAACCAGTAGATAGAAGCTTAGTTGGCTTAATACATAAAAGATATATATCAGCTATTATAAATGAAGCTAAAATAGAAAAACAAAACACATTAATAAAAGATTTATCATCTAATCAAATTAATAGATTAATAGATTTATTATTTGATTGGAGATTCTTGATTACTGGAAGTAAATCATTCCATGATGCCCAAGCTACTGCTGGTGGCTGTAAGTTAAATGAAATTTACTCAGATTCAATGGAATCTAAATTAGTTCCGGGATTATATATAATTGGTGAATTAATGGATATTGATGGACGCTGTGGAGGCTTTAATTTACAGTGGGCTTGGTCTAGTGGTTTTCTTGCGGGATATCATGCTTCAATGGGGTTAACTTATGTTTCAAATAAATAATTTAAAGCTATCTTTAGATGAAGCTATTAATAAAGAAGCTGAATTATTAAATTTATATAATTTAATCTGTCAAAAATATCATTTAACAAAAAATGATATTTTTGACTTAAAAATTATCAAAAAAGCAGTTGACGCAAGAAGAGGTAATGTTCATTTTGTATACAATGTAAAAGTTAATATTACTAAAAAACTTAACCAATTAATAAAATATAATCCTAATATTAAATTAGCTAAAGATAATGTTTATAAAGAAGTTCAAAAAGGAAGTTTGGATTTAAAACACAGACCTGTAATAATCGGTTTCGGACCTAGTGGTATTTTTGCAGGATTAATACTTGCAAAACAAGGATACAAGCCTCTAATACTTGAAAGAGGTTATGATATTGATACGAGAACTAAAAAATGGAAAGAGTTTTTAAACACAAGAAAATTTAATGAAAATGGGTCTGTTTTATTTGGTGAGGGGGGAGCTGGAACTTTTTCTGATGGGAAACTCACAACACTTGTAAATGATATAAGAAGTAATTTCATTTTACAAACATTTGTGGATTGTGGAGCTGATCAAGAAATAAAATATATAAATCACCCTCATATAGGAACTGATAAATTAGCCACCATAATAAAAAAAATTAGATATTTAATAGAAAGCTATGGTGGAGAAATTAGGTTTGGACATAAAGTCACTGATTTTATAATTAAAGAAAATAAAATAAAACAGTTAATAGTTAATGATTCCTTAACAATAGATACGATAGTTGTCTTGTTAGGAATAGGACATAGCGCAAGAGATACTTTTAAAAAATTGTATTCGAAAAATGTTCCTCTTTCGCAAAAACCATTTTCTATAGGACTAAGAATTGAACATCCTCAAGATTTAATAAATAAATCGCAATATGGAAAATATGCTAATCATAAGGCGCTTGGACCAGCTGAATATAAATTAAGTTACCATGCAAAAAGCGGTAGAACTGCATATACATTTTGTATGTGCCCCGGAGGATATGTAGTTCCAACTATATCTGAACCAAATCAGGTTTGTACAAATGGAATGAGTTTTAATAAAAGAGATAATTACTTAGCTAATTCAGCTTTACTTGTGAATGTAGTGCCTGATGATTTCCCGACAAAACAAGTTTTATCTGGAATAGAATTTCAAAGGCAAATTGAAGAGAAGGCTTTTAAATTTGCAGGATTAAATTATAATGCGCCTGTTCAACTCTTAAAAGATTTTATGTTGGATAAAAAAACACAAAAATTAGGGAAGATAAAACCAACATATAAACCAGGATATAGCTTTGTTAAATTAGATGAGATTTTACCTGAATTTGTAATAGAAACTATTAAAGAAGCAATCCCATATTTTGATAAAAGAATACATGGATTTTCTATGGACGATGCAGTTCTAACGGGGCCGGAAACGAGATCATCTTCACCAGTTAGGATAAATAGAAACCTTGAACATGAGTCCAGTATATTAGGATTATACCCTATGGGAGAAGGTGCTGGATATGCTGGAGGAATAATGTCTTCCGCTATTGATGGAATTAAAACAGCGGAAAAAATTATTATGAAATATAAGAGTTTTGAAAATAGTTAATAAGCAAATAACAGTGAAAAAAAATCTCCTGTGTTATACTTAGAGTGTAACAAAGGAGGTTTTTTATGAGCGAATTAATAAATAATAATTCTAAAACAAGACAAAAACAATTAAAAGATTTAATAAAAGAAATACACTTAGGTTTATCACTTGATAAAGCTAAAGTAAAATTCAAAAAAGAATTTGGAAGTATTTCTACAGATGAAATTGTTAAATTAGAACAATCTTTAATAGATGAAGGAATGAAAATAGAAGAAGTTCAAAAGTTATGCGATGTTCATGCGGCACTTTTCAATGGGTCAATAGATGATATTCATAAAACAAAAAGCATTATGGATATTCCAGGTCACCCAGCCAATGTATTTAAAAATGAGAATATAAGAATACTTGAAGTTATTGAAGAAGAAATCAAACCATTTTTAAATAAAAAAGATGATATGTCATATTTAATGTTAAGAATAGGACTTGAACGTTTAAGTCAAGTATCAAATCATTATTCAAGGAAAGAATATCTATTCTTCCCTGGTTTAGAAAAAAAGGGAATAACATCAGTCCCTAAAGTAATGTGGGGAATCGACGATGAGATTCGAGGAATGTTTAAAGAAGTTCTTGATAAATTAAATAAACCTATTTCAGATTTAAATAACATATACCAAGAAATTGACTTGTTAATTGAAAAAGTAAGTGATATGGTTATTAAAGAAGAAAATATTTTGCTTCCAAAATTAGAGGAAACTTTATCATATTACGATTGGATTTTAGCAGATAAAGGTAGTGATGAATTAGGATATTTTCTTGAAAAACCAAAAGTTTCTTGGGCCAAAGAATCACCAAAAGAAGAAATTAAAGATGATGACTTTACAGATGGTTCAGATATTAAATTTGATGCTGGAGCTTTAAATTCAAATGAAATTAATGCTATTTTTAATACTTTGCCTTTAGATATGACGTTTGTAGATAAAGAGGGTAAGGTTAAATACTTTTCACAAGGAAAAGAAAGAATATTTCAAAGACCAATTACCATAATTGGACGACATGTATCAATGTGTCATCCACCAAAAAGTGTTCATATTGTTGAAGCGATTGTTAATAGTTTTATAACTGGAGAAAAAGATTATGAAGATTTTTATATTCATATGGGAGATGTTTATGCATATATCCGGTATTTTGCGGTTAGGGATAAAGATGGAAATTATCTTGGAACTTTAGAGATGACTCAAAATATCGCTCCAATCCAAGCTCTATCTGGTGAAAAAAGATTAGTTTCAGAATAATAAAAGATTGGATATCATAAATAGAGATATTCAATTAAAATTAAAAAAAGGTGTTATTCAATTAAGAATGACACCTTTTTTAATAAAAATATAAATAAAAAATTTAATAAATAGAGTTAGTATATTAATGGATGATTATTCATAATTTGAACTAACAAAACGAAGTATATATCAATTTTGTTATTTTTCTTTAAGCAAAGGGATAAGATATTGTCCATCGATATTTCCTTCTGCTAATAACGATGAAACAGGGACATATTCATTGTTATTTCTCATATAGAGAATATTTTCTAGCAAGCAACCTCTAGCACTGTAGTAATATTCAACACCATCTATAATAAATGTTTCGTTTCCTGTTTGATTGCATTCTCCACCTGCATAAGCATAGACAACCTTATGATTGATATAGAAATCTAACCAATAATAATCCGCTTCTTCAGATGATATCTCTTCTGGATGTCTTTCGAGTTTTTCAAGTTCGGGAAGAAGTGACTCAAGAGTGATAAATCCTAATTCTAAAGCATCTTGGATGTATATATATTCATTACCTTGTTTGATAAAAAAAGTCATATCTGCAGCACAACCATAAAAAGAAAATCCATAATTGTACAAAGAATCGCTATAATATATATCTTCATAATATGTTTTGCAAAAAAAATCATTATGATTATACTCATATATATCGTAACCATCGACTTTATGGTTGCTTATTATATGATAATTATCAGCTGATTTAGATGTACATGATAGTGACATAAGGAGCAATAAAAGAATAAGTAATATTTTTTTCATATTAACACCGCCTTATATTAATATTATACTTTTAATATTAGGAAAAAGATATTTATAAATTAAAATTTTCTAAAATCATTTTCTGATGCTTAAAAATTTATATTCCTTTCATTTTTAATCGATAGTTTAGTTAGTTAATATGAAACAAAAAGATATAATGAGTGAACAAGCTATAATAATTGAATAGAAAAGATGTATTTTACTGAATTATGTAAAGGTATGAATAATTACAGATTTATTATTTTTCTGACATTTGTAATAAATATTTTATATATTTCCATTATATTAATTTTATTTATTTTGCATTCCTAACTTAATTATAAAAGAAAAAAAAGAAAACATTAAAATCAACGTTTTCTCTTTTTTTTAATATAATTTTTAATTAAGCATTAGGGCAGTCACCAAGGTATCCACCTTGAGAACCTCTTTGTCCATTTGATCCGCGGTATTGATTACCTGAACCATTTCCTTGACCATTGCCTTCGCCTCTATGTTGGAACATTTTCTTGAATTGATTCATCATATCAGTTCCGTAGTATGAACTTCTATCACTTGAGAATGCATCTAAGTGATGTTGTGATGCGCTAACTAGAGATTCAAAAGCAGCTCTTACATCATCGGGTAAATTATCCTTTGCTAAAAATATTTGATACATTTCGATGTTTGCAGTTTC
>NBLG01000013.1 GCA_002084435.1 Tenericutes bacterium 4572_104
TTAAACGACCATATCGGTTCTGGAAAGCCTTGGGATTTGGATAGACGTGACAGTAAGGTTACTCTATTACAGCCTCATGATTCTTGGTATGAAGGGACAGCTGATGCTGTAAGAAAAAACATTCATTATATTGAACAAGTAAACCCTGATTTGGTTTTAATATTATCAGGAGACCATATATATAAAATGGATTATCGCAAGATGATTAATGAGCATATTAAAAAGAATGCAGTTTTAACAGTTGGATGCAATATTATCAATCCTAAAGAAGCTTATCGTTTTGGAATGATGGCTACTGATAATGATTTAAGAGTCAAAGAATTCGTGGAAAAACCTAAAAATACAGACTTAACTCTTGCGTCTATGGGAATATATGTTTTCAATAAAGATTTGCTAATTGGTTTATTAAAAAACAATGATGATATTAAAGACTTAGATTTTGGTAAACATATTATTCCAAGTTTAATTAAAGACTACCCTGTTTATGCGTATGAATTTTATGGATATTGGAAGGATGTTGGAACCTATGATGCTTATTTACACACTAATCTAGAATTGATTGAAACTGTTGATAAAATTCGTTTAGATATGTATGACCCTAATTGGAAAATATATACGAGATCAGAAGAACTTCCAGCAGTAAAAATCGGTTCAAAAGCAACTATTAAACAAGCTTTATTATCAAATGGTTCAATAGTGGCTGGGCAAGTTGAAAGATCAGTTCTAAGCCCTGGAGTAATAGTGCATCCATTAGCCCGGGTTACTAATTCTATTCTATTAAATGACGTAGTTGTAAATTCCGGAGCTGTAGTTGATAATTGTATTATTGATAAACACACTATTATTGGTAATAATGCAATGATAGGTTTTGGTGATGATTTAACACCTAATGAAGAAAGACCTGATTTATTATCAAACGGTATAACTGTTATCGGTAAATCTGTAAAAGTACCTAAAAATATGGTTATTGGTAGAAATTGTCGTATTTTTAGAACAGCTGATTTAGAACATGTTAAAGATAAAATCGTTTATTCAGGAACCACTTTAAAATAAAAATAAACGGGTTTTTTAGTTAGTTTTTAAACTTACTATTTTACCCGTTTTTTTGTATTCTGGTGCTCCTACCAAGAATCGAACTTGAATTTCAGCATTACCATTGCTGCGTTTTACCACTAAACTATAGGAGCATTGCAAAAATATTATATTTTAAGTTAGTTAAAAATGCAAGAGTAAAATTGCATGTTTGACAATAAATAATTTTAAGGAGTGAACTATGTTAGAAATTAAAAATGTATCAAAAACCTATAATAACAAAGTAAAGGCCTGTAATGATATTAATTTAACCATTGAAAAAGGAGATATATATGGTTTTATAGGCCATAATGGAGCGGGAAAAACTACTCTGTTAAAATCTATTGCTGGAATAATTAATTTTGATGAAGGCGACATCTATATTTTTGGAAATTCAATAAAAACTAATCCTATGGAAGCTAAAAGATTAATTGCCTATATTCCTGATAATCCAGATATCTATGAATCTCTATCAGGAATTCAGTACCTTGATTTTATCGGAGATGTATTTGATGTAGATATAAACAAAAGACAAGAATTAATTGACAAATACGCAGAAATGTTTGAAATCAAAGATGTATTAAACAATCCTATTTCTTCATATTCTCATGGTATGAAACAAAAGATTGTAATAATGTCTGCTTTAATTCATGAACCTAAGGCCATGCTTTTAGATGAACCTTTTGTTGGACTTGATCCTAAAGCTAGTTTTTTACTTAAAGAAGTATTTAAGGAATTATGTGCTAAAGGTTCACTTATTTTCTTTTCAACTCATGTTTTAGAGGTCGCAGAAAAACTCTGTAATAAAATAGCGATTATTAAAAATGGTAGTATTGTAGCTAATGGTTTAACGGAAGATGTTATTAAAAATGACTCTTTAGAAGAAATATTTATGGAGTTATTAAACGAATCATGACATATATTAAATTAATTAAGATATTTTTTAAAGAAAATTTTTCATTTAGAAGAATTCTAGGGTTTGATTATAAAAACCATAAATTTAAAACCATAAGCATTATAATATTACTTATCTATGGACTCGCTAGTTTTTTATTCACTTTTGGATATATATTCTTTGACTTAGGAAAAACCTTAAATCAATTTGGTTTAATAGATATCTTATTAGCTTTTGCCTTTATTTATGCATCAGCTTTATCTATTATGTTTGTTTTATTCCGAGCAAATGGTTATTTATTTAATTATAAAGACTATCAAATATTAGAACCATTACCAATATCTGAACACATAGTTATCTTCGCTAAAATAACAGTTATGTTAATATTTATATATTTTTCAGTATTCTTGTTTCTAATTCCTTTTGGATTCGCATATTTTTATTTTAGTGGGTTTAATATAATTAGCTTTATATTCTTTCTTATAGGAGCTTTAACAATACCTATAATTCCTACTATTATATTTTCTTTTATTTCACTTTTAATAGCTAGAATTACAGCTAACTTTAGAAAATCAAATATTTTAAATTCTATTATACTCTTCACTGTATTTTTAACCATTATGTATTTATCTCTTAAAATAAATACTTTTGAAGATTATAATCCCCTATTGAACCAACAAGCTTTTATGGAAAAAATAGGTAATATTTATCTTCCAATAAAGTGGTTTATTAACTCAGTAAATAGCCACAATGTTTTAAGCTTATTTCTTTTATTAGTCTCAAATATAGCTATATTCTTTATCTATGTTTATAGTATACAGTCCCTTGTAAGAAAGACTAACCAAAAGGGTTTATCAAAAAAAACATGGAAAAGCAATAGAGCTGTCATCAGTAAAAAGCATTCAATTATCACAAGCATAGCCGCTAAAGAAGCTAAAACATTTTTTAACACTTCAATATATGTATTAAATGTAGGCTTTGGGCCAGTTATTTTACTTGTTTTATCTATAGCTAGTATATTTTATGGTAATAATATTAAAAGCTATTTTACCGCTGATTTAGGGCTTGATTTTGGTATGGAATCTATCGTTTTAATCATCATTGGCTTTACCCTTTCAATGGTTTATTCAACCGCAATCAGTTTATCTTTAGAAGGCAAACATTTTTGGGTATTAAAATCCTTGCCAATTAAGGCAAAAACTATAATGTATGGAAAAATGCTTTTTAATATTTATTTAGGATTGCCTATAGGGGTCATTTCTGTATTGTTATTTTCATATAGTTTCGACTTTTCTCTTTTATCGACTTTAGTAATTATGGTATTTGTAATTAGTTTGTCTCTGGTTGTAACTGTATATGGATCTCTTATTAATTTATTTGTTCCTAAGTTTGAATTTACTAATCCAACTGAAGTAGTAAAACAAAGTGCTGGAGCCTTATTTGGTTTATTTGGTTCTTGGATTATTTTAGTTATTAATGGATTGATTTTTTATTTTTCTACTAAGAGTATTAGTACAAATTTAGGTATATTATTGATGGCTTTATTCAATTTTATATTGTTTAGTATAATAATCGTTTTTATAGAAAAAAAGGCAGAAAGCCTTTTCATTAAATTTGAGGTGTAAAACACCTCTTTTTATGACCTATTTTATTTGTATTTTACGGTAAATATGTTATAATCTTATTGATATTAAATTATTATATAATTAGAAAGGAAATTAATATGGCTAAGTATGTTTATTTATTCAAAGAAGCTAACGCAAGCATGCGCAATCTTCTTGGTGGAAAAGGTGCGAACCTCGCCGAAATGACAAATCTTGGTATGCCTGTACCTCAAGGCTTTACTGTTTCTACAGAAGCTTGTACACAATATTACAAAGATGGCGGTCGTATCAACGAAGAAATTATTGCTCAAATCTATGATGCATTACATAAGACTGAAAAAATAGTGAACAAAACATTTGGAGACAATGAAAATCCATTCTTAGTATCTGTGCGTTCTGGAGCTAGAGCTTCAATGCCTGGTATGATGGATACTATCCTAAACCTTGGATTAAATGATGATGCTGTTGAAGGATTAGCAAAACAAACTAATAACCCACGTTTTGCATATGATTCATATCGCAGATTTATTACAATGTTTAGTGATGTTGTAATGGAAATCAACAAAAGTAATTTTGAAGCTATTTTTGATGCTAAGAAAAAAGAAAAGAATGTTGAACAAGACACTGATTTAACTGCAGAAGACTTAAAAGAAATCGTTGAAAGCTTTAAAGCTAAATACGAAGAAATCAAAGGGGAACCATTCCCTCAAGATCCAAAAGAACAATTGATTTTAGCAGTTGAAGCAGTATTTCGTTCATGGGATAACCCAAGAGCTAATTACTATAGAAGAATTAACAACATTCCTTACGAATGGGGAACAGCTGTTAATGTTCAATCAATGGTATTTGGTAATATGGGAGAAGATTCAGGAACTGGTGTTGCCTTTACACGTAACCCTTCAACTGGGGAAAATGTATTCTATGGAGAATACTTATTCAATGCACAAGGTGAAGATGTAGTTGCTGGTATTAGAACTCCAAAACCAATCTCTGAATTAGAAAAAGATAATCCAGAAGTTTATAAACAATTCCGTGAAATCAGTGCTAAATTAGAACAACATTATAAAGATATGCAAGATATGGAATTTACCATTGAAAAAGGTAAATTATATATGTTACAAACAAGAAACGGAAAAAGAACTGCACAAGCTGCTTTAAAAATAGCTATTGATATGGTTAAAGAAGGCTTAATAACAGAAAAAGAAGCAATACTAAAAGTAGATCCAAAACAACTTGATGCATTATTACATCCAACATTTAATCCAGCTGCTTTAGAAAAAGCTGAAATCATCGCTAAAGGATTAAATGCATCTCCTGGAGCTGCTACTGGTAGAACAGTATTCTCAGCTGAACGCGCTGCAGAAATGGCTAAAGATGGAAAACCTGTTATCCTTGTAAGACAAGAAACTAGCCCTGAAGATATCGAAGGTATGGCAGTAGCTTCTGGTGTTCTTACTAGCCGCGGAGGTATGACAAGTCATGCAGCTGTTGTAGCTAGAGGAATGGGAACTTGTTGTGTTGCTGGTGCTGGATCTGTTAAAGTTAATGAAGAAGAAAAATACTTCGAAGTTAACGGTAGAAAATTCTATGAAGGAGATTATATCTCTTTAGACGGTACTACAGGTAATATTTATGGTGAAAAAGTAGAAACTCAAGATGCTACAGTTAGTGGTAACTTTGCTACTCTTATGGAATGGGCTGACAAATATAGAGCTCTTAAAGTAAGAACTAATGCAGATAATCCAAGAGATGCTAAAGTGGCTTATGAATTCGGAGCTCAAGGAATTGGACTTTGCCGTACAGAACATATGTTCTTTGAAGGCGATAGAATCATGGCTATGCGTGAAATGATTGTTTCTAAAACAGTTGAAGAAAGAAAGAATGCTTTAGCTAAGATTTTACCTATGCAAAAAGAAGACTTCGTTGGTCTTTATGAAGCAATGCAAGGTTATCCAGTAACAATTCGTTATTTGGACCCACCTTTACATGAATTTTTACCAACTGAAGATGAAGATATTAAAGAATTAGCTAAAGATATGAATATATCATTTGATGAATTAAAAGCTACTGTTGAATCACTTCATGAAACTAACCCTATGTTAGGACATCGTGGTGTACGTTTATCAATAACTTATCCAGAAATTGCAGTTATGCAAACAACTGCAGTTATTGAAGCTGCTATTGAAGTAAATAAAAAAGGTGGAAAAGTTGTTCCTGAAATTATGATTCCACTTGTAAGTGAAATCAAAGAATTGAAATATATCAAAGATGTTGTAGTTAAAACAGCTGATGAAATTATTAAAAAAGCTGGTGTTGATTTAGAATATTCTGTAGGAACAATGATTGAAATTCCTCGTGCTGCAATTCTTGCAGAAGAAATTGCAGAGGAAGCAGAATTCTTCAGTTTTGGAACTAATGACTTAACCCAAATGACATTTGGTTTCTCAAGAGATGATGCTGGTACTTTCTTAGCTGATTATTATGATAAAAACATATTTGATGTAGATCCATTTGCTCATGTTGATAAAAAAGGTGTTGGTACCTTAATGAAATGGGCTGTAGAAAATGGACGTAAGGTACGTAAAGACATGAAAATGGGTATTTGTGGTGAACATGGTGGTGACCCTGATTCAATTGACTTCTGTCATAATATCGGATTAAGCTATGTATCTTGTTCTCCATTTAGAGTACCAATTGCGCGCCTTGCTGCTGCTCAAGCTAATATTAGAAATCCTAGAAAATAGAGTGAAAGAGTCTAAATATTTAGACTCTTTTTTTTAGGTTTATATTTTATTTTCATAATCTAAGAAAATGAATATTTTTTATTGATTTATTTGCTTACATAGGTTGACACTAATATATATATTATATATAATTAGTATATACTTAGTCGGTTGGAAATCACTCATACGCGCTGCACAATAATATAAAGGGAATCAAGGTCTTTTCCGTGTTGAAAGCCTACTCGTTTAGGAATCCTAAAGAATTGACAAGAGATGCCCACGTAGAAGGTAGATGTAGTCTGCCAGAGTGATTTCCAACTGATTAAGTATTATTTTTATGGAGAATTGTTATGTTAAGAATTATAGGCGGGATATATAGATCCCGTAGAATAAAAGAAGTTAAATCCAAAAAAACTAGACCAACAACCGATAAAAATAAAGAAGCTGTCTTTAATATGTTAGGACAGTATTTTTCTGGAGGAAAGATGCTAGACTTATATGCAGGAAGCGGTTCTATTGGAATTGAAGCTATAAGTAGAGGAGTTGAAGAAGTTGATTTTGTCGACAATTTTAGCTTAGCTTGTAAAACTATTAAAGAAAACATCGAATTATTAGATATTACTGATAAAGCTTCTATTATCAAAAAACAAAGTATTTCTTTTCTTAAATCAGTAGATAAATCATATGATTATATTTTTGCGGATCCTCCATATGCTTTAAATCATTATCAAGAAATATTAGAAATAATTGTTTCTAGACAATTACTTAATGATAATGGTATAATTATATTTGAAGCAGATAGAAATATTAAATTACCTGAGAAATTCAATAATTGTAATAAATATAAAGAAAAGACTTTTGGAATCACAAAATTTGCATTTTATAGATTGGAGAAAAACTAATGAGAATAGGATATTACCCAGGAACATTTGACCCAATTACATATGGGCATATTGATATAATCACTCGAGCCGCAAAATTATTTGACCAATTATATGTTTCAATATCATTTAACCCAACTAAAAACCCTCTTTTTTCAATTGACGAAAGAGTATATTTAGTTAAAGAAGTATTAAAAGACATACCTAATATTAAGGTGATTCAATCAAGTATGTTAACAGTTGAACATTGTAAACTTTTAGGTGCTAGCCATATAGTAAGGGGCTTAAGAGCAGTCACTGACTATGATTATGAATTTCAGCTCAATAGTATCAATAGAGAAATAAGTTCTGAAATTGATACTGTGTTTTTAATGACACAGGGTAAGTATTCATTTCTCTCATCATCATCTGTACGGGAATTAGCTGAATTTGGCGGAGATGTAAGTCCTTTTGTACCTACAATTGTAAAAGATGCAATTGATAAGAAATTCAAAAAATAATTGTTTAATTTTTAACTGAAAAAATCTAAAATAATTCTTTACAAACTGACTCTTACATATTATAATATTATGTGCGTGTGACTCGGTAGCTCAGCAGGATAGAGCAACGGCCTTCTAAGCCGTCGGTCGGGGGTTCGAATCCCTTCCGAGTCGCCATTAGTTTACTAAAGTCAGTTTTCTGACTTTTTATTTTGACCCGGTAGCTCAGCAGGATAGAGCTGCGGCTTCCTAAGCCGTCGGTCGGGGGTTCGAATCCCTTCCGGGTCGCCACCTTTTTGGCTCGGTAGCTCAGTTGGATAGAGCCTAAGCTTCCGGAGCTTATGGTCGGGGGTTCAAATCCCTTCCGAGTCGCCATAATTTATACAAGTTTATTTCCTTAGGAAGTAAACTTTTTTATATTGTATTACATTGTATTGCGATTTATTACAAATTGTGATACAATGTATTACAGAGGTGGTAATATGAGTATTTCTATAAGGTTAAATCAGAAGGAATCTGAATTAATACGAAAATACGCTGAATTAAATGGTAAAACAGTATCTGAAGTTATGCGCGAAGCTATATTCGAAAAAATAGAAGATGAATTTGATATATACCTATATGAAAATGCAATGAAGGAATTTGAAAAAGATAATAAAACATATACTATATCAGAAGCAAGAAAAATATTGGACTTAGAATAATGTTCACTGTTAAACTATCTAGTCATGCTTTACAATCATTAAGAAAGTTAGATAAACAAATTGCAAAAATGATTCTTTCATGGATTGAAAAGAATCTAGAAGGAACAACTAATCCGAGAGCTAAAGGTAAAGCATTAAGTTACAATAAGAAAGGAATTTGGCGTTATAGAGTCGGTAATTATCGTATTTTGACAAATATAAGAGATAATGAACTTTTGATTCTTGTAATAGATATAGGTCATCGAAAAGAAATTTATAAGTAAGTATTGTTTTTAAGTTTATTTCCTTAGGAAGTAAACTTTTTTTTATAAAAAAAACACCCCAAAGGGTGTTTTTATACTATTTTATCATTTTTCTTAATATTGATTCAGCTGCTTTAACAATTGGATAAGCTGCTGGAGAACCTGTTAACATTGGTTGTGTACCAATTTGTGAAACCATAATATCAGATACAGTCATTTTGTTTTGGATAATGAATCCTAAAACATTAGTTAATTCACCAACAGAATTACCGCCAATAACTTCTCCACCCATTACTAACCCAGTTGTTTTATTAGCCACTAATTTAACAAATTGATAATGACCATTATTTAATTTACCAGGATGTCTATCCATTCCTTTAAATGAACCTGTAATTATAGCGAATCCTTCTTTTTTAGCTATTTTTTCAGTAATACCAGCTACTCCAAATGCAGTGTCACCAATTACAGTTGAATAAATACCTATGGTACCATTGAAAGTTCTTATTGTATTTAATTCATAAAGGTTCATAGCTGTAACTCTAGCTTCTGCACAAGCTGTAGAAGCTAACATAATGCCTGTGATTTTTCCTGTTATGAAATCTCTTTTTTGAGCACAGTCACCACAAGCATAAATATCTTCTTGGTGAGTTCTCATATATGAATCTACTTTAATAGCTCCTTGTTTGTTAATACTAATACCAGATTTTCTAGCTAATTCTACATTAGGTTTGTACCCTATTGATAAAATTACAGCATCAACTTCAAGTTCTGAACCATCTTTGAAAACAACTTTTTCAACTTTTTTATCACCAACTAATTTAGTAACGAATCTATTAGTCATAATCTTAACACCATCATTAGTTAATGTTTCTTCAGCTATCTTGCATCCTTCTTCATCAAATGTGCAACAAAGAATTGTTTCCATAGATTCTATTAAGTAAATTTCCTTGCCAGTTTTTCTCAACTCATCAGAAACTTCAACTCCGATAAATCCAGCGCCTATTACAGCGATTCTCTTAGCTTTTTCCATTTTTTTAATCACAGAATCAAGATATACCTTATTTTTAGGAATTGTGAATACATTTTCAAGTGAAGTTCCTTCAATAAAATTAGGTACCCAAGGTGTAGATCCAGTTGCGATGATTAATTTTTCGTATTGATATGATTCCCCGTCAATAGTGACAACTTTATGTTGTTCCGAATCAATCAATTCAATTGTGTTGACAATAATTTCCACGCCTGCGTTTATTAATCCTTGATCAGGCAAAACGTTTTGTTCTGATGAATCTAAACTACCGAAGATGTATGGAATTCCACATGGAATCATAACCTTCTCTTCTTTTCGAAATAGTGCTACAGACTTATCTGGATATGAAAGTTTTGATGTTATTCCCGCTACCAAACCTGCTGCGCTACCGCCGATGACAATAATGTCTCTCTTTTGCATTTTTTTTATCTCCTTTATTATATATTTTTGGGTTAGTTAAACTAACTAACTTTATAACCACAATCAATAATTTTTAACCACTGTAATAATAACATATTATTGTGTATTTTTAAAGAAAAATTTATGACAAAAGACAATAAAAATGCTTTCATTTTTTGTTTTTTATATCTACAATTTGATAATTCTATATTTAAATATAATATACAAAAAAAAATTATATACAATTATATTTTTTTAGAATATTTTGTATCTATGTATAGATATAAATTATCGTTTTATATATAATATGTCTAGGTGATAATTATGAGAATTCAAGATTTATTAAATGATTTAACGATTGAAGAAAAAGCTGAGCTTTTAGTAGGTAAAGATATTTGGAGTACAAAGAATATCGATAGATTAGACATACCTTCTATTACTATGTCAGATGGTCCTCATGGACTTAGAAAATTAGTCGACAATGAGAAAAAAATTAAGGATACACATATTTCAGTATGTTATCCATCTTTAGTAACCATCGCATCCTCATTTGATCCCGAAGTATCTAATAAAATGGGAAAGTTTATAGCCAAAGAATTTAAATCTGAAGGTATTGATATTATCCTAGGACCTGGAATCAATATTAAACGCCATCCATTAAATGGACGTAACTTTGAATACTTTTCTGAAGACCCTTTAGTTACCACAATAATGGCTAAAGGTTATATTTTAGGAGCTAAATCAGAAAATATCGGTGTTTGTCTAAAACATTATGCATTGAATTCTCAAGAAACATATAGAATGACATCTAATTCGATAGCTGACATGAGAGCTAAATATGAATTGTATTACAAAAGCTTCAGAGATTTAATTGAATTAGAACCTGAAATGATTATGTGTTCATATAATAAAATTGATGGAATTTATGCATCTGAAAACATTAATCATTTAAAAGAAGTTTTGCGCAATGAATTTGGTTTTAAGGGAGTTATTGTCTCTGATTGGACAGCTGTTAATGATAGAACAAAGGCATTAATTGCTTCACTAGATTTAGAAATGCCTGGTTATATCTATGGAATTCATACATTAATTAAGGATTATAAAAAGGGGAAAGTATCCATTGAAATCTTTGATGAATCTGTAAAAAGAATTCTTGAGTTAGTTAATAAATTCAAAGATCAAAAGCATCTTGATGTGGATTTGGAAAAACACCATCAAGTTTCTCGTGATTTAGCAATTGAATCAATGGTGCTTTTAAAGAATAAAGATGGAATTTTACCTTTACATGAAGATGAAAAAATTCTATTAATAGGTGATATGGCTATAAATATGCATTTTCAAGGGCAGGGATCAAGTCATATTAATCCTTATAAAGTGAGTTCTATATTTGATGAACTAATTAAATATGAAAATATTGATTTCTATTTAGGATATAATTCTAAAACAGATGAAATTGATTCTAGTCTTGTTAATGAAGTTAAAGAAGTCGTAAAAAATTATGATAAGATAATTTTCGTTGGTGGACTTACAGACAAATTTGAATCAGAGGGCTTTGATAGAGAAAATTTAAAACTTCCTAAAAATCAAGATCATTTAATTCAAACATTAGCTAAAGAGAATAATAATATTATAGTCATCTTACAAATAGGCTCTCCTGTAGTTATGCCTTTCTTAGAAAATATTAAAGGTTTATTAAACTGCTATTTAGGTGGTGAAGGGCTAGGTGAAGCCGTTGACCAAATATTATTCGCAAAGGCTAATCCTAGTGGAAGATTAGCTGAGAGTTTCCCTTTAGCTGTTAATGATGTCCCTAGCAATCCTTTCTTTGCCAAGGGTAATAATAATGTTTTTTACCAAGAAAGCATTTATGTTGGGTATAGATACTACCAAACAGCTAATAAAAAAGTTTTATTTCCATTTGGATATGGTTTAAGCTATTCCCATTTTGAATACAAAAATATTCAAACAAATAAAAAGACATTTAAAAATAACAATGAAACTCTAACATTAACAGTTGATATAACCAATAATGGACCTTTTGATGGTAAAGAAGTTGTCTTGTTATTTGCGGAAGCTAAAAATCCAAAAACCACAAGGCCTAAAAGAGAATTGATTGATTTTAAAAAAGTGTTCATTAAAAACAAAGAAACAGTTAGCGTTGAATTTGAAATAGGCATGAAAAATTTAAGCTATTACCATCTAAAGACTAAAAATTTTACTACTGATGATGGCATATATCATTTACAAATCATGCGTAATGTAAGAGATATGTATTTAGAAATCCCTATTGAAGTAAAAACAGGAAAAGAATATATTGATAGTATTTGTAATAAATTACCAAGTTACCAAGTAAAAGGTGGACTTAAGTTTGATAAAGAGGATTTTGCGAAATTAATAAATCAAGATGTTAAAGATATAAAAATTACATTTAAACGTCCTTTTACAATAAACAATAATATTGATGATATCGAAAATACTTATTTAGGTAAAATTTTAAAGAAAAATATTGAAAAACAAATTATGGAAAGATTTAAAGATATGGATGAAAACTTTAGCTTAATGATATTAAAGAGCATTTATCACACACCTTTAAGAAGCCTTGCATTATTCTCTGAAGGCAAGGTTAAGATTAATTCCATGAAGCTTATTATAGCTTTAATTAATCGTCAGTATTTTAAAGCTATTAAATATTTATTTAGTAAAGATTAAATAAAAAATGTCATGAAATATGACATTTTTTTATATTTACTCATTAATCTTATATATTTTTTTTATCTTAAATACATCTTTAATATTTTTAAAAACTTCATTTTGACATTTATCAAAGTCTACATAAAAACCTAAAGCGTGTTTTGCCTCATCAATTATTATCATTTCTTTTTGACCCGCTGGTGAAACATTTAATAACCTTTCACCCATAGATATAGGAACTACTTTATCCTCTCCTCCTTGAACGATTAAAAAAGGAATGGTATTTTTACGCATATATTTTTCTGGATTAACTTGATTTAGAATAAATTTATGTTTTGAATAAATAATTAAATTTAATCCCGGAAAGAAAATTCTTAAAACTTTATTTTTTCTTGCATTTGTAAATGTTTTTTTAACACTAGTAAACCCAGAATCTAATAATAAGAACTTAACATTATTAGGAATATCTAATCCAGTAACCATCATAGCTGACGCAGCTCCCATGGAAACTCCATGAATTAAGATGTTTAAATCAGCTCCATATGTATGTAAAGCATAGTTAATCCATTTTTTTAAATCATATTTTTCATAGAAACCAAAAGTAGTAAAACTTCCTTCAGATAACCCATGACCTCTTAAATCGATTAAAATAACTTGAAACCCCATTTTGACATACATCTGACCAATAATAATCATATCAGTTGCCTTTGATTGATAACCATGAACTACAATTGCTAAATTATTTGATTTTTTCCCCATAGATGGAATATAATATCCATGTAATTTTAAACTATCATATGAAGTAATATATATATCTTCTTTAGGTATTTCTTGAAACCATTTATAACTGTTTTTATAAAAATCTTCCTCTTGGTCTACTAAATCTACAGGAGGATTATTAAAGTCTACTAGAATAGACCGATAAATCCAATAGCAGATAAAAAGATATAAAAACAATAAGATTAAAACAATAATAGTTATTAAAAACCACTTATTAATAGATAATATTAACAATGTCAAAACAATCACTTCCTTAAGATTATTGTATCATAATTTGCTTGTTTTAATAAATAAAAATAAGAATTCATTAAATACGCACAAAATCGCCATTTCTAAAATGTTTTTATTGACATAGAATACTAATTTGTGTATAATACTTTCGTATGTATTGCATACCGCACATATTTGGTTTATAAATACGGTTATTCGTTACCAAAACTTGGCGAGTCTTAAAATTAGAGGAGGTGCAGACATGTACGCAGTAATTGAAACTGGTGGAAAACAAATTAGAGTTGAAGTTGGACAAGAGATTTTTGTGGAAAAACTAGATGTTCAACCTGATGAAGAATATGTATTTGACAAAGTACTTATGATTGGCGACGGGAAAACAAAAATCGGAAAACCATATGTTAAAAACGCAACTGTAAAAGCAAAAGTTATTAAACATGGAAGAAGTCCTAAAATCATAGTTTTCAAATATGAAGCTAAGAAACATTACCACAAGAAACATGGTCATCGACAACCATATACAAAATTATCGATAACAGATATTAATGTCGAATAATTTAATTAAACATTTTGGAGGTGTTGAAAGTGATACTTAATATTAATATACTTGAATGCATGGCTTCCAAAAAGGGTGTCGGATCTACAAAAAATGGTCGTGATTCAATAGGACGCCGTTTAGGAGCTAAACTATCTGATGGTCAATTTTGCACTGCAGGATCAATTATATATCGTCAAAGAGGTACAAAAATTCATCCAGGAGAAAATGTAGGAATCGGTAGAGATGATACATTGTTCGCTAAAATTGATGGTATCGTTAAATATGAACGAGTTGGAAGAGATAGAAAACAAGCAAGTGTTTACCCAAAAGAATAAAACAGGAGTTATCCTGTTTTTTTTATGTTAAATCTTTAATACTTTCAGTTATTGAAAAAGAATGTAAATTAGGATATAATTTTTATAAATCATATTTGGAGACTGTTATGGAAAATAGTGTTAAAATTCTTTTTAAAAAAATCTATAATTTAGATTACCAGGAAATATATTTTTCTCCTGGAAGAGTAAATATTATCGGTGGTCATACTGATTATAATGGAGGTAATGTATTACCTTTTTGTATTGATATGGGTATATACGCAGCTGTTTCAATCAGGAGTGATTCAAATGTCTATGTATATTCAGAAAATATTAAAAATAAAGGAATAATCTCTTTTGATTTAACTAATCTTGATTATGATTTTAAAAGAGATTTCGCTAATTATATTAGCGGCGCTTTTAAAGTTTTAATTGATTTAGGATTAAAACTTGATAAAGGAATTAATCTCGCTCTTATCAGCAATCTTCCAACCGGTGGTGGTTTATCTTCAAGCGCTGCTTTATTAGTATTAATTTTAACTATATTGAACAATAATTTTAATCTTAATTTAAGCAAAACAGATATAGCCTTGTTAGCTAAAAGAGTTGAAAATGATTATATCGGAGTAAACTGTGGAATAATGGATCAATTTATCATAGCTAATGGTAAAAAGAACCATGCATTATATTTAAATACTGTTAACTTAGAATATGAAGAGATTAAAGTATCGTTAGATGATTATCAATTTGTTTTAGTTAATTCTAATATCACAAGAAAACTTACCGAATCAAAATACAATGAAAGACAAATTGAATCTAAAAAACTTCTTCATTTATTACAAGAACATATCTCTATTAA
Source organism: Tenericutes bacterium 4572_104 (assembly GCA_002084435.1). The sequence goes on from NBLG01000013.1 coordinate 15,436, forward strand.
TAATGTATGTGATTGTTCTATAAAAGATTATCATGAATTAAAGGACTATATCTTAGATGAAACTCTAAAAAAAAGATTTGAACATTTAGTTTTTGAAAATCATAGAGTTTCCCAAGCTAAAGAAGCTTTAAAGAATAATGATTTTATTGCATTAGGAAAATTATTAGATGAAGCACATGATTCAATTAAAAACTTGTATGAGGTATCTTCTAAAGTATTAGATGAATTAGTCGCTCTTGCGAAAGAAGCTGGGAGCTTAGGCTCTAAAATGATTGGTGGAGGTTTTGGTGGTTCTACATTAAATATTGTAAAAACTGCGGAGTTAAAAGCTTTCCAAACAGAATTCACTAAACTATACCGCATTAAATATAAAAAAGAACCTGTAATGCAGGTTGTTAGAATAATGGATGGAGTAAAAAAGATAAGTGATTGAACTAGCTAAACTTAAAGATTTAGATACCTTAGTAAAAATTGCCTCATATACGATCCCAGCATTGATTATTTTAAAAAGGATTATAAAGATAAGGGATTATATGTATATTTAATTGATGGAGAGATTGTAGCTAGTATCTCTATACTTCCAGAGAATGAATCAGCTTATAAAGAATTAACTTGGTTAAAAGATAATTCTTTAGTAATACATAGACTATTAGTTAATCCTGATTATCAAAACAGAGGAATCGCAAAAGAATTATTCCAATTTGCGATTAATAAAGCAAAAAAAGAAAATTATCAATCGATTAAAATCGATACCCATCCAGATAATTTTAAAATGCAGAAATTAATTTTAAAATTCGACTTTAAAAAGATAGGATATTTATCTAAAATTAATCGCCTAGCATATGAATTAGTATTATAATATAAATAAGTGAGGTAATAAAATGTTTATAGATGAAGTAAATGTAGTAGTGAAATCAGGAAAAGGTGGCGATGGAATCGTCGCTTTTCATCGTGAAAAACATGTGCCTTTAGGTGGCCCTTCAGGTGGTGATGGCGGTCAAGGTGGTTCAGTTATCTTTCAAGCTGATGAAGGGATGTCTACTTTACTTGATCTAAAATATCAAAAACATATTTTTGCAAAAGCTGGAGAAAACGGTAAAACTAAAAGTATGAAAGGCGCTGACGCCGATGACATCATTGTTAAGGTTCCTGTAGGAACCCTAATTTATAATCAAGAAACAAATGAAATCATCGCTGATTTAACAAAACATGGGCAAAGCGTAGTAATCGCAAAAGGTGGTAGAGGCGGTAGAGGAAATCGTTCTTTTGCGACATCGAGAAACAAAGCTCCTAAATATCAAGAAAATGGAGAACCAGGTGTTGAATATAATTTACACCTAGAACTAAAACTATTAGCTGATGTAGGGGTTATAGGATTCCCTTCAGTAGGAAAATCAACTCTAATTACTATTCTATCTAACTCTCGACCTAAGATAGCGGATTATCCTTTTACAACCATAATTCCAAACCTAGGAGTCGTAAAACTCGGTAATATTAAACCGTTTGTCTTGGCTGATATGCCAGGGCTTATTGAAGGCGCATCTAGCGGTGCTGGACTTGGAATACGTTTTTTAAAACATATAGAACGCACAAGAGTCTTACTACATATGATAGATATGAGTTATGAATCATTAAGAGATCCTTTTGAAGATTATCAAATTATCAATAAAGAGTTGGAAAAATATAATGCGGAGCTTTTAAAAAGACCGCAGATTATTATCGCTAGTAAAATGGATATGCCTGGCGCTTTAGAAAGACTAGAAGAATTTAAAACCAAATTTAGTAAAGACACTTTGATTATTCCTATATCTGCTTTAACTAATGATAACTTAGAAAAACTTGTTTATGAAACAGCTAAGCTTCTAGAAAAAACTCCTTTCTTCTTTAAGAAAGAGGAAGTTATCGATGATTACGTTGAATATAATTTTAAACCTAATGATCAAGAAATAATAATAAAGAGAATCAACAAAAATAATTTTGATGTAAAGGGAGATTTAGTTGAAAAGCTTTATAATCGCTCTAATTTTATGACTGAGGAAGCATTGACAATGTTCTTGACTAGACTTAGAAAAGCTGGATTAGATGATTTATTACGCGAAGCTGGTGCTAAATCAGGAGATACAATTTATATCTTTGATTTAGAACTTGAATTCGTAGAATAGAAAGGATGTATTATGTATAATTATATTATCGGAAATATAACTGAAATAAATCCTAATTTTATTTGTTTAGAAAACTCAGGAATTGGATATAAAATAATTACACCTAATCCATATTCATTCAAATTAAATGATAATTTAAAAGTATACTTATATCAAAAAGTAACTGATGATTCTATTAATTTATATGGATTTAAAACTTTACTTACTAGAGAGTTATTTATTAAATTAATTTCAGTTAATGGAATAGGCCCAAAAAGCGCTAATGCTATATTAGCATCTGGATCTGTAAGTTCCATTACAAAAGCTATTGAAGAAGGAAATGCTAAATACTTACAGAAATTCCCAGGAATTGGACCTAAAGCTTCCCAACAAATCATTCTTGATTTAAAAGGCAAAATTGATTTTGAAGTAAAACAGGAAATATTTTAGAAGTTGAAGAAGCTTTAAAAGCTTTAGGATATAGCGGTAAAGAAATTAAAAAGATATTACCTAAATTAGAAAGCGATAAATCGACAAGTGATCTTATAAAAGATGCATTAGCTTTGATGCTTAAATAGTAACTTACCATATAATATTCGCAACTTAGTTTTGATTTTCTTGAATAATATTTATTAAAAATATAAAATCGAGATATCTTAATAAAAGGGGTGTTTTATATGAAAACAACAAAGTTATTATTACTAACAGTTTTAGGAATACTTACATTATTTATTACAGTAAGTTGTACAGAAGAAAACGTATTAGATTCATTTGAAAAAGAAGTATCTGTATTCAATGATACTTCATACACTACTAATTCATTAGATCCAAGTATTGAATCTATCAATGAATTAGGTTACTATGAGAATATATCTCCTATATTAAAATTATCAGACACAGAAAATGAACTTATAATTTTTAATGAACTTAGATTAGAGGTAATTGATTTACATGAACAAATAATTACAGAAAGAGATAAAATCAAGGATTCCACTCAAAATATTAGAGAGATTATTTCTATTTTAAAAGAAAAAAATTATATCTTATTAGAAGAAGATATAACCATACTTCGTTCGAATATCACTGACTTAAAAACAATGAGACAAGATTTATTAGATACTAGAGGCGATGCATATCAAAGATTATATGATTTAAGAGGAACTTATACAAGAGATAATTTACCAAATATAATAACGACTTACCAAGAAGTTATAGAAGTTCTTAAATACCGCTTAGAAACATTTAAAGAAGCTAATATATTATTAGAGGATTCAATTAGTTTATTAAACGATTATTTGGAGAGTTAATATGAAAATTAGAGTTAATGAATCACCTGAAATTGAAGAAATTGAAGTTATAATCAATTGTAAAAAGAATGATTTGTATGTTAAAGAAATAAAACGTTCTCTAACCTACTTAAACAAGGTTATAACAGGTAAAATTAATGGTAGATCATATACTCTAACACCTAATATTATTTATTATTTTGATACTATTGATAATAAAACATTTGCGTATACTAAAGATAAAATATTCGATGTAAATTTAAGGCTGTATCAAATTGAAGAAATATTAAAGGATACTCCAATAATAAGAATAAACAAAAATACAATATTAAATACCACAAAGATTAAAAACTTTAAAACAAGTTTAAATGGAAGAATGGAAGCTATACTCTTAAATGATGAAAGGCTTATTATATCAAGAAAATACGTTCCCAATCTAAAGCGTTCATTAGGAGGTGGAAAATGATGAAGAAGTATTTTAATATTTTTACTAAGACATTATTCTTTCTATCTCTAATAATGATTTTGATATCTTTCATCATTACTAGAGTAACAGATCACACAATGCTTTACACAAAAATTACAATAGGTGGTATTATTATGGCTTTAATTATTACCTTAGCCATAATTATCTTCCAATCTAATAAAGGAAACGGAGTTATTAATACAATCCTTGGATATATCATTATTATCCCTGCATTATTTGTTTTTCGAGCTATGTTTGGACAATATTTATTTTATCGAATATGGTATCTATACATATTAATATTGATAATAGGAGTTATCTATGTAATTGCATTATTTTTCGCTTCTAAAAAATACAAATCCGAAGTAAAAGAATTGAATAGATTACTTAAAATACAAGAAGAAAAAACAAAAGAAGATAAATAAACATATAAAAAAAGTCGCAAACCTAAATGTTTGCGATATTTTTTATATTGTGAATAAAGATTTAATATAATCAAAATCATTTGATTTTTCTAAAGCAAGCATCAATAAGATTCTTGCTTTTTGACCATTTAATGAAGGAGCTAAAATACAGCCTATGTTAGTTAAATATTTTCCTCCACCAAGATATCCATATGAATCCAAGACTCTTCCTGAAGGACAACGAGAACATATTACTACAGGAATATCTTTTTTAATAGCTCTTTTAATGCCAGGAATCATAGTAGGAGGTAAATTCCCTCTTCCTAAAGCTTCAATAACAATTCCCTTACAACCAATATCAATTAAATAATTTATTAAAGTAGAATCACTTCCTGCATATGCCTTAATTAAATCAACTCTATGATTAATTGAATCAACAGAAACTATTTTATTCCTGCGATAATTTATATTCCTATGATAAATCACCTCATGGTTATCTACAATACCAACAGGTCCATAGTCTAAAGATTTAAAAGTATCTAAGGATAATGTATTAGTTTTTGTAACTTCAGAAGCAGCGTTAATCTGATCGTTCATCACAACTAATACTCCACGGGCACGAGATTTATTTGACCTAGCAACTAATATTGAAGAGACTAAATTGTTAATTCCATCATAACCAAGCTCAGAACTAGACTTCATTGACCCAGTTACTATAATAGGAATTTCAGTGTCAATAATTGTGTCTAGAAAAAAAGCAGTCTCCTCTAAAGTATCAGTTCCATGAACAATCACAAACCCTGTAGGGTTATCATTTTTAATATGTTCTTTTATAATTTTAGAAATTTCTAGCATCATATTAGGAGTAATTGAAGGAGAAGGAATTTCAGAATATTCAATAACTTCTAAGTCATCATACAATTTAGATTCTACTAATGACTGCATAATTTGTTTAGCAGAAAGTGCAGGTATCACAGAATGAGTTTTATCATCCACCTTCATAGAAATTGTACCACCAGTGAATATCATATAAATTTTATCCAAATAAATCACCTCATATTCTAAGAGTATTATAACACAATATATTAAATGGCGAACATATAAATCTAAAAATATGGTGTATATCTATAGAGTTTTCAAGCCCATTTTTTAAACACATAAAATCCGGGGCTATTTTTCGCAGTATAAGAACTGATAACCTTTTCCACAATATTAACATACATTTAATCGACCGCCAGCTTTAGCTTTTTATGTTTTGTTAACATAATATACATTATATGAACTTAATCACGTTACAATAAACGGTTAAATTTATCCACAAAAAGTAGTATAATGATATAAATTGTAAATTAATCAAGGGTTTTTAGTTCTACTACTTCTATCTAATCATATTCAAAATCGCCTCATGAATATATTATTTTCCAAGTTTTAAACGGCTTAACAAAATAAAAAAATACGACCGAAAATTTAGCCGTATTTTTGATTTTTTTTGATATGAAGTATAATTATACCCCTGTAACCCTAAAAATATCTATATAAAGAAATCATATTTTAAGTTTAATACAAACGTTTTGTATCAATCTTTAGTTCTTCTTCTACTTCTATGTTTAAGGACCTTGCAAATTGTACAGCGTGAACAACAGCTTCATCGAACAATAATTCTGGTTTATGCGCATCGCTTGAAATTATTACCCTTACATTATGTTTTTTTACGAGCTCCCAAAATTCTCTTCGAGGATATCGATATCTCTTTTTTCCATTTACTTCAATTCTTCCTCTACGTATTCCTTTTGAATTTATTTCAAGTGGAATATCATATTCTTTAGCTGTGATAATTATTTCTTCTGCTAAACTTAAAATTTCTGGAGTTAACTCTTTTTGAGAAAACAGAAAAATATCAGGATGAGAAACAAATTTAAAATACCCGGTTTTCATAGCTTCGATTACTGTGTTTTTATAAATCGTTAACTCTTCGAAACTATGGATTTTAAATACACTTTTAAATTCTCCATTCATTTCTATATAATGTTGTCCTAATGTTAAGTAGTCTAAAACTTCTAATAATGCTTTGTAATACTTTTCGTTATTATGAAAATATTCAATTTCAACACCTTTGTATATTTTTATCTTTTTGGAATATTTTATAATGGCTTCTTCTAATTCTTTTAGGTATATTTTAAAATCACTCATTTGCATTCTTACAGATTGATCAATTAAATCTTTCCATGGAGCGTGGTCTGACATACCTAAAGAATCAAATCCTAGTTTGATTGCTTCTACAACATAATCTTCAACTGTACCCGTTGCGTGTTTACATAAATATGTGTGGGTATGATAATTGTTTTTAATTAATCTATTCGTAGATGACATCCAACACTTTCCTTTCTCTTTAATGCACTTTCTGTTATTAACAATGCAGTTTGTACCATATTCAATGTTTCATAATAATATTTAGTAAGATTTGGATATTTAATTAAGTTGTTTTCAATATCCTTTAACATCTTTTTTGTAAGTTCTAATCCTTTTTTATTTCTAACTATGGATACATATTCATCCATAATATCCCCTATTTTTTTTCTAATAGGTTTGTAGTTGTAATTATAGTTAGGCAATTCTTTAAGAACATAATCTATATTAACTCTATCTATATCTAAATTATTAGATATATCTTTAGCTGCAGCTTGTCCAAATACTAGACATTCTAATAAAGAATTAGATGCTAAACGGTTAGCCCCATGAACTCCTGTACAAGCAGCTTCACCTATAGCATAAAGATTTTTAACATTTGTTTTCCCATCTAAATCAGTTTTAATTCCTCCACATAGAAAATGTTCAGTAGGAGCTACAGGTATTAAGTCCATACCTAGAATTAATCCTTCTTTTTTACAGTGACTAAAAACAGTTGGAAAACGCTTCTCAAGATATTTAGGATCCATATGAGTTGTGTCTAAATATACATGGTCAGTCCAAGTATCATACATCTCTCTATATATTGCTTGAGAAACTATATCTCTAGGAGCAAGCTCCATGCGTTCTGAATCGTATTTTTTCATGAATCTTTCTTTTTCTACATTTATTAAGTAAGCACCTTCTCCACGCAAAGCTTCTGTAATTAAAAATCTTTTTCTAGAATTAGTATTTTCAGAGTATAAAGCTGTCGGGTGGAACTGTACAAATTCCATATTTTCTAAAACGCATCCAGCTCTATAAGCCATACCTATACCATCACCTGAAGCATTTAAATCATTGGTTGATGATCCATAAACTGAACCTATTCCCCCTGAAGCTATCACGATTTTTTTAGCGAAAATTGGATAATGGTTAGCTTGATTTTCTAAAACAGTAACTCCTATAATCTCATTATTATGTTTAATAAAATCTAAAGCCATAGTATTATCTTTAATGGTAATATTATCGCGTTTTAAAATAGCAGATATTAAATCTTGAATAACATTATTTCCAGTAGCATCTCCGCCACTGTGAATAATGCGCTTCGTAGAATGCCCACCTTCTTTTGTAAATAAATATTTACCGTGTTCATCTTGGTCAAAACGAACTCCAAGTTCAATTAAATATTTAACTGCATCAAATGCGTTATCAACTAGTTTTTTTACAGCTTCCTTATTATTTAAATAAGAACCAGCTCTTAATGTATCTTTTATATGTTCCTCATGTAAAGATGCATTATCATTATATTCGCAAGCAATTCCACCTTGCGCAAGACTTGAGTTTGAATTTTGTATTTTTGTTTTTGACAAAACTATTACTTTATACTTGCTATCGATATTTATAGCCGAGAAAAGGCCAGCTAATCCCGTTCCTATTATAAGCGCGTCATAATATTGTTCTTTCATTTAACTTAACTCCATCATTTTATCAAGAGCTACGCTTGCTTTTTCTATTACATCTTCTTTTATTTCTATTTCATTTTTTTCATATTTTAAAGCATCGTATACATCTTCTAAATCAATACGTTTCATATTAATACAAGATAATCCTTTTGATAACAAATAGAATATTTTATCTGGATTATGTTTTTTAAGGGCATGAATTATTCCTTCATCAGTACCTATAATAAATTCTTTATTTTTTGAAGCAGTAGCATAGTCTAATATTTGTTTTGTAGATCCAACAAAATCAGATTGTTTTAATACTTCAAGTGGCGCTTCTGGATGAATTAAAAGTTCAGCTTGTGGATGAAGTTTCTTCATTTTTTTAATGTCATTAATAGTTAATAAATCGTGAATATAACAATATCCTGGCCAAACATCTATATCATAATCAGTAATATAGCGTAAATATGTCCCTAAGTTTTTATCTGGAACATACATTATTTTTTTATCCTTGTAATGTTCTACGATTTTTTTGGCATTAGAACTCGTTACTATAACATCGGATAAAGCTTTGATTTCAGCTCTAGTGTTTACATAAGTAACTATGAACCGTTCTGGATGTTCTTTTTTATACTCTTTTAAATCATCAGTGGTAATCATAGCTGCCATTCTACATAATGAATTTAGTTTAGGTAAAAGTACCTTTTTTTGTGGTGATAATATTTTGGCAGTTTCAGCCATAAAATAAACGCCACAAAAAACGATAATATCATTATCAGTACTTTGTGCGATTTTACTTAAAGCCAATGAATCTCCCACAAAATCAGCTATATCTTGAATTTCAGGCTTTTGATAGAAATGAGCCAATATTATCGCATTTTTCTCTTTTTTTAGTTTTAAAATATCATCTTTTAACATATAGTCACACTCTTTCTAATCTCTATACTATATTATATGCTAATTTAACGAT
>NBLG01000036.1 GCA_002084435.1 Tenericutes bacterium 4572_104
GAGTAACGACGGTATCTAGCCCCAGATTTCAATTCAGGTTTGAAATAAATAAAAACAAAATGAGTAATTTAATTTGTTTTTTTATTTTTTAGGGTGTGAGTTCTGAATGTTGCTGTATTTAAAATAGCTGATGAATATTATTTATTAGTCCGCTGAAGCGATTTGTTGGGTGTTTAATTTATTCAGAAATCAATTGAATGGCTGCACTATCTATCAATTCATGTGGTAATTCTTTTTTATTCTTCAAACCCAGATTTTTAAGTTTTGTTGCTTGGAGAACAAGATTATCATTTCCTGTTTTTAACTGTTTGAATGATTTATCGTATGCTTCTTTGCTCTTATCAATATGTTTACCAATGTTTTCAATATTTGATACAAATCCAACAAATTTATCATACAATTTTCCACCTCGTTCTGCGATTTCATGAGCATTTTTATTTTGATACTCTCTTTTCCAGAGGTCCAAAATGAGTTTTAATGATATGATTAAATTGGTTGGATTAATGAATAGGATTCTCCTGTCATAGGCAAAATTCCATAATTCGGGATCACCTTTTAAGGCAGCCATATATGCTGGTTCACTAGGTATAAACATCATCACAAAATCCAGTGTTTTATCATAGTCATCATATGCTTTGTTACTCAAAGAAATGATATGATTTTTTACCGCTTTTACATGCAATTCAAGTTCTAATTTTTGTTCATCAATATCATCGGAAGAAGAGTATTTAATAAATGCATTAAGTGAAACCTTTGAGTCAATTATAATCGTTCTGTTATCGGGATATTTAATTACAGCATCTGGGCGCATTTTTTTACCTTCTGAGTCTGATCTTAAAGCTTTGCCTTCGCTGTCCATTAATTCATGCTCAATAAAGTATTCTTCATTTTTTCGTAATCCTGATTTTTCGAGAATATTCTCCAAAATCATTTCACCCCAACAACCTTGAGTTTTTGAATTACCCTTGAGTGCATTTGTTAGATTTCTAGCTTCATCACTAATGACATGATTCAAATGTGCTAATTCTTTTATTTTTTCTCCAAGTGAAAAACGTTCCTTGGATTCTTTATCATATGATTCATTTACTGACTTTTTAAATTCTTCAATGTTCTTCCCCAGGGGATCCAGTATAATCTTAAGGTTGTTTTTATTCAATTCGGTAAATTTTTCCGTTTTGGATTCTAATATTTTATTGGCAATATTTTCAAATTCAAGGTTAAATTTATTTCTTAATTCCTCAAACTCCTCTTTTTGTGTTTCTAGCTTTTCACTTAATGCTTCATTATTTGCCTTATATATTGCCAATTGTTGATTAACTTGATTAAGCTCTTCTATTTTTTCAGAATGCTCTTCTTTTAGTTGAGTTCTTTCTGATTTTTTTTCTATTGCTGTTTGTTTTGAAGTTTCTAGCTTTTCACTTAATGCTTCATTATTTGCCTTATGCATTGCTACTTGTTGATTAACATGACTAAGCTCTGCTATTTTTTTAAAGTGCTCTTCTTTTAGTTGTGTGATTTCTGATTTTTTTTCTAATGCTGTTTGTTTAAACATTTCTAATTTTTCACTTAATGCTTCATTATTTGCCTTATACATCGCTAGTTGTTGATTAACTTGATTAAACTTTTCTATTTTTTCAGAATGCTCTTCTTTTAGTTGAGCGATTTCTAAATTTTTCTCTGTTGTTGTTTGCTTTGACATTTCTAAGTTTGCACTAGAAATAGAAAGACTATTCTGAAGCCTATCAACTAAATCTGTTTTTCTTGTTGTATCTGCATCAGCTTTTTCAATTTCTTTATTTTTTTCTATTAACTTATCATTAAGAGCTTGAAGTTGAACAGATGATCTTGTATTATTCTCAGCATATTCTTTTTCTAGACTTGCAATATCTTTTTGGTATTTATTTTTTTCACCTTGTAGAATTTAATTGTTTTTTAATTTAGTAGCCAGCCAACCAATAATTATACCAGCGATAATACCAGCAGCAAGAAATATCATGTTATTCATTTTAGAACTTCCTTTTTATTTTATTTATATTCCTTTAATATTTAAATAGTGAAGAATTCTTAATTTTATAAATTTTTTAATAAAGTATTCATAATATAATAAGGTTATCAAATTCACCTTATCATATCATTACTACTCGATTAAAGAAACAGTCGTATTATTTACCACTACTCTATTCTTTTCAACTAACAACTCAACTGCATCATCAAAGATTTTTGAAACTTCTTGAGACACTGATGCAAATCCAAGTTTTTTTGTAATAATTCTATATAGCTCAATTTTTTCAACCTCTTTATTCAGCTCTAAAATAGGTATAATTCCAAGAATTAACTCCTGATAAGAGATCGATTTAGGATGTCGTTTTTCACTTGACTTTGGAATTCTCAGATTTTTGAGTTCTGATTGTTGATCTTGAGATTTCCAGAAAAATTCTTGATTATTGCTATCTGTACAATGGATATGACTAGAACAATCATCCAGAAATGTACGAATTTTATTTCCTGCACGGGTAAATCCCCACCCTTTACGAATCATTGTAAAACACTCCTCTTTAGAAATCGGAGCTAATATAGATATTATTTCGTTAATCTGCTTTTTTATAAGTGATTTAGATTCGAAAAATTCACCTTGAGAAGATATTGAAAGTATAGAAGTGTCGTATAAGTTTTCACATAATGAAATTTCATTGGATTTGATAGATTTTCCTTTAGTCTCTATAGGATCAGCCTCGTCTTTACATTCCGTAATTTGTTCTTTTACGACCTTTTTCTCTTGAGATGGTGGACTTAATAATTCCTGTAATTTGTGGTTAACTTTTTCAATTACTTTTGTCTGATCATACCACCAATCAGTAGACCAGACCCGAATCATATTCCATTTAAGGCCTTCAAGAACAGATTTTCTAAGAATATCTCTATCTCGTGCAGATTTGGCTGAAAAATATCGTGAGCCATCACATTCAATACCAGCAAGAAATATATCTGTATTTTCAGGATGAACGATAGCTAAATCAATGCGATAACCACCAACACCGATATTGTTTTGTACCTTCCAACCAAGTTCTTCTAATCCTTCTGCAAGTCCTTTTTCAAAGAGGGCTTCTTGAGTTTTACTTGAGATGTCATTTGTTTTCATAAATAAGGCTGTGTGCCCGGATTCCGCAAAAGCAAGATATTCTTTAAGTAGGGCTAACCCTTCAGACTTACTTGAGCCGACATCGAATTCATTTGCCCGAAAGTTACTGAATATTTTAACTTCCTGACGAGCACGAGTGACAGCTACATTAAGCCTTCTTTCACCACCACTGTTGTTAAGTGGACCAAAGTTTTTGTTGATCACACCATTCCGGTCTTTTCCATATCCGATGGAGAATAAAATAACATCTCGTTCATCACCCTGGACACTTTCAAGATTTTTAACAAACACATATTCTTCATCAGTAGGTTCAAAAAAATGGGCGAATTGTGATTTCTTATTGATCTCATCATCAATAAGGTCTTCAATAAGCGTCGCTTGAGGTGTACTGAAAGTAACAATTCCAATTGAGTTGGTTGAACTCTTATTTTCAAGGCGAAAAAACAACTCTTCAACAACAGAGATTGCTTCACGGCGATTTGTTTTTGTTTTTCCACGATCATAATAAGCATCAACGCCAGAGACAACATCAAGTGTAACAGCTTGATCTTTAGTATTTGCCGAAGGGAATGTATGGAGACGGTTTTTGTAAATATGGTAATTGCTAAAACTAATTAGACTTTCAGACTGGCTGCGATAATGCCACTTCAAAAGCATCTCTGGATAAAGTGTGGCAAACATCTCAAGCACACTTTCACAATCAATTTTTTCGTCATCACTCTCTTCTCCATTAGCACTGAAAAAACTAGTCGGAGGAAGCTGCTTACTATCACCTACAACAATTGCCTGCTTTCCCCGTGCCATTGATCCAACCGCATCCCATGGTTGAATCTGAGATGCTTCATCGAAAATAACAATATCAAATTCAGGTGCAACATCAAGGTATTGAGAAACGGACATTGGACTCATTAAAAAACAAGGTTTAAGATTTTTTACAACCGGTTTTATTGTAGAGAGAAACTTTCTAATTGGAAGATGTTTGCGACTTTTTTTACTTTCTTTTAGGATTGTTCCTAAAGGCGAAGTTGGTAAAATATCGCTGTTTATAACTGGTTTATTTTGCATCACTTTTGATACAAGTGCTTGTTTTACAGCATCTTGATATTTTCCATAAGTCTCTCTATATTCCAAATCTTTTATCGTTAATTGTTGTCCAGAAAGTTGCTCAAGAATTTTGGAAGATTCTAGTCGTTTTGACAACCAATGTGTATAAAAGTTAAAATCGAATGCAGATATGAGTGTATTTTTGTCTAAAACTCCAGTGTCAATCGCTTCAAAAATTGCAGAGAACCCTGCCCTACTTATCTCTTCCCTTAACTTATTCATAGCACATAGATCACGGAATTTTGAAAAAGATTTTACAATGCCAGTAATGGTTAATACAAATTTATCAGGATCTTTTTCAAATAAAGCAGTGTCGATAAGATATGTTTCTTTGAGTTCCTGTTTTATCTTTTTTTGTTCAGTGAATAAGGTATGAATTGATGTTAGATTTTTTTGATTTTCTGAGCCATCTGCAAGAATGATCTGCCGGTTCTCAGCCAAAGCTAGAAAGGTTGATCTGGCTTCAGTAAGAAGTGAAATGTTTTTTCCAAAGAGAGAACTAAACTGCATAAAAAAACGATCAGCCAATTCAATCTGTTTTTCATATGAGGTTAGGTTTTTGATCGTAAACTCGCAGTCAAACCATTTTTCCCAACATGAAATATCAGTAATATATCCATGTTGTTTTTCACTTAGATCAATAACCTGTCTGATCATTTCGTTTTGAGGTGTTTTTTGTTTTGAGTACTTTTTCAATATGGAATTGAGTTTAAATCCTGCGATCCACCGACTTAAAAAGAAACCATTTTTTGTTTGTCGGTTTAGTTGTTCAAGTTGGCTAATATCCTCTTTCAAGATCTTAGGATCACATACTTTTATAAATGTAATCATTTGATTTTCAAATGCAGTAAGACGCTCTAAACATGATTTCAGAGAACTCCTTTCTTTTTGCCAGTCCTGACATGTTAAAAACTTAAAAGTCATATCAAACGAAGTGAAAAAAAGTGCCGTAAGTTCGCTATACTGTATCCACTCTGTTTCACTCCACTTCTTGTCGAAAGGTAAAAAGTCAGCACATTTTTGAATTAATGCGTTTCGTTGTATATGATTTTCTAGCGTCTGCATTAATAGTTTTTTTAACTTATCTTCAATACTTGTTGACCAGTGATTTATCCTACAGTATTTCCAGTTTTGGTATTCTTCATCAGACATTGTTTTAACTGTTGCTTGCCAGTGTTTAATCCTTGTACTAATCTCATCAACATTCTGTGAAGAAAGAGCATAAACTTTAGCAGCCTCAAATTCTAAGCGTAAAATATTTTGGCTGCGATTTGCTTTGCTAAATGCTGTATATGCTGAGATGCCACCAACGGAGTTGTCATGCAGTTCCTGAAAATAGCCATTAAGTCCTCCTCGAATCTGTTCCAGATTCTGAACTATTGAAGTCCATTCCTTAGAAGTATGGATAGACTTTGCTTCAAGTGCTTCATAGAAACTTTGAATAACCGCTTTTTTTTCACTTTTTTTAGAATGTAGCACTAGGCAGGATGATTCGAGGCCCACTGATTTTAAGCGTAGATACAAAAAGAACACTTTTACCGTGAGCAAGACAGTGTGAAATCATATTGGTAATTGTTTGAGATTTTCCTGTCCCTGGAGGCCCTTGAAGGACAAACGATTTTCCTTCATTAGCCGAAAAAATGGCTGCAAGTTGCGAAGAATCAGCTGAAAGAGGACAATAGATTTGCTCAAGCGAATAATCGTCAATTTGATCCTCATTTACAAAAGCAGATTCTTCAGTTTCTTTTCTTTCTCCCATAATTCTTGCCACAACGGGGCTTTTCAACATAGAAGGGAATTGCTCTGCTAATTCTTTCCACATCAGATATTTTTGGAAAGTAAATTCACTGAGCCAGACTTCATTTTTTAGTTCCCAACCTCGATTATCTTTAATGATAGTCCGGATCGTGTTAAAAATCAGCTCAACATCTACACCGGAATTATCCATCGGAAGTGGGTCTAGACCTGGAAATTTCAAGCCAAAATCTCGTGTTAATTTTTGAAGAAGTGTATAGTTAAGAACTGTTTCATTATCGCGCATAACTATAGAGTAGCGCAGACCTACAGCTCTTTTCTTTAGTTCTACAGGCAGTAGAATTAGTGGGGAATGCCGTACTTTTCCTTTTACATCATCCTCTTGCCATTCTAGAATCCCTAAAGATAGATACAGTGTATTAGCACCAGTTTCTTCCTGCATCGTACGAATATCACGGAATAGTTTTTTGAGTATCTGGTGGAATTTGATTTGTGGTAAATTGGTAATAAGCTTTTTCTTAGAGAAACCATCAATAACTGTTTGTTTAAATACCTTGGCGGCATCATTTCTAGTGTTGTTTATCCGATTTTCAGGTTTTGGGAGTAGCTCAAAAACAGAACCGTCAGCAAGTAGATCTTCAATATCATCGGGGTTGTTACACTCGATTTTTACAGTAGATTGGGTTGTACGAAAATTGAGAAGGCGGTTTCTAAAAGTGAGGTCTAGCAATTTATCCTGCCACAGATCCAGCTCACTTTTTCGTGAAACTGTCTCAGAGGGAAGGGTAAAATTATCGAACTCTTTTTTTTCAAGATCTTGCCGTTCATTGCGTTCTTCAACGATTTGTTCGGTATTTATCTGTATTGTATTTATTTCATTGAGGGGATAAATCAGTGCTGAAGAACGACAGTATTTAACATCTATACCAAATAAAAACTCTTGCTCATTAAGAAAATGAGCTTCAGCTAATTTTTCTGCTTCAGAAAATGGGACTATATTTTTACTAGTCACAGCCGTTGTTTCAAAAACAACCAACTCCTGCAGTTTAATCCTTTTTCTAAAAAACTGAGGATCTTCATCGAATGCACGAGGGAGGTTTTTTTCTTCCAGCCAAACACCGGTAAACGCATGGCCTTGAATGATAAATACTAACGCATTTAACCCACACTGTTCCAAACATGAGCCAAAAAAAAGGGCTAGATCAAGACAGGATCCCAATTGATGAGTAAGTATATCATTAACAGTTCTTATTTTCTGTCCTTGCTTTTCAAAGCTTGCAGGCGGTTCAGCATAAACGATATTAGTTTTTCTTATCGCCAAATAAAGACTCTGTACAAGAGCATATACCCTTGTTTTGTCATTTGATTGATATCCATCCAGAGCAGATCTTCCTGATTTTTCTTCAAGAATCTTGGCAGCAGAGCGTATGATTGTTTGCACACCACTGTTGTTTGGTGTAATATAGCTACAAAGCAATTCTATAGGTATTGCTTGCCCTAACCAAATAGCACTTGAAGAAAATTCAATTTCCTGCTGTTTTTCTATCAGTAATGTTTCACCTTGATAAAGTTTTATTGTAATTGTACCTGCTACTTTTTCATTACAGTTTTGGAAAAAGTCCCAAGAATAATGTAATTCGGGTGTTTCGAGATCAAAAGATTCTTCTTTTCTTATAAGAGTAATTCGATGTGTTCCTTTGAAAGCTTGATTAGGATCTGAAGAGATCTCAACAGAGAGATCTGATAAGTCTTCATTACTACTATTTATAATTTTGATAGTCTGAATTATTGGAATATTGTTTTGGATGAGAGAAAGGTTTGCTTTGGATAGCGAACTTACTTCAATAGTAATATTTTTTATCATCTAATGCTCCTTTTATAATTCAGAGAAAGTCTTTTACGCTAGTGTAAATCCTAAATCAATAATTTAATTGAATTATTAAAATTTAGTTTTATAGATCATCGTGCTTTCATGGACCAATTACAGTTAAGTATTATGTACTGTTTTAAAAGCTGCTGAAGCACTTTACTTCCTTGATTTTGAATATATTATGACAACATAATAGTATATTAAGATGTTGTATATACTGAAATATTCTTAAAGTATGTCTTTAGCAATTCTATACTATGTTATTTCTGCATCTTGAATATTGTTCTACATTATCACTGCGAAACCATTTTTCTCTAACATTATTTCAGCTTTATCATAAAACTTTTGTCCAACATATTAAAATAATTTTCAGAATACGAAATACACCATGCATATATCCATATTTATTCCTGAGCAATCAAT
>NBLG01000037.1 GCA_002084435.1 Tenericutes bacterium 4572_104
TATACCAGTAAAGAAGAGATTGCTGGATTTAGTCATTTAGCTTATCGGAATGAAATTATTCAAAATGAATACAATATGAATATCCCAAGATATGTACAATCAATTGAAACGGATATAGCCCATGATGTTGATGCTCATCTGTTTGGTGGTATTCCAAAGGAAAATATAGATAAATTAAAGACTTTGCGTGAATTAGTACCTGAAGTTTTA
This sequence comes from Tenericutes bacterium 4572_104, assembly GCA_002084435.1. Next base: position 211 of record NBLG01000037.1, read on the forward strand.
GCAGAAAATATTGAAGAGATTCGCCCTGGTTTCGTGGGCTTAAAAAACTCAATAAAAGAGATGACTGATATAGTACTAAAGCATGAAAGAATTTTATCTTTATCAAAAGAGTTAGAAATTAAAATCACTGATTATACCTCTAAATTTTGGAATGAGCTGAAAAGAGTAACGGTAGATTCTAATTTAGTAGAGTTAGAAGAGACAATGTTAAATGAGATAAAGCAAATTTTAAAAGAGTTTGATCATCTTGATGTGTACACAGGATATCAGGTTATTGCTGAGATATGGAAAAATTCATTAATTCATGATACGGAGCTTATTGCAAATGAAGGATTTTATACCGTTGCCCGCATGAGAGAACCAAAGATGGTTACCAAAGGAACAGGTAAAAGCAAACGGGAAGAGCAAGACGGTTGGAATGGCAAAATAATACCAAATACATTAATCGCCCAGATGCTTTATGGTAAAGAGCAGCAGGAATTGGACAATAAACGAAATAAAATCGGTGAACTGGAGATGGAACTTACAGATTTAGTGGAAGCTGCCAAGGTGGAAGATAGTGTAGAGTACGATGCCCTTTTTGATATAATAAAAAAAGATAAAGATGATGAACTGACTGATTCATTTGATAAAAGTGACTTGAAGTCTGAACTAAAGGGGATAGATAAGAAGTCTGAGCAGTATAAATGGCTAAAAAAAGTAGATGATCTGATTGCTGAAAGTGCAATGTTATCTAAAGAACTGAAAATTGAAGAAAAAGAGCTGTGGGATGCAGTAGAAGAGAGAATATTGGTTCTTACTGATGAAGAGATAGATAAGTTGATATTTCATAAATGGTTTGGAAAAACGGTAAATGATATTACCAGTTTAATAGATGTCTCGGTGAAGAGTGAACTAAATATTTTGCAAAAGTTAGAAGAGCGTTACGCAGATACATTAGATAGTATTGATGGACAAATTGAAAATTTGCTGGCCGATTTCGAGACACTCAAAGCTGATTTGGTGGTGGGATAATGGCTGAGGTAAAAAAACTAGTACCAAAGAGAAGATTTAAAGAGTTTCAAAATGCAGAAGCTTGAAAACGGTTTAAACTTCTTGATAATGTTGTTGGTGTTGAAATAAACTTTAATAAAGTTTTGTATAAACCTGAAGTTTTGAGACCATTGGAAATTATAACAAAAGAACTTTCAGACTTGGATAAAGAATTAAAAAATTTAGAATCAAAGCTTGGTATATAATATGGATGATAATAAAATTATAGTTTCAAAAGAATACAAAGAGCTTTTAAAAAGTATTAAAGAGCAGATAAAAACAGCTCGGAATAAAGCTATTAGAAAAGTTAATAGTGGACTTATTGAGCTCTATTATTCAATTGGTCAGCAAATAGTAGAAAAACAGGAAAAATCAAGCTGGGGTGATGATTTAATAGGTCAGATAGAAAAAGATATAAAAAGAGAACTACCTGATATAACAGGGTTTTCCCGAACTAATCTTTTTTATATGAAAAAATTATTGTCTCTTAAATTATATAAGAGACAAGGAAAAGCATTAACTAATTTTGATAAAACAATTAATTGTGAAAGTATCGAATTATTAAAAGATAGTTTTAAAGAGAGTTATATCTTGGATTTTTTACAGCTTTCCGAGCAAGCTAAAGAAAAAGAACTGGAAAAATCTTTAGTACAGAATATTACCCGTTTTCTAATGGAGATGGGGAAAGGTTTTGCTTTTGTAGGTAAGCAGTATAAGTTGACTGTTGGTGATAAAGAGTTCTTTATTGATCTTCTCTTTTATAACTATATCCTCAAGAGATTTGTGATAGTAGAACTTAAAACCACAGAGTTTAAACCTGAACATATAGGACAGATAGGATTTTATATAACAGCTATTGATAGAGATATTAAAACAGACTCCGATAAACCTACCATTGGTCTGATAATCTGCAAAACAAAAAATGATACTATTGTTGAATATGCTTTAAGTAATAGTAATCAACCTACAGGTGTTGCAGAGTATAAATTGCGTTCCGAACTACCAGAAGATATTGCGAATTACCTGCCAAATGCTGAAGATATGCAAAAAGTATTAGAAACTAACTCCGAGGAATCTAAATGAAATTTGAAAGATATGAAAAGTATAAAGATGTCGAAGAAGAGCGTTACGCAGATACATTAGATAGTATTGATGGACAAATTGAAAATTTGCTGGCTGATTTCGAGACACTCAAAGATGATTTGGTGGTGGGATAATGGCTGAGGTAAAAAAAATAATACCGAAGAGAAGGTTTAAAGAATTTCAAAATGGTGAAGCTTGGGAAGAGCGTAAATTATCTGAGTCGTATAAATTTTCGCAAGGATTACAAGTACCAGTCGAGGAACAGTTCAATAATTGCTTAGATGGATATGAGCGATTTATAAGAATAGTTGATGTCACACAATCAGATGAACCACAACGATATATACAAAACATAACCAGAAAAGGTCGTGTGAAAAATGAAGATATTTTCTTTGTAAGATACGGTGCTGTAGGTGCAGTGGGATATGGATATTCTGGCACTATAGCAAATAATTTATTTGTATTAACACCACTTATAAAAGTGAATTCTAAATTTATGTTCCAGCAGTTTTCTGCTACAAAATTCAATACAAAACTTACTGAAATGAGTGCGTCAACATCTATGCCAGCGATTAATTTCGGAGCACTAAATAATATGAAATTTTGGTATCCACCTTTTGAAGAACAAGAAAAAATAGGATGGTATTTTGAACAACTCGACAACCTCATCACCCTTCACCAGCGTAAGTTAGACAAAATAAAATCTATGAAAAAAGCATATCTTTCTGAAATGTTTCCGGCTGAAGGTGAACGAAAACCAAAACGAAGATTTAAGGGTTTTACTGACGATTGGGAATTGTGTAAAGTTCAGAACTTCGTAGATAACGGAATCCTTGCTGCTCCAATGGATGGAAACCACGGAGAAAAACATCCGACAACTAGAGATTATGTTGCATCAGGTATTCCATTTATTATGGCACGAGATTTTGATGGTGGTTACGTTGATTTGAAACATTGTAGTTTTATATCAGCAGAAAGAGCAGAAAGACTTGATAAAGGTTTCGCACAGAATAATGATGTTTTGTTAACACATAAAGCCACGATTGGAGAAACTGCTATTATTAAAGGATTAAAAGAAAAGTATGCTGTTCTTACACCACAAGTCACCTACTATCGTATCCTTAATTTAAAGAAGTTGACGACAGATTACTTATATGCATATTTCAATACAGAGAGATTTCAAAATGAACTAAAAACAGAAGCAATCCAGTCAACACGTGCGTATATTGGTATCACAGATCAAAGAAAACTATCTGTAATATTTCCAGTTAATATTGACGAACAGAAGAAAATTGGTTCGTATTTTTTTTACCTCGACAACCTTATCACCCTTCATCAGCATAAGTTAGACAAACTAAAGAATCTTAAAAAAGCTTATCTAAATGAAATGTTTATTTAATACAAGGAAGCGAAATCTATGAGTTATGCACCAAAAAACGCTTCAGAACGAGCGTATCAAGATAATTTTGTAAACGAGCTAAAAAAATACAGATGGGAATCACCTGATTTTCTAAATGGTAATATCCATAAAGTTACCGTAAAGGATCTGATTAATCATTGGAGAAATGAACTAAATAGAATCAATGCAGATCAACTTGAAGGGGTTCCCTTAACTGATAATGAGTTTATGCAGGTGATGACAAAGGTTAATCAAATTAGTAATAGTTTTGAAGCTACTAAAGTCCTCTCAATGGAAGGTAACAAAGGAAAGATTGATGGGATCTATAGAGATGACAACCCTAATATTAGCCGTAAGCAGATCACTTTAACAATACTTAATAAAGCATCAGTTAGCGGTGGTGATTCAAGTTACACGGTGGCACGAGAAGTTGAAACTGAAAAAGGAAACCGCTTTGATCTTGTATTGCTAATCAATGGCTTACCTCTTATTAATATTGAGCAAAAACGGACAGACAAATCTTTAGATGAAGCCTTTGGACAGTTCAAAAGATATTATAGAGATGGTGAGTATTGTAACAATTTCATGGCTTTTTCTCAAATGATGGTCATAACCACAGAGATTGAAACACGCTACTTTGCTACGCCAAAGTCGGTAGAAGCCTTTAATCCTGTATTTGTATTTAACTGGGCAGATAAAAACAACAAACCCATTAATGAATGGAAGCAAGTTGTTAAGAAATTTTTAATGATCCCCATGGCACATCAAATGGTTGGGGATTATCTGGTAATTGATGAGTCAAAGGAAGAAGAGAACCGTAAGCACATGTTAATGAGACCATATCAGGTATATGCACTTCAAGCTGTAGAGGGTGCTGCCTTTGGTTTTGACAATAAAGAACGGATTCCCCACGGGGGATTTGTCTGGCATACTACTGGAAGCGGTAAGACGATTACCAGCTTTAAAACAGCCCTCTTTTTAGCAACCCGTGCAGGATTTGATAAAGTGGTATTCTTAGTTGATCGGCGTGAGCTTGATAGCAGAACAAGTGAAAATTTCAAAGCCTATGCAGCTTATGAACCTGTAACGGTAGATGATACTAAACATACCTACCAGTTGAGAAAGAAGTTAAAGTTAGCAAAGCCCGGTATTATTGTAACAACAACTTTTAAACTTAACATTCTTGTAAAAGAGTTAGAAGATGCAAAGGATAGTTCTCTGGCTGAAAAGAAAATTGTTTTCATCATTGATGAAGCCCACAGAACTACAATGGGTCAAATGATGGGGGATATAAAAAAATATTTCAAGCAAAAGGGCTTGTTTTTTGGTTTTACAGGAACACCTCTCTTTGATGAGAACGAGGTTAAAGGTAAGATTAATGAAAAAAGTGAAGTGGTTAATACAACAGAAAAATTGTTTGGTCCTAAACTTCATGAATATACCATTGATCAGGCTATCGCAGACGGTAATGTGCTGGGCTTTTATGTGGACTATATCAATACCGGCGAGTTTAAAAATCATGATGATTTAAGAGATCAACTGTTTGATAAGATAAAAGAGGATAAGCCTGAACTGTCTGATAGAGAAATCGAGAGAAAAGTACAAGCATACTCTTTAGCTGAATTAGAACGACAAGCAAAAAAGAATAATATCTTAGTGTATCAGGATGAAACCCATATCCCAAGAGTTGTTACTTCCATGCTGGATAATTGGGAAAATCAATCTAATAGAAGAGAGTTTAATGGGCTTTTAACAGTTGCCTATAAGAATCGTGTTATAGCTTACTACGATGAGTTTAAAGAACAATTAGAAAAGCGAGATATGAAACTGAATATTGCAATGACCTTTAGTTTTGGCAATGAAAATGATCCAGATAATATAATTCCTACTGATTTAGTTAAGAGAATGTTCAAGGATTATGCTGAATATACTGGAATTGAATTTGTTGCTGGCGATAAAAAACATGGTGAAATGGCTTATTTTGAAGATATTATAGAAAGAACTACAAGGGGCGGTAGTGGAAGAAATAAAAAGAATATAGATTTAGTAATTGTGGCGGATCAACTGTTAACGGGCTATGATTCTAAAAGACTAAATACCCTTTATGTAGATAGATCTTTAGAGCTGCAGGGGTTAATTCAGGCTTACTCCAGAACGAATCGAGTATTTGGAAAAACAAAAGAGTTTGGTACAATTGTTAATTTTCAATATCCCGAGATTACGAGAGAAACCGTTGATATTGCACTTAAATTATATGGTAGCGGTGGAAAAAGTGGCGAGGCAATTGTTGATACCTACGAAAACTCGGTAAGAAAATTGAAAGTGAACATAGAAGAAATGATTCCAACCTTACCTAACCCAGCAGATTGGCAGAGTTTAAGAGGTGATGACGAAGCACGGGAAAAATTCCTTCTTGCTTTTAGAGATGCAGCGGAGCAGTTAAATTTTGTTGAACAATATTATGAGTATAAATGGCAAAAAGAGTCATTTGGAATGGACGAGCATACTTGGCTTAAATATGTTGGTGCATATAAAAATCTAACTAAAAATGAGGGTCCTGGACCTGATCCAGTTGTAATAAGATCGTTAGTTGGTAGAACTAAACTTGCTGGTACACAAGTCATCGATGCAAATCATATCTTAGGATTAATAGGAGCTAAAGTAAGTAATGTAAATGGTGTTCAATCTGTTGACGATGGAACTTTAATAATAATCCATGAACAGATACAAGAACTGAGTGATATGGGTGAAGACATTAAAGCAAATATGCTAAGAGAATTTGTTGATACTGAATTAGTCCCGGGGAAACTGAAATACGGGATAAATTTTGATGATGCGTTTGATAATTGGAAGCGTAATAAACTTAAAGTTGAAGTAGAAGGTGTTTCCGAAGAGTGGGGATTATCTAAAGATTGGCTATTTAAATCCGTTAATTCTTTTGATAAATCAAAACCTAAAATAGTTCCATACCTTGAAGAGCTAACGAAAAGTGTAGATTATGAAAAAGCAAGTGACAAATCGGCAGGGAATATACTAAAGCATAATATAACAATGACTGCGGAATTACCTGATAGAGTTAAAGAGCTTAAGTTTAAGTACGAATAAATTAGAAAATGTGTGCTTAACTCAAAAAACTGAACAGAATTTCATGAAAAGATAATTCTACTTTATTTGAAATTGTTAAAAGAGTTGAAAAATAATATCAAATAATTTATTGTATAAAGTCGCATCACTACACATAACGAGGCTGTCGAATTTCTATTTTTCGCATAGAAATTATGATATTCAATCCTTATAAAATTAAATTATTTATCTCAAAAGAATTATTCTTTTGAGGTAAATGCCATCTGCACCCACCATTGATTAAATCAAGGTTTAGCTTTTAATGTTTTTTCTAAATTATGCAAACAACAATATAACACCCATTGAATATTAACTTTTTTCTTACTACGCAGAGTAAAA
>NBLG01000038.1 GCA_002084435.1 Tenericutes bacterium 4572_104
ACACTATTACCTGATGAGCAAATTGAAACAAACGTTGAAATAACTAACCTAGATTTTGAGCAAATACATAAATTAGTGGATGAATTAATAGACTTGCTAAATGACGATGATTTTGAAGCTACTGAGAAGATTAATGATATATTAGCTATCACTGGGAGTTATAGAAAATCAAATATAATAAAAATCAAAAAATCTATTGAAGATTATGATTTTGAAGAGGCTGTAGAATTTGCTGTAGAATTAAAAAAATCTATTGAGGAAGAGGAAGAATAAGCATGAAATATGATTTAACTGAAAAAAGAATCTTAATTGTTGATGACACAAAAGAAAATATTGATGTCTTAGGCGAGATTTTATCTGACTATAAACGTAATGTAGCTCTTAATGGAATGAGGGCACTCAAGATAGCAAAGGAAAAACAACCTGATTTAATTTTATTGGATATAATGATGCCAGAAATGGATGGTTTTGAAGTTTGTGAAAAACTGAAATCTGATCCAGAAACAGCTGATATTCCAGTAATATTTATTACAGCAAAGAATCAAGTAGAAGATGAAGTAAAAGGCTTAGCTCGGTGCTATTGACTTTATCTCTAAACCAATTAGCCCTCCTATAGTTGAAGCACGTGTTCGAACTCATTTAGAATTAAAAATTTCCAAAGATGAAGTGGAAATAAAAAATAAAGATTTAGAAAGCACTTTGATTGAATTGAAAACTGCTCAGAATCAATTAGTACACTCAGAAAAAATGGCTGCTTTGGGACATCTTGTTTCAGGTATTGCTCATGAAATAAATACTCCATTAGGTGCGATAAACTCATCCAATAGGTCAATATTATCAGAGATGCCGAACTTATTAAATGTTATACCAAGTATTTGCAAAGTTGTTAATAGCGATCATAAAGATACTTATCTACAATTGGTAAATAAAGCCTTTGAAAAATCATTAATAATTACATCTCGAGAAGAAAGAAAATTCCGCAGGGCTTTAACAGCAGAATTAGAAGAAAGAGGAGTGGCTCATGCTGATGTCATCGCAGAATCATTTGTTGAATTAGGCATATATTCTGATGTAGATAAGTACTTACCAATTTTATATAGTGAAAACTCATCAGATATCTTAACTGCAACTCAAAAATTAACTGGCATCAAATTTAGTAGTGATATTATTATGACTGCTGTAGATAAGGTAGCGAAGATAGTATATTCTCTTAAAAACTTTGCTCGCTTCGATTCTGAAGGGAAAAAAGTGACTGTTGATATACATCAAAATATTGACACCATATTAACGTTATATAACAGTCAACTCAAGCAAGGAGTTGAGATAATTAAAGAGTATTCTTTAAGCAGAGCTTTATTTGTGGTGCCAGATCAAATGCATCAGGTATGGACAAACACTATTCATAATGCTATACATGCAATGAATAACAATGGAACGATAACAATAAAAACTCAGGAAGTTGGAGATGAAGCCCTCATATCCATTACTGATACTGGCAAAGGGATGTCCAACGAAATTATTTCAAAAATATTCAATCCATTTTTTACAACTAAACCAGAAGGTGAAGGAACTGGCTTAGGTTTAGACATTGTAAATAAAATCATTAAAAATCATGATGGTAGAATAGAAGTAGAAAGTGAAGAAGGAGTCGGAACGACATTTAATTTTTATTTGCCAATAATTAAAGAAGGATAAATATGAAAAAAACAACTATTATTTGTGTTGATGACGAAAAGATTGTTCTAGATAGTTTGAAAAAAGAGTTATTAAACTCTTTTCCGGATCAAGTATCATTGGAGTTTGCAGAAAGTGGGATGGAAGCTTTAGAGCTTATCAATGAATTGACTGCAGAAAGCAATGAAATATCAATTATTATATGTGATTGGCAAATGCCAGAAATGAAAGGTGATGAATTTTTAGCCTTAGCACATAAGATTATTCCAGATACTAAAAAAATCTTATTAACAGGGCAAGCCACCCAAGAAGGAATCGGAAATGCAGTAAATAAATCGGATCTTTTCCGCTATATGCCAAAACCATGGGAGCCAGCTGATTTAGATATTACTATTACAGAAGCATTTAGGTCATTCTACTCAAAGAAAAAAAATGAGCAACAACAAAATCAATTAGTCAAACTAAATGCCTCTTTAGAAGACAAAGTTAAACGCCGTACTAATCAACTAATGAATAGCAAAGATGAACTGAACATATTATTAAATAAAACTCTAAAAGGTAGCATAGATGTATTAGTAAACCTTTTTAGTCAAACAGATGAATTAATTTTTGCAAAAGCAACAAGAATAAAAGATGTTGTTCGTCGTATGTTACCAGTATTAGATGTTCCAAACCACTGGGAGTTTGAAGTAGGTGCACTCATGTCACAAATCGGAAGTTTGCATGGTGATGATGAGCTATTGGAGCGATTCTATATGGGTGAAGCGATTACTGAGAAGGAAAGAGTATTGATTAATCAATATGCTGAAGGGTCCTATAATATTTTAATCAAATTACCAATGTTTGATAATTTAGCGACAGCAATTAGAGGTTATTACAATCTCCCTAAGCTTATAAAAACGGCTAAAAGCGAACGAGTAATTTTAATTGGGAAGGTTTTGAATGCTGCAATCAACTTTGACAATTTGGTCCTTTCTCAAATTGGGGCAGAGCAAGCAATCAAGACAATGAAAACTGGAATTTATGACTCTAGAATATTATATTCATTAGAGGAAAGCTTTAATGTTTCCAATTTAAACGACAAAAAGGAAGAACCTAAAAATTTCAGAGATAGAAATAAAAATTGACAATACTAAGCAATGGATATATACAAGGAAGAATGATACAATAGTATTATTGAAGAATACTGAAATATACCCAAAGCATTTTAATTCGATGATGATGTGTACATATATAGATAAGTAATTATAACGCAATAGGAAATAACGTGGCAAAAAAAGCAATTATTTGTGTAGATGATGAGAAGATTGTTCTGGACAGTTTAAAAAATGAACTGCGACCTCACTTTTCAGATGATTACACTCTAGAATTTGCTGAAAGTGGTGAAGAAGCTATAGAAATAATGGAGGAATTCTATGAAGATAATATAGATGTACCTCTTGTTATTTCAGATTATATTATGCCACAAATGAAAGGTGATCAAGTTCTTACTAAATCAAAAGAACTTTTTCCTAAGTCATATAATATTCTATTGACTGGTCAAGCGACTATAGAGGGTGTTATTAATGCCATCAATAATGCCCAACTATATAGATATATGCCGAAACCTTGGGAATCGAATGATCTAATAATGACTATTTCCGAAGCTCTAAAAAGCTATGAAAATGAAGAAACTATTGACAAGCAATATAATGAAATAAAAGAAAAAAATGAAAAAATTCTAAAGGTAAATGCTGAAATAACAGAGATTAATAAAAATCTTGATAATTTGGTAAAAATACGCACACAGAAACTAGAAGAAAAAATAGAAGAATTATTAGAAGTCCGGATTGGGAAAAAAGCCTTTATCATACTTTTTATAATTACAATTATCATGTTTCTCCTTGTTGATGCAATAATAGAACCACTTTTGAACAATACATTAAACAATTTCTTTGTTGTACTAGGAATAAAATTTGTTATAGCGATAGCATTTAAACCGGTTGAAACACAACTTGAAAAATTCTTGTTGAATAGAGCTCGCCAAAGAGCTATGAATAACACAGGAAATAATAAAATGTATGATGTAAATACTGAAAATGATACTGAACTTGATACTGAACTTGATCCTTTGTCAAAGTATAGTGATGAAGTATCGAAGGTACTTAACGAATAACTAACAATAAGTTTCCACGATTCATTTATTAAGAGGGAAGCGGTGAAAAGAGCCATAATATGTCTCGATGACGAAAAGATCGTTCTTGACAGTCTGAAACGAGAACTAAGAACTTTTCTTGATGATAACTTCATTATTGAAGTTGCTGAAAGAGGTAGTGAAGGATTAGAGCTTGTAGAAGAATTAACCGAAAGCGGTTATGATATCCCCGTTATAATCTCTGATTATGTCATGCCAGAAATGAAAGGTGATGAATTTCTTTCAATAGTCAAAAAAGCAAATCCAAAATGCCAAACCATTATGCTAACAGGACAAGCTACTATTACAGGTGTAACAAATGCCATTAACTCTGCAAATCTATACCGCTATATATCAAAGCCTTGGGATGAAGAAGATATGCAGCTCACGATTAAAGAAGCAATTAATAGCTATGATAAAGATAGAGAAATTGAAAGACATCTTTGCTCGTTAGAAATTGCAAATGAAAAATTGTTGAAGTTAGATAGTGCAAAAACCTATTTTTTGGGATTATTAGCCCATGAGCTAAAAACTCCTCTAATTGGTATATATGGTAATGCTAAATTAATAGAAGAACTAACTGAAGATGAAGACCTTATCGAAGCAGCTGGTGAAATATTATGTTCAGAAGCAAGACTAAGAAAATTCTCAGAACTGTCTTTATTGATTACCAGAATACAAATGAATAAATATGTCATCAATTTTTACCAAGAGCCTCTATGGTCTATATTAGAGATTTCTCTATTTAATAATAAAAAGCTTATTGAAGATAAACAAATAAAGATTATACAGGAACCAATACCAGCCGAATTTTATGTTAATATTGATACTAGTCTAATATCTAAAGTATTTGATATTATTATTGATAATGCGATTAAATATTCTGCAGAAAAAGGAGAACTTAATATAAAAGCAAATGTAGATGGTGATTTATGCTCAATTAAAATAATTGATTTTGGGAAAGGTTTTGAGCAAGAAGATAGAGATTATCTATTTGATTCATTTGCTTCCTCAAAAGACCTGCTCACACATTCTGAAGGCACAGGATTAAGTATGGCTGCAACCAAAGTAATAATGGATTTACATGGGTATAAAATCAAAGCATATAATTGTAAAAATGCTGGAGCATGTGTAGAATTAATATTCACAAAATCAGAAGTAGATCTATAAATTTTTGATCTTTGTATATATAAATCAGAAAAATGTGATACACAAATAGATTTAATAATGAAAAAAAACAAAATATTCCAATAAAAATAGTTAATTTTGTGTTTTGTATTTTTTGAATATTAATAATAACGGAGTTTACATGGCTTTCGTTCCGAACACAGATAATGACCGTCAGGAAATGTTAGACGCTATTGGTGTAAAATCTTTCAACGACCTATTAGCTAACATCCCAGATAATCTTAGACTTAAATCAGATCTAAATCTTCCAGAAGGACTTTCAGAATTAGAAACAGTCCAACTGATAAAATCTATAGCAAATAAAAATATTACTACTGAAACTCATACTTGCTTTATGGGTGGTGGTGCTTATGACCACTATATCCCATCTATCGTGGGTTCAGTATTAGAACGCCCAGAGTTTAAAACTGCATATACTCCATATCAAGCAGAAGTATCTCAAGGTACTTTACAAGCGATGTTTGAATACCAATCTTGCATTTGCTCTTTGACTGGCATGGATGTATCAAACGCATCTCAATATGAAGCTGGCAGTAGCTTAGCAGAAGCATGTATGCTAGCTCAAGCTCAAACTCGCAATAAAAAAGTTGTTTTTGCTGGTACTATTAACCCTAATTATGTTGCTGTAACAAAAACATTAACACAA
>NBLG01000039.1 GCA_002084435.1 Tenericutes bacterium 4572_104
TATGATTATTTAATCATGGTAAGCTTAACTCGTTGGGAAATACAACTGAGATACCGAAAAGGTCTCTCAAATTTCAAGAAAAATAATCCAAATGAAGATAAACTTAGAAAATACAAAAGAGGATACTTCGTGGAATGGCGAGTAGCTGATAGAATTAAAGAAAAACATACTAAAAATGCAAATTATATCATTGACTATAATCTTTTAGATTATCCGAAAATGATTAAAGAAAATACATATGAAAATTGCTTAGATAAAGCAGTATCTACTCCATTTAGAGTAGTCCCATATTTTGACCCTGGAGTATGGGGTGGACAGTGGATGAAAGAAGTATGTAACTTAGATAAAGACAAAGAAAACTATGCTTGGTGCTTTGATGGAGTGCCTGAAGAAAACAGCGTTCGCTTTGGCTTTTCAAATGAATTTATCGAGCTACCTGCTCAAGATATAGTTCAGTTTCGTCCAATAGAATATATGGGAGAAAGAGTATTTAAAGAATTTGGACATCATTTTCCAATAAGATTCGACTTATTGGATACCTTTGAAGGCGGTAACTTAAGCCTTCAAGTACATCCTTTAAAAGACTATATAATTAAAACCTTTGGCATGACTTATACCCAAGAAGAATCCTATTATATCTTAGATGCCTTAGAAGGAGCTAATTGTTACCTCGGCCTAAAAGAAGGAATAGATAAAGAAGAATTTAAAAAAGAATTAATTGAAGCTAACCAAGGAAAATACCTCTTCGATGATTCTAAATATATTAATAAAGTTCCCGTTAAAAAACATGACCACTTATTAATCCCTCCAGGCACAATTCATTGTAGTGGAAAAAACACCTTGGTATTGGAAGTTAGTTCTTGTGTATATATCTTTACCTTTAAACTTTGGGATTGGGGAAGAGTAGGACTTGATGGCTTACCAAGACCAGTTCATCTAGAACACGGCTTTAAGAATATTCAGTTTGATAGAGATACTTCATTTGTATACAAAGAATTAGTCAATCAATTTAAGCAAGTATCTAAAAATGAAGAAATTACAGGTCTTCATGAATTAGAGTTTATTGAATCGAGAAGATATAGATTTAACCAAACATATATAATGGAAACCAAAAACACAGTAAATGTTTGTAATCTAGTAGAAGGAATAGCTATGAGAATAGAATCAATAGATAATTCTTTTTCTCCATTTGAAGTGCATTACGCAGAAACCTTCTATATCCCCGCATCTATTTCCAATGTTAGATTTGTACCACTAGATCCAAACGGATGTATTGTAATAAAAGCGATGGTGAAAGAAAAATGATACCTTTATGGATTTTTATAATAGTAATAATATTATTTATAATAAGTGATTATTTCATCTACAAATATGCCAAGAAAAAAGGAATAGATGAATTCTTACAAATGCTTTTTATCGCTGGACTTATGGGAAAAACTGAAGCGTTTAAAAATTACAATAAATACGCAGAACCTGGAGGTATTGTCTTTGTAGGAGACTCAATAACTCAAGATTTCAATGTCTATGAATACTTTCCAAACCACAACGTATATAACCGTGGAATTGGTGGAGATACTTCAAAAGGAGTCTTAGGTAGACTAAATGAATCAGTCTTTGAACTAAAACCTAAAAAAGTATTCTTGCATATAGGAACTAATGATTTTGAACTTATTAAAGATGGTATAGAAAACATTTCTAAAAGAATTAAAGAAATAGTAGAAAAAATACATTCTTTTGATGAATTTATAGAAATTTATCTTATTTCTGTATTTCCAGTTAACCCAGAGGTTGATAAGAAAACTACAGGAAGAAGAAACAATAAAGAAATAGTTAAATTAAACAATATATTAAAGAGTTTACCTTATATAACTTATATAAATATTTATGATAAGCTCTTACTAAACGATGTTTTAAACCCTAAGTATACTATTGAGGGCTTGCATTTAAACCAAAAAGGCTATGAAATAATAAGAGAAACAATATTGAAATATATAAACTAATTTCCTCCTGTTTTTCTATTTATATAAAGAAGTCAGAATAAACCTGACTTTTTTATATGCGATTATATTATTTCATTTTAAAAATATAACATGTTATAATTAAGAAAATAAATAATGGAGAGATAATATGTTAAAAGAAATAATTGAAAAGAAATTTAATAAAATACCTGAGACTCTAATAATACTTGGTTCAGGAATTAATGAATTTACCTATAACTTAGAAGAAGTAACTAAAATTTCATACAAAGAAATCTTTAATTTTGAAACTGATACATCAATAGGTCATTCAGGAACCTTGTATTTAGGATATATTAAAAATATTCCTATTTTAGTAATGGAAGGAAGAAAACATTACTATGAGGGAGTATCAGACGAAGAAATGCGTAAAATGATACAATCATTTTCAAGTCTTGGAGTAAAAAACTTAATTATCACAAATGCTTGCGGAGGAATGAATTTGGATTTTAAACCCGGAGATATAATGATTATAACTGACCATATAAATATGATGGGAAGAAATCCTTTAGTAGGAGAAAATAACTATGAATTAGGTGAAAGATTCGTTGATATGACTGAACCTTATGACCTTAAATTTAGAGAGTTAATTGATGAAATTGCAAAAAAAGAAAACATTAAATTACAACACGGAGTCTATGTAAGTTACTTAGGACCTAGCTATGAAACTAAAGCTGAAATAAGGGCTTTTAAGATTTTAGGAGGCGATGCAGTTGGAATGAGTACTGTACCTGAAGTAATCATCGCAAGACACGCGTCTATGAGAGTTTTAGGACTAAGTATTATAACCAATATGTCTACAGGAATATCTAAAAACAAACTATCACATGAAGAAGTCCTTGAGACAAGTAAAAAAACAGTTAAAAAATTATCTAAACTACTAGTTGAATTTATTCAGAAGATATAAAAAAAAACATCATGTAAAAATCACAAGAAATTGTTATATTATAGACTAGAAAACATTAAATAAAGGAAATATTATGAATCCCTATCAAATACTTGGAGTATCCCGAGATGCTTCAGACAAAGAAATAACAAAAGCATATAGAACTTTAGCTAAAAAATATCATCCAGATGTAAATCCCAATGATAGTTACGCAGCTAAAAAGATGGCTGAAATAAATAATGCATATGACCAGATTAAACAAATGCGTTCAGGAAATTATAATGGGAATAATTCTTATTATTATAATAATAACTACAACCAAGATGAATTTTCAAGTATAAGAGAATTTATCAGAGTCGGACAATTTATTCAAGCTATAGCTTATTTAACAAATATGAGAACGAGAAACAGCGAGTGGTATTACCTATACGGAGTATGTCTAGCAAATATCGGAAGAGTACAAAACGCAAGAATTTATATTAGAAAAGCGATAGAATTAGATTCAACTAATCAAGAATATAGGGATTTCTTCAACCAATTAAACAATCAACAATATGGCACGGGAATAGAAGTTAGTTTCTTTGGTAGAATGATTTTTGGAGTTTTAAAATGGATATTTTATTTTTATATAATACAATTATTTTTTAGATTTATATTAAGTGGATTTGGAAGAGGTTAGAAGATGAACAGATTAGCAGAGAAATTACAAAGGTTTATGGCAGGCAGAAATGGCTCAGACGGACTAAATATATTCCTAATGATTTTATATTTTATTTTATTTATAATAAATTTATTCTTAAAATCACAAGTGCTCGCAATAATTGAAATAGTAATCATACTTATATGGATATTTCGTTTTTATTCGAGAAGAGTTGGTAAAAGGCAAACAGAAAACGCTTGGTTTATGAGAACGCTGTATAAAACAAAA
Organism: Tenericutes bacterium 4572_104; assembly: GCA_002084435.1. The sequence continues at coordinate 3,830 of NBLG01000039.1, forward strand.
AATTTCTTCAAAAAAATAACATCAATTTTTAAACGCAAAAGAGTAAAGCCAGTAAAAGTAGTTAAACAAAAAAAACCAAAGGTAAAAAAACCTAAAACAGATAAAAACCATACCTTTGTGACCTGTCCTGTATGTAATAGCCTTATAAAGGTAAGGCGCATAAAAGGTGAAAGATATGTTTTATGTAAAACATGTCATAATGAAGTTAAAGTTAAAATCAAATAAAATATATCGTAATATCTTTATCGGATATTACGATTTTTTTAGATAAAAAATAATTATATTTATTATATAAATATGATACAAAAATGTAAAAATAATGAAATTTATGTAACGGATTACATATTATTTATTAAAATACTAAAATTACTATTGACAAAAAACGCTTTCAATATTATAATAAAACAAAATGGGAACCTTCCCAAAATGGTGGCGTATATGAAATCTAATATCACAATTTTAGATCTTGCAAGAGTTTCTGGCGTAAGTAAATCTACGATTTCAAGATATTTACGAGGAGAAAGCGTTAGTAAAACAAAAGCAGAAATTATTGAAAAGGCAATTATAAAAACTGGTTATATTAGAAATAACTATGCTCAATTATTAAGAACATCAAAAAGTAATTTTATCGGGGTATTAGTACCAGATATTGATAATCCTTTCTTTACAAATATAATTAAGCGCTTAGATGAACTAGCATTTTCTGATGGTAAGACATTGATTATTAAAACAACTATGTCTCAATTAGATAGAGAATTGGAGGCGCTTAATTTTATTAGAGGTTTTCGCGTAGAAGGTATTTTTCTTTGTAGAAGCGAACTAAATGATAAACTTGTAGAAGATATGAACTTCACTATACCTGTTATATCAATAGATAAGAGTTTTAGAAATTTAATATCTATAACTACAAATAACTATAGAAATGGATATATTCTTACAAAACATGTATTTAAACATACTAAAGGAGAAGTTATGTTTTTCTCAAGAGAAAAGGAAAGCAACTCTGTAAAAGAACGTATTAGGGGTTATTTTACATATTGTAAGGAGTTTAATCACAATATCTATAGTTATAAATATAATCGAGGATTAGGGGTCGATTTTAATCATTTAAAAAATTATGTGATTAATCATAATATTGAAGCTGTGATAGCTAGAAATGATAATGAAGCAATAAAAATTCAATCGTTTTTTAATGATTTATATTATAAAAATGAATTTCCAAGAATTAGAGTAGCTGGTTTTGATAATATTAGACTATCAAGAAATATTTTACCTAGGCTTACCACAATAGATCAAAAGATAGAAGAAATGTGCGACTTAGCATATGATAAATACAAAAATCACAAAAAAGATAAAATAAAAACATATGTACAAAATTCAGAACTTATAATTAGGGAGAGTACATTATAGCGAGGTTTTATAATGAAAATAGGAGTTATAGGGAGTATTAATACCGATATAATTTATCAAATTGACCATTTGCCTAAAGTAGGCGAAAGCATGTTTGGTAATAAATATGATATCTTAAGTGGAGGAAAGGGTGCTAATCAAGCAGTTATTCTTAATTCACTTGAAAGAGATGTAGTATTTTTAGGCGCTGTTGGAACTGATATATTTTCCTATCAAGCAAAGAAAAACTTTGAAGATAAAAACTTAAAATCTGAAATTTTAGTAAAAGAAGGAAATAGCGGATTAGCTATAATTCAATTAGCTAATAAAGATAATCAAATCGTTGTCTTTAA
>NBLG01000040.1 GCA_002084435.1 Tenericutes bacterium 4572_104
AAATAATTAGTTACATAGCCATCATCAGCTAAGATACTAGGCAAATCATAAGAAAAATTGTAAGAATAATCTTTTGGATTAAAATTAATTGTTGGATAATTTCCTGTAATAGCTATTAATTCTGAAACATTTGTTTTATTTTCACTATAACTATTTTCATAATACAAACCTTCATGAGCTAATCTCCAAAGATTAGGTGTCAAGGTTTCATTCATCGCAAATGGCTGAATTGATTCTAGTAATATTGTAATAACATTTTTTCCCTCTAATAATCCATAATAATCGGTAGGATCTGAATAATTAGGAGCTACAATCTGTGAATACCCTGAATTATTTTGTTCAATTATATCTTCTAATTCTTTTGTATAATAACCTAATATTCCATATTTTTCAAAAGAAGACCTTTTAAATGTAGTTACATTCCCATCAGCTAAGAAAGAATTAATGGTTTCAGTGTTAATTGTAAAGAATCCGCCTATTAATATAATCACCATAAAAAACAAGGCTAATCCCTTTGCATAATAATTAGGTATTTCTTTTTGGTTTTTTTTAAGATGCTTATATAAGAAAATCATTGAGAGAATATACAAAGCTAATAATACAAATGCTATTAAAATACCCCAAATTGATAATAATTCTATGTTTATTACATTAGTAGCTTCCCCTATTAAGGATAACTGTTGTAAAGTGAATAAATCGTAATATACAGAATACATAGTTGCGTTTATTAAAAATAACATATCAATTATAAAGAAAACAACACCTAAATAAATAATAGATATTTTATTTGATTTCATTAGAAAAATTAAACTACCAATTCCTAAAGCAATCACTAAATCTATAACTAAATCTTTTGGTAGAAAATTAAAATCGACCCAAATAAAAGTTATAATTTCAGCTATTAAATAGAATAAAATAAATAAAAGAAATATTTGTGATTTTTGTTTGAGTAATTCTTTCATAAATATGCCTTCTTTCATCTTTTTATTATATCATATTAAAAACATATAACAAGTAAAAAAGGATTGCTTAACAATCCTTTAAAACAAGTGAAATTTAAAAATTATTTATCTTGATGAACAACAACCTGAGGGAATGGAATTTCAATATTATTTTTATCGAATAAGATTTTTAAATGCTTATTCATTTGTCTTATTGTATATGGCCTATCAATTTCTTTAACCCAAGACACAACGCGAATAGTTATACCTGAATCTCCAAACTCTTCTATACCTTCATAAAAAGGTCCTTTATGAATTGTAGGTATTTTTTCTTTAATATCTTTCATATTAGTTCTCATAAAGCTTTCGAATTTTTCTATGTCTTGATTATAACTTATTTCAACTCTACAAACTGCTTGAGATAATACATTAGATGAATTAATAGCTCCTCTGATATCAGAATTATTAATCATTTTAATATCTCCATTAATATCTTCAAATTTAGTTATCCTAAGTCCCATTTCTTTGACTACACCGCGAAAATCATCTATTTGTATAACATCTCCTACTGCGAATTGTTTTTCAAATATTATAAATAGCCCTGCAAATATATCTTCAATTAAGCTTTGCGCTCCAAAGCTTATAGCTAATCCTATAATTCCAGCTCCAGCTAATAAGGTTGGTGTTTGAACTCCCCAAGCAGATAGAATTAAAAATAATCCTGCAATTACTGAAATATATTTAAGAGAGCTCATAACTAAGTTACCTATTGTTTCACTGCGATGTCCTCGTTTAACCAATAATATTACAATAAATGATAATATTTTATAAAGAATCCAAATAAAAATAATAACTGCCAATGATTCCAAAATAGTAACGTAGTTATTAACGAAAAAATTAACAAGATTAAAAAACTTTCCTATAGAACTTCCTATAATTTGCGCAAACTGAGTTCCTGGAAATAATATTGGTGAAAAAATACCTAAAAATAAACAGATGAAGATAATAGATATTACTATAATAATTCTTGTTTTTTCCTCTTTTGGTTTTTGTTTAAAATTAAATTTCATATTTACCCCTCACTATTCTTCAATTTTATCTAATACAATATAATAATTATATGATTGTGAATTTGATATTCCGATATTTATTCTAAATTCAAATACTTGTTTGTTAACCACAAATGTCACTGATTTTGTATCATTAACATAATTCCATTGATAAGTATTATATTCAACTACATAATCATAGGAATCATCTAATCTGTATATTCTGTAATAAGCTAAATCATAAAAATCTTCAGGGTCATCTAAAACAATAGTTATTCTATAGCTATCACCTAAATCTTCTATCGATAAATCATAGCTATAATCTTTTGATGTAGTAAATTCTAATACACTTAATTCTTTTGTTTCTTGGTTTTTATTATATGGATTAATATAAGTTACTAATACTCTTATAGAATAATCAGTATCAGCTTTTAATCTTTCAAATAATATTAAATCAGCTTCCATTTGAAATGGTTGTCCAAAGCTTGAAGATGTAATAGGTGGTGTATATGTTTTTCTAGCAACTTCATAGTAACTTTCCATTAACACCAATTCAAATGATGGATTAATATCTTCTTCAGTTTCACTCCAAATACTTAAACTAACAGAATTATTAGTAACTTGATCTATATATGCCTCACCATAGAATTGATAAGGTGTAAAATAAGATATTTCATCCAATGTAATAGTGTTTAAATCATAAGTTATTGCCTCTAAACGAAGTAAAACTTCAATATTATTGTTGAATAATTGCGGTATAGTAATAGAAGTATCACCATTCATTAAAGCTATAGTTTGAAAGTTATCAAAATCATATTCGTCAGAATATCGGTACCCATAGCTTATTTGTAAGCTTTGATATTCTGAAAACGGATCACTTATATAATAATTAATTTGATAGTCTAATAAATATTCTGTATCAGGAGTTAAAAGGTTTATGCCTGTTATAGCTCCACCTGAAACTTCCATAGTCTCAATCTTTAATTTATCCAATACTTCTAATCCAAACCCTTTATCTGCCATTATTTTTAAAGTATACTCTGTATTTGGATCTAATGAGTCAAATATTCCTGTATTTACTCCTAGATTAGCAGATTGATTATATTCATCAAACTGATTTTCTAAAACTAACTGAAGACTACCTTCTATAATTGCATTGTCACTGTCTGTAATTGTTACCGAATAAGCTATTGCATTAGTAAATGCTTTTACATCATCAATTTTAGCTACTGGACTTTTCGGTATAACAATAACCGCAATAACAATTGCGGTTGTGGTTAAAACGAACGATGAAAAAATAGATTTCAACGCTTGAAATCTAGATATTTTTTGCCTTTGTTCTTGATATTTATTCTTTCGCAACAAATGCATTCCCCCAGTTCTTATTTATATTTTATATGAAAATCAAAAAATAATCAGTAACATCTCTAAATTTAATAAAAAAAATGTAAAATGATGACATTTTACATTTGATTCTTATTAAAATAAATTCCATTCTTTATAAAATTCATTTAGAAATTTTGTCATAAAAGAAACTCTTTTTTTAGCTAATAATTTGGCCGGTTTTGTATTCATTAAGTCTGGTAATTTAAATAATTTTATGTAAAAATGAGCTATAGCTGAATTGTCATTTTGGCTTCCTTGATAAATCGGCCTATTAGTAAAACCTGAATATGCAAAACATCTTGCAATTCCTATCGCTCCTAAAGCATCTAATCTATCTGCGTCTTGAACGATCTTTCCTTCTATACTATTTACAGACTTACCCTTTAAATGATCGCGAAAGGACATATTATTAATAATTTCTAATATTTCATTTTTTTCTTTAACTGAATATTTACTAAGAAATTCCAATGCTCTATTTGTTCCCTTAGATATTTTATCATCATCTAAATCATGCAAGAGAGCGCTTAAAGCTACAATATATTGATTAGCATTTAATTCCTTAGCTAAATATAGTGATAATTTATAAACTCGGTTAATATGGAAAATATCGTGTCCGCTTGAATCATCTTTTAAAAAGGAATTTATATATTCCTTTGCTTGTTTGATAATTTCAATTTGTTTTTTATTCATTGGTATAATCCGTTGCCATTTTTATATAATGCAAAGAATTATTATAATTCTCTTTAATTTCATCTTCTGTTAATTCCCTAATTATTTTCATAGGACTTCCCATAACTAATGTTTTTGGGGGTACAACTTTACCAGGAGGCACAAGAGTTCCAGCGGCTACCATCGCATATTCTCCAATTTCTGCATTATTTAAAATTATAGCTCCCATACCAATTAATGCATAATCTTTCACAGTAGCTGCGTGAATAATGGCTAAATGACCTACAGTTACAAACTTACCTATTTTAGTAGGCATATTTGTATCTGTATGAACAACAGCGTTGTCTTGAATGTTACTTCCTTCTCCAACATAGATACTTGCCATATCTCCTCTTAAGGTTGCGTTAAACCAAACACTTGCGTTTTTTTCAATTTTCACATCTCCTACTATTTGAGCTGAAGGCATAATTTTAGCTTCTTTTGATATCTTTGGTTTAATATTTTTATACATTTTCATACTCCTTTAAAACTTTATAAATATTATTTAATATATCTGTGGCTATTATACTTGTTTCCCCGTACAAATCTTTAGCGTAATCAGAGGAGACTTGTTGGATAAATATTGAATCTGTTAAAGCTTTTAGAATATCTAAATTATTAGCTAACATACCAGAAATAATCCCGGTTAATACATCTCCGCTTCCTGCAGTAGCTAATCCAGTGTTATTTACTTGAATAAAACGAATTTCATCTTGACTCGCTAAAATATTACAAGGACCTTTTAATAAAATATGAAAACCTAAATCAGTTATTTCTTTAAGGTATTTTAAAGGTGCGTTTAATATTTCTTTTTGTTCAACCCTTAAAAACTTAGCTAATTCACCTAAATGTGGTGTTAAGATAATATTCTTATTCTTATATGATTTTGGTTCAATATATAAAAATCCAGATCCATCAATTATTAATGGAATATCTTTTTCTAACAAATAATTTAATAATATTTGATGATTCGTGTTCTTTTTTATTCCGGGGCCAAATACTACTACTTTTGCTTTTTCTAATTCAGGAATAGTATTATTTCCTAAATTATAATCGATAATAAGTTCAGGATAAAACTGTGTGAAATTATTTTCTTCAGTTAATATTTTTACAATTCCAAGGCCTGATTTTAAACCAGCCATAGCACTCATTTGAATTGACCCCATCATTGCTTTAGACCCACCAATAAACACACCTAATCCATAGCTATATTTATGAGAATTATGAAGCCTTTTCTTTAGGGTTAAATGATATTTATCTATTTCTATAAACTTAGATTTTAAAGATGTTTCTTTAATAATATTTATATCTAATAATTTCATCTCTCCATGATAATCCATTGCGTCATTTATTAGATTACCAATTTTATAAAGTCCGACAACACCTGTAAAATTAGCTTTAATGGCCATTCCTAAT
>NBLG01000014.1 GCA_002084435.1 Tenericutes bacterium 4572_104
ATCTCTCCATGATAATCCATTGCGTCATTTATTAGATTGCCAACTTTATAAAGCCCCACAACTCCAGTATAATTAGCTTTAATAGCTTCTCCTAAAACCAATCCATTTTCAGGGTTTATTCCTGAAGGTACATCAATAGAATAAACTAAAGTATCGGACTCATTAATATATTCTATTAATTGTTCTCTAAATCCCATTATAGGTTTAGTTAAACCTATTCCAAATATTCCTTCTATAATATAATCTGATGAAAATATTCTTTCTTGATATAAGTCTAAAGATTCATAAGAGTCAATAATTTTTACTTGTCCTACTTTATCAAAATAATGCATAAAAGTGTCGCTTGCTTTTGAAAGTGATCCGACAATAAAAACATTAGGGATATATCCTAATTTACGTAATTTAATAGCTACTGTTAAAGCATCTCCTCCATTATTTCCAACTCCTGCAAAAACAGTTATTAAGGAATCTTTTCTAGGATTAGCTCTTTTTAAAAAATCATCTGTCAACGCAAGTCCAGCTTCTTGCATTAAATCAATTCCTGTACAATTTTTAAGCTTCATTGTTCGCTCTTCAAGTATTCTCATCTCTTTAACTGAAACAACTTCCATTTTAAACACCTCACAATAAAATACTAATAAGGAAGATAATTCCTAAATGCGTTGGATAAAAGATATAGAAAAACCATTTCGTATTTAATTTACCTTTCAATCCATTGTACATGCCTATAAAGATAAAGCTTAATAAGGAAAACCATTGAATCCAGCCATCTCCTGTGTATCTAGCCATATCTGATTTGCCTAAATATTGTAATAATGGTACATCTATAAATAATAGGTTTAAGCCTACAAGGAATAAAAACTGTGTTAATTTATTTGGGTATAGTCCGAATATTAAAATAATTAATACGCCATAAGCTCCGTATTGAATATTAAGTATTAAAGCTAATGCAACAATCAAGATGGATGATAATCTTATAATAAATAATTTATTATTTAATAAAATTAACCCTCCAAGTCCAAAAACTAAAGGCCAGATTACGTTTTGTGACATCCCAAATATCGTATAATTTTCCCCAGAGATAATTGATATTATTCCTAAGCCTAGTTCAATTATTAATGCAAAACTAAATAATCTTAAAAAATAGCTTTTAAGATTACTCGTATGATTAAATCCTTCAACTATCATATATGCGAATAAAACATATGCAATTCTTCCTATGCTTTTGAATATTAAATAAAGCGTATCATTAGTACCTTTAAATATAAATTCACCTACATGATCAAAAGTCATCGCTATAGCTGCGACAAATTTAATCCCATTTTGATTCACAATATCACCACTATAACTCTATATCAATTTCTACTGGACAATGGTCACTTCCAAATATATCGTTTCTTAAATTAACTTCTTTAATTAAATCTTTAATTCTATTTGAAACCACAAAATAATCTATCCTCCATCCAGAGTTATTTTTTCTCGCATTAAATCTATAAGACCACCATGTATATTTAACAGTATCTGGATATAGATAACGATAACTATCAATAAACCCTGCGTCTAATAGTTCTTGAAATTTGGTGCGTTCTTCAATAGAAAATCCAGGATTTTTAGTATTTGATTTTGGGTTTTTTAAATCTATTTCCTTATGAGCAACATTTAGATCTCCACAATAAATTACTGGTAATTCCTTGTCCAAACGCTTTAAGTATTCCCTCATTTTATCTTCAAACTCCATGCGGTAATCTAATCTTGCAAGTTCTGGCTTAGAATTAGGAACATAAGCATTTACAAAATAAAATGAATCGAATTTTAATGTAATAATTCTACCTTCATCATTATAAACTTCTCCATCAATACCATAAACAACAGATAAAGGTTTAGTTTTCGTAATTATTAATGTTCCAGAATAGCCTTTTTTATCCGCTGAATTCCAAAATTCATAATGATTATCAATAACGAAATCTTTTTGTTCTTCTTGCATTTTAGTTTCTTGCACAGCGAATATATCAGCGTTTACATCATAAAAAAAATCGAAGAAGCCTTTTTTAATGGCGGCTCTTAAGCCATTTACATTCCAAGTTACAAATTTCATAAAATACCTGCCTTATAAATAATATACATAAAGATTATAACATAAATAAATATTTGAGGTTTATTTAAAAACTATTTTTGAATAACCATTTTACAAATAAATGAAAATTATTTATAATAAAGTCAGGAAATATAAAGGAGATTACTATGAAAGAAAACAAACATCATGATTTAATGGTTAAAGCAGTTGAACATGCGAGAGAAACAATGAATCAAGATATTGGAGGTCCTTTTGGAGCACTAATAGTAGACAAAGATAATAAAATCATAGCCATAACATCTAATACTGTATTAAGAGACCATGACCCAACAGCTCATGCGGAGATGAATGCGATTAGAGAAGCTACTAAAAAACTAGAAACTCATGATTTAAGTGGATGCACATTATATACTACTTGTTATCCTTGTCCTATGTGTTTAGGAGCGATTATTTGGTCAAATATTAAAAAAGTATATTATGGATGTAATGCAAAAGATGCGGATAAAATTGGGTTTAGAGATGATTTTATTTATGAATTTATCAAAAATAACGCAAGTGATAAAAACGTTTTAGATTTAGAACAAGAAGATAGAGATACATGTTTGACAATCTTCAATGAATATCAAAGTAAAAATAAAGATATATATTAAAAGGACTCAATTGAGTCCTTTTAGTTTAATTCTATATAATCGCGTTCGATATATGTTAGTTTCCCATTAATTCTAGTTGACTCCATTAAACTAATTTTAGTTGCCTTAACAGTTAAAGATTTAGCATTAATCCTATACAACTTTTGCATATCTAATATACTAACTTGTCTTCCAAGAGTTATATGAGGAGTATATTTTTCAGTTGGAAAATCCAGCCCTAATTCTTTAAGTTTTATACATACTTGATTATATAATCTTTTTAAAGAATAATTATTTTTAACCTCTAAATATACTATTTTCTTAGCTTTATGCTTTTTAAAACAATCAATTCTACCTGTTTGGTAAGTGAATGGATGAATTACAATTTCCTTTAATTTTTGTTTTATTTTATCAAACATTAGTTTATCTGTTTCACCTAAATATAGAATTGTTAAGTGAAGGTTATCAAAGCCTGTGAAATTTCCTTCAGAAAACAAGGTTTTTACTTCAGTTTGATAATCATATATTTTATCTTTGATTTGTTTAGGAAATAAGAGAGCTATAAACAATCTCATAAATTCTATTTGTCACCCATAGTCATTACCATTACTGCTTTTGCGGTATGTAAACGATTTTCTGCTTCTTGATAAATAATTGAATGTGGTCCATCGATAACAGCATCTTCAACTTCATTACCACGATCGGCTGGTAAAGCATGCATATATTTAACATTAGGACTAGCAAGAGATATTAATTCTTCTGTACATTTCCATCCCTTATAAGATTCTAACAAATCATCAACTACTTCGCTTGATTGGTTATTTACCCATGATCCCCAGTTTTTAGGAATAACTACATCTGCATCTTGAAAAGCTTCTTTCATATTATGTGTGATTTTAAATGACCCTCCACTTTTTAAAGCGTTTTGTTCAGCTTGTTTAATAGCCCAATCAGGTAAGTCATAACCTTCTGGATAAGCTAAAGTTACATCCATTGCATAGCGAGGGAATAATAAAATTTGAGTTAAAGGTACTGATATTGGTTTTTTATGGCTAGTCGCATAAGCCCAAATAATAGAAACCTTTAAATGTTTAGTATCTGGGAACACTTCTTGAATAGTCATCAAATCAGCTAAGCCTTGCATTGGGTGATACAAGTCACATTGAAGGCTCATAACTGGTACTGTTGAATGAGCAGCCATTTCTCTTAAAAACTTATTCCCAACTCCCCAAAAACAGTTTCTACAAGCAATACCATGGCCATAACTAGAAAGTATTTTAGCTGTATCTTTAGCGCTTTCCCCATGTGATATTTGCATGTTTGAAGTATCTAAAAAAGTTGCATGCCCACCGAGTTGTGCAAGTCCAGCTTCCATGGAATTTCTCGTTCTCGTGGATTGTTCAAAGAACATTAAAAAAGCTGTTTTGTTTTTTAGATATTCAGTATCTTTGTTTTCATAAAATTCTTTTTTTAACTGTTTGGATACTTCTAATAACTTATCAATTTGATCCTTATCCCATTCTTGTAATGTGATAAAATGTTTTCCTTTAAATAATGGTTTCATCTTTATTCTCCTACTTCTTTAAATTTTTTAAATACATATTTGGTATAACTGCATACATAGCACATGCCTTAACTAAATGTTCTTTATAGGTCTTTTCATTAGGTGCGTGAGCTTCAACCTCTTCTCCTGGTCCAAAGCCAATACAAGGTATATTATATCTACCCATGATTGAAACTCCATTTGTAGAAAATGTCCATTTATCAACAACTGGTTCTTCATCAAATAGTTCTTTATAACTCTTGACTGAAGACTCGCAGATTATATGATCTTCTGGAATTACCCAAGTTGGAAAATACGATTTAGTTGGGTAAACTAACCCTGTATAAGATGGCCTCTTATATTCATACATTTCAACCTTGGCATTCGCTGATTTAACAGATGGTAAATCTTCTATTTCCTTTAGGGCAGAAAGGTATGTTTCTCCATCAGTTAAACGCCTATCAATAGAAATAGAGCAGCCATCAGCTACAGCGCATCTTGAAGGTGATGAAAAATATATTTGACTTACAGTTAGAGTTCCTTTACCAAGAAAATCATTTTCTAACAAGCGTTCATTTAATTCTTTTAATTCATTGATAATAGGAGCCATTTTATAGATGGCATTGTCTCCGCGTTCAGGAGCTGATCCATGACAGGAAATTCCTGTTGTAGAAACCTTTATTTCCATTCTTCCACGGTGTCCTCTATATATTCTACAACTTGTAGGTTCTGTGATTACTACAAATTCAGGTTTAATCTTATCTTCTTCAATAATATATTGCCAGCAAAGTCCATCACAGTCTTCTTCTTGAACAGTTCCTGTGATTAACAATGTATAATCATCTTCTAAACCTAAATCTTTGATTATTTTTCCGGCATAAACCATTGAAGCCATTCCGCCTTCTTGGTCACTTGAACCTCTACCAACGATTATTTCATCATCTTCGTAGCCTTTATAAGGATCATACTTCCAATTTTTAATTTCGCCTATTCCAACTGTATCGATATGAGCATCCATAGCTATTAGATGTGAACCATGTCCTATTCTTCCAATAATATTACCCATAGGATCAATTGTTATTTCATCAAACCCAACTTTTTCCATTTCTTGTTTTATTCTTTGAATAATTTTAGATTCATTACAACTTTCGCTAGGTATAGCAACCATATCTCTTAAAAAATCAGTCATATCTTGTTTATATTCATTTGCTTTTTCAAGTACTTTTTTAAAATCTATTTCCATAATTATTCCTCACGTAATTTTTCTATTAATTCATTATAATGATAAACTTTTTCATATTCTTTATCCCAAAAATCCATTGATTTCATAGAGTCTAGATATTCTTTACTATAACCAAATTTTAACCAATCTTTTTCTTTTTGTTTAAATAATTTTTCCTTTTGTGATTTAGGACGGTAATCTGTAATATCTTCTTCTCCTATTTTACGGAAGATATCATTAAACCATCTTCTTAAAACAAAATCTTCAGTTTCAAGATAGCGTTTATTTAAGCTGTCAATTACAGAATCATATCTATCAAAACCATCAGTTGCGATAGTTACGATGTTGTCATCTGGACCTAGATGTAAATATTTAGCCATTTTTATTGACCCAATTATATTACAGATAGTGCTTACGCCAAATAAATCTTTCATGCTTAAAGCAATTTTTTCATCGACTCCATTTTCAACTAAAATATTAGTTGCATCATGAATTATTTTCAATCCTCTAACAGAGTCTTCATCTTTAATTAGAGTAACATAGTCAGTATTTAAGATATTATGTATTAAAGTACACATTTTATCTCCAATACCTTCAATTCTATGTTGTCCTCTTCCACCATTTGTTAAAGTACTGCATTCATAAGGTTCAAGTGCTACAACTTTTGCTTCAGGGAAAACCTTTTTAATCTGATCACCTGCACCTAAAGTACCAGCTGAACCAGGTGCAGAAACAAAAGCGGCTATTCTTCCATTACCAATACCTTCAACTGCTTCAATACAGCTATTACCAGTTACATGACGATGAAATCTATAGTTAGGTAATAATTCAAATTGTGCTAAAGAACGATTTTTTGGATTCTTTTTAAGTTCAAATGTTCTTTCAAGTGTTAAGATAACATCTGATTCAGTTCCCGGTGTTAAATCTAGTTTAGCTCCGTAACGTTTTATTCTTTCATAGCGTTCTTTACTCATGTTATCAGGCATAATTACTATTGCGTCATATTTCATTAAGTTACAAATATAAGAAACTCCTATACCAAAATTTCCTGTAGATGGGCCTAAAATAGTATGTTTACCAGGAACAATTGTTTGGTCCACGCAACCTTCAATAAGTGTAGAATATGCTGGCCCTACCTTATGAGAACCTGATGGAAAATATTTACCTAATAAAACAACAATATTACAGTCAACTCCCGTTAATTCTTTTGGAAGTACAATTTTGTTCACTTCATTTTTTTCATTCTTCCAAGTAATATTAAATAAGTTAAGTGGATTTAATTCATCTTTTTTTGCTTCTAATGCTTTTCTTCTAATGCTTGGCGCAATTTTACTTGGATGTAACATCTCTTCATAAGTTGGACCAAATGGAATTTTACTCATGTTTATTATCTCCTTCTGAAATATATTCAATTAATTTTTTTAAATCAGGTTCTAATTCAACCCAATTTTTGATTGTTTTTAATGCGTTTTTTTGATCTTTTAAACCATTTCCAGTAATAATAACTGTAACTGATTCACTTTCTTTAATAATATTTTCTTCTCTTGCTTTTATAAGCCCTGCAATAGAAGCTGCGGCTGCAGGTTCCGCAAATATTCCTTCTAATTTACCCAGTTCCTTCATAGCTTCTAAAATAGAATTATCGGATACCTTAATAAAAGTACCGTTTGATTTTTTAACTGCATTCATTCCTTTTACAGGATTTCTTGGAATACCTACTGCTATACTATCAGCGATAGTATTTTCTTCTGTTTCTTTGAGCTCAGAGTTATCTATAAATGCATCATAAAATGGACTACAGCCTTCACTTTGAACTCCTAAAATCTTAGGTATGTGATTTATGATTCCTAATTTATAAAAATCATAAAACCCTTTGTAAACACCTCCAATAGTACAGCCATCTCCAACTGAGACAATAACCCAATCGGTAGGTTTAAAATCAAGTTGTTCTGCGATTTCTAAAGCTACTGTTTTTTTACCTTCCACTAAATGTGGATTAATAGCTGCGTTTCTATTATACCAACCATAGTGTTCGATGGCTTCTTTAGATAACCTAAACGTTGCCTTGTAATCACCTTTAACTTTAATCAGATTAGCTCCATACATTTTAAGTTGTAATAACTTACCAGCCGGTGCTCTTTCAGGTACAAAAATAACTGTCTTAAGTCCCATCTTTGCGGCGTTTCCAGCTAAGCTTGAAGCGGCGTTCCCAGTCGACGAACAAGATATTGTCTCAAGGCCTAATTCTTTAGCTTTAACACAGGCAATCACACTAGCTCTATCCTTTAAAGATTGAGTAGGGTTTACCCCATCATCTTTAATATATAGTTTTTTAATATTATATTTTTTACTTAAGTTACTAGATTTATAAAGTGGAGTCCAACCAACATTTAATGTATCTTTTGTATATTCTTCATCAACTGTTAAAAGTGGTAAATAACGCCAAATATTATAATTCTTATTGTTTTTGAAATACTCTTTTGATATTTCTTTTTTAATGGCTTCATAATCAAAAACAATTTCTAAAATTCCTAATTCTTTACAATCTGGACAGGTTAAAATATTTGAATCAGAGTCATATTTTTTATGACAGAGAGTACATTCTAAATACTTCACATTTTTCATAAGTCCTCACCGGCTTCTAAAGGAATTATCTTAAAGTTAACAACATCGAATAATCCTTTATCTGTAATTTTAATATCAGGTATAACTGGTAAAGATAAAAAGGCTAATGATAAGAATGGATCATCTATTTCCTTAGAAACTCCCATTTCTCTTACCTTTTTCTCCATATGTTCTAATTTATCTTTAACATATTCTCCTGGTTTATTAGTCATAAGTCCAGCTACTTCTAGTTGTAAAAAATCGTAAACTTTTCCGTTTTCAACTAAAACAATACCACCAGTAATTTCTTTTATCTTTTCTAGGGCTACTAAAACATCCGTTTCATTATCCCCAACTACTACTACATTATGAGAATCATGAGCAACACTTAAAGCAATAGCTCCTTTTTTAAGCCCATATCCATCCAACAATGCTTTTCCTACATTGCCAGTAAAATGGTGTCTTTCCACAATAAATAGTTTTAGTAAATTTGGACTCTTTGATAAATCAACATCTCCATCAATAAGATTTACTACTTCTACTGATTTTCGTGTAGTAACGTTATTTTTTACTAACTGTATAGTATTTACAAAACCACTCTTAAGATGATATTTATATTCAAAATCTTCTAGATTAAAGTGTACTGTATCCAAAACCTCTTGTTCATATAATTGTTCACTTTCAAACAGTGGTTTTCTATTTAAGGCAACTAACTTACCTTTTTTATATACTTTTTCAGGTATAATTTGTTTTATATCTTTAAATAGGACCAAATCTGCGAAATATCCAGGAGCTATAGCTCCTAAATGTTTAAGTCCATAACATGTAGCTATATTAATAGAGGCCATTCTTATTGCGTCAATTGGATCTAATCCATTTTTAATTGCGATATTAATATTATTATTAATATGTCCGTCTTTTAAAATGTCACTTGGATGAAGATCATCTGTACAGAATAATAGTCTATTAATATATTGTTCTTTTACTCCGGGTAAAAGATCTAATACATTTCTTGTTTGTGATCCTTCTCTTAAATGGATATACATTCCCTTTTTAACTTTATCAATTAATTCTAACGGGCTTGTACATTCATGATCAGTTCTAACACCTGATAATATATAGGCGTTTAAATCCTTGCCAAATACTGAAGGTGCATGTCCGTCGATAAATAAATCTTCATAGATATCAAGTTTATCATGAACAGATTCATCTCCCTCAATAACACCAGGATAATTCATCATTTCTCCTAAACCTAGTACATTATCAAGATGTTTTAATTCTTCAACTTCCTTAGGGCCAAGAATAGCTCCACTTGTTTCAAAGCTAGTTGCTGGAACACAGGATGGAATCATCATAAAAACATCTAGCGGTGTTTTTTTAGCTGATTCTATCATATATTTAACTCCTATTTTTCCGCATACATTAGCTATTTCATGACAATCCGCAATTACAGAGGTAGTTCCGTTAGGTAATACTAGTTTTGCATATTCAGAAGGAGTAACCATAGAAGATTCAATGTGACAATGTCCATCGATAAATCCAGGCGAAACAAAGAAATCACTACAATCGATTTCCTCTTTCCCAAAATATGTACCTGTACCTAAAATAATTCCGTTGGAGATAGCTATGTCTTCTCGGTCAATTGTCTTAGTAAAAACATTGATAACCTTACAGTTTTTAAGGACAAAATCAGCTTTAACTTCTCCTCTTGCTTGTTTAATTAATCCGCGATTCAAATTATCACTCCTATATGTTTTCAATAAAATCTCTTAAAAGATTTAAACTTACTTCTTTCCTATATTCTTTACTTGATCTTTGATCATCTATTGGTTTAATAAATGGTTCATATTGTTTTACTATTTTATTTATATTTGCTTTTACTTTTTTTAGTTTTAGATTTATATATTGACATTCAATTTCTGGCCTTCTAACAACTGTAACATTAACAGCTCCAAAGGCAAAACGCAGGTCAATAACTATATTGTTTTTAATGGTCACAGCTCCCGCAAATGATAGTTTGGATATTGTATCACTCTTTCTTGAACCTACTTTTTTAAAGATTGCTTTAGTGAAATCAATTTTATCCAAGATAATCTTTGTGATTAATTCATTTTCCTTTAAATCAATTTTTCTAACGCCCTTAATAAAGTTTTTAATATCTACTTTTCTCGTTCCATCAATTGACTTTATCTCCAATAAGGCATTCATTAAATATAGCGGTACTAATGTATCTCCAGCAGGAGATGCATTGGCGATATTTCCGCCAATAGTTCCAGTATGTCTAATTGCAGGAGATGCCATTTCTTTAATGGTATCTTTTAATAATGTTGGTATAGAAGGATAATCTAAAATTCTTTGTAATGGTTCACCCGAACCTATATAAATATAGTTTTCATCTTCAGTAATTCCTTGTAATTCTTTAATATTACCTATATACATTACGCTTTTCTTAAAATCAATCGGCAATGTTTTTAAATTATGATGTTGAACTAAAAGATCAGTCCCTCCAGCTACTAATAAATAATTCTCTTTGTTCAATAAATCTAAAGCTTCAGATAATGTCTTTGGTACACAAGATTTTATCATTTATCTTCACCATCCTTAATTGTATGTTTGATGGCTTTGATAATCATATTATAGCCAGTACAACGACAGAGGTTGCCGCTTAAGCCTTCTTTAATCTCGTTATCATTAGGGTTAGGATTCTTATTTAATAAGCTCTCAGCCGCAATCATCATACCTGGAGTACAGAATCCGCATTGAACAGCGCCTTCTTTTTCAAAGGCTTCGCTTAAACTCTTATATCTTTTAGTTTCAGAAAAACCTTCAATCGTGGTTATTTCTTTATCCATTACATTTGCGATTGGTACCGTACAAGAATTAACTATCTCATTATTCATAAGTACTGCACAAGCACCGCATTCTCCTTCACCACAACCTTCTTTAACACCGGTAAGTGAAAAATCTTCTCTTAACACATCCAAAAGTCTTCTATTTAAATCAGTTTCTATCGAAACCAATTTCCCGTTTAATTTAAATTCTATTTTTGCCATTTTTCACCAACTCCATTAAGTATTCCGGTGTTGCCGGTATTTTAGTAACTCTACGATTTATTGCTTGTTCAATAGCTAAACAAACTGCAGGAGCTCCTCCGATTAAAGTGAGTTCTCCAGCTCCTTTAGCGCCGTAAGGTCCATATGCATATGGATTTTCATAAAGAATAGTTTTCATATTGCCAATATCTGAAGCTGTAGGAATAATATAATCGGTTAAGTTTTTCTGTTTTAAAATTCCATGATCATGTTCCATTACTTCCATATAGCCATAAGCAATACCTTGAACTAGCCCTCCATCTGCTTGACCCATAACAATTCTTTCATCTATGGCTTTACCAACATCATAAATCGACCAAGAATTTAATACTTTAACCATGTAAGTTATTGGGTCTACTTCAACTTCTAAAATATTAACACCCCATGAATATGCAGGATATGCATCTCCTTGGAAACTTTCGTCATCAAATTTAATATAATCAGGTTGTTCATATTGTTTTTCTACTGTATATTCAGTTTCATTTAAATGCTCTTTCAATTCTTTGGCAGCTCTAGCTATTAATCCCCCAACAATCATCATTGTTCTTGAAGCTACAGTTGGCCCTGAATCAGGGACTTTGTCTGTATCAGGAAAATCAAAGACAACTTTTTCTATTGGAATATCCATAACTTGGGCTACTACTTTTCTTAGGGTTGTTCTTATACCTTGCCCCATATCTACAGCCGCAACTAAAATATAAACTAAACCATCTTTAGCCTTTTTTAATCTTACTTTAGCTTTAATAATCTTAGCTTCTCCAGAACCAGTAAATCCACAGCCATGGAAAAATAAACTCATACCAATTCCTCTATTGGAACTAGGTTTATTATAGAGCTTCTTTTTATTCTTATAATCAGAAATTTCTAAAGCTTTTTCAATCATTTCATTCATAATGATTGGATCTCTAAACAATCCATTTGTGGAAGTCTTATCTCCTTGTTTTGCAAGATATTTTTTCTTAAACTCAAAAGGATCAACTTTTAAGTCTAAAGCAATATGTTCCATAAACATTTCCACTGCGAAAAACATCTGTGGAGCTCCAAATCCACGAAAGGCTCCATTAGGAACTGTATTTGTAATAAATACATCGCCATCTACCGAAAGATTATCAATAGTATAAGCTCCAGTACAAGCAATTAAAGCTCTTGATAATACAACTCCACTTAGGCCAATATAACTTCCAGCATCAATTCCTACATTTGTCTTTAAACCTAAAATATTTTTGTTTTTTCCAATAGCAGCTTCAAAGTGAATACGAGATGGATGACGTTTAGTAGTTACTAACATGTCTTCTTCTCGGTCATAAATAAGTTGAATTGGTTGTTTTATTTTTTTAATAGCTACAGCTAATTGACAAGCAATCAAAGAAGGAAACTCCTCTTTACCGCCAAAAGCTCCACCAACAGTAGGTTGTATTACTCTTACTAAATCATCGCTTACTCCTAAAGCTTGAATAACAGCGTTTTTTACATAGTAAGGACATTGTATTGAACCTATTAAAGTAACTTTATCACCTTCTAAATAACCTATAAAACCTTGAGGTTCAAGATAGGCTTGTTCTTGATAAGAGGTTTCATAATCATAGGTGATAATTTTTTTTGCTTTATTAAAAACTAAATCACCATCGCCTTTATCAAAGTGATAATGTATAGCTGAGTTCACCCAATCAAATACTGGTTTTATTTCTTCGTATTCTATTTTAACTTTTGAAGCTAATTCTTTAACTTTTGCTTTATCAGGACCAACAATTAACATAATTGGTTCATGCAAATAACTGATTTTTTTCTCTGTAAAAATCGGCATATCATCATATATTATTTTCACAACATTTTTTCCAGGAATGTCTTTATAGTCAACACTATAATACCCTTCAGGAAAATCTGGTAAAGTTATATTTTTAATAAAGCCGCTAATAATAGTACTTCTTACAGTAAGTGCGTGTAACATATTATCTATTTTTATATCGGCTACATATTTAGCTTTACCTGATATTTTTTCTGAAGCGTCTGTTTTAGGAATTGATTTTGATATATTAGTCATTTTATTAACTCCCTTACTCAAAGCTAATTGCCTTTGTTGGACATTTTGCAATACAAAGTCCACATTCAGTACATTTATCTGGATCAAAGATAATCTTACCCTTGAACTCTATTGCAAAATATGGACAAACATATTCACATATACGACATTTTGTACAAAGAGCTTCATCTAATATTGGTAAACTTTGTTTATATTGAACATTTTTAGTTAACTGTGTATCAATAACTTCTTGAATACTGCTAAACCCATGTTTTTCTAAGGCTTTAGGTAAATCTCTTATTATTTTAGAATAAAGTGTTTTACCTCTAAGTAAAGCAGCTGATAACATCTGTACTGCGCTAGCTCCAGCTAATAAAAATTCAATAATATCATCAGCTTTCGCAATGCCTCCAACTCCAATTACAGTTAAATCTGGTTCAGCTTGTTTAATCTTGTAAACAGTAGCTAAAGCAATAGGTTTTATTGCTGGACCACTTGTCCAAACAAATCCCTTGTCATTATTATAGATTGAAGAGCGTTTATCGATATCTATCTTCATTGTTGGGCCTAAAGAATTAATAGCCACAACCCCATTAGCACCAGCTTCTTTAATTGCTTTTGCGAAGCCTTCAGGATTAGGAATATGAGGACTTATCTTCATATAAATAGGTTTTTTTGTATTTTTTCTTATGGCTCTAACAGTTTCTTTAATTTTATTTAAATCAGTACCTACATAATGAGTTGATATTTCAAATGCATCCGCAAAAGGATCAATCTTGGGAACTAAGAATTCCATATCTTCTTTTGAATATCCAAGGCTTACGATTAATGGACGATCTTTTTCTTTAGAAAACTTAGGTAAAAAATCGTTTATCCAAGTTTCGTAAGAGTGTTCACTCCAAAGCTCAGAATTCATAATAAATTGGTTATCTCCATAAATACAAGGTTTAGGTATTTTTGGTTCTTTAACTGAAATTGTTTTAGTCACAATTCCTCCGCAACCTTGTTCTACCATAAATCTTAATTTATCCAAATCCCCATTTAAAGGTCCTGCCGCAGGCATCAAAGGATTTTCAAATTCCATTCCATCAAATTTAGTACTTAAATTCAAGATGATTACCTTCTTTCTCAATAGTTTTCCAAAGTTTCAAAGAAACTTTTTTTGCTTTTTTTAATTTAACATTCATTTCATCTGAAATATTATAATTTTTTATTAATTCTTTTCCTTGCGAAAATACTGATTTAGGTTTTAAATTAGGGAATAATCCAAAGAAAATATGTCCAAATATATTTTCTTTATTTATTGGAGTGAATTCAGAATACGGAACAGTAATAAAATCACTTACATATCCAACTTTAATTCTTCCCATTTTTATATTCAATAATTTAGAAGTGTATTCATATGTATTAATTATTGATTGTTTAATTTCAGAAAGGCTTAATCCTATAGGATTATTTGTTTTTAAATGAGATGCATAATAAGCATTGATATATTCTATAGGCATGGAACTAATTAATCCATCATTTCCAATCAAACAATCGATTTTTTTCTTATTCATTGCCTGGAAGTCTGGTAATCCAACCGCATTGTTCATATTAGAAGTGAAGTTTAAAACAATTTTAGAATTATATTTTTTAATTATATCGAGTTCTTCAGCTGAAACATTTGTACAGTGAACTAATAAACTTTTATCATTCAAAAGACCAAAATTTTCTAATCTTTTAAGAATATTGCATTGATACTTCTCTTTAGTAATTGATTCATCACTAATACTTTCAGCCACATGAATATGAATTCCAGCTCCGTGAAGATTATTTTTAACTTTTAACAATGTTTCATCACTTAAAGTATAGCTTGCGTGTAATCCAAATAGGCCACAACAATTACTAGTTTTGTTATTTTTAATAAAATCTGAGTTTTCTTTTATTGCTCTATTTATATCAAAGCGGTCACTCGTTTCAAATGCAAGAATTGCGCGAATTTTCAAATCATCACAAAGTGCTTTTTTAATAGTATTAAGAGAGTTCTCAATTAAAAAACTTGCATGGTGATCTATTAAAGTTGTAGTTCCAGCCATAAGTTGTTCAACCGCAAATGAATAGGCCGAGTAATAAATCGTTTCTAAATCTAGAAAATGATCTAATTTCCACCACATCTGTTCTAGAATTTCTTGAAAGTTATGAGGTTCCACCACATCTGTTCTAGAATTTCTTGAAAGTTATGAGGATTATATTCTAAATTTATGCCTCTAGCAAACGCTGAATACAGGTGAGTATGTCCAGAAACAAATCCTGGAATAACTAATTGATTATAGGCATCTATTACTTCATCGGCATCT
Source organism: Tenericutes bacterium 4572_104 (assembly GCA_002084435.1). The sequence goes on from NBLG01000014.1 coordinate 15,524, forward strand.
ATTACTTCATCAAACTCTGATAAATCAACTTCTGACATATCCAAAACAGCTCTAATTTTTTCATCAAAGACAATACATCTATTTTCTAAATAATTGTGATAATCATATATTCTAGCGTTTATTAATGCTTTCAAATTTCCACCTCAAATCTTCTTACCTTGTTGGTAAAGTAAATTCATGTTGCGAACTAAAAACTTACCTCTATTAATAGTATGAATTACTCTTCCCTTGCGTTTCATTCCCATGTATACTGAATAATCCACAAATCCATGGAAATCATCAATGGTATTTTCCATTAAATCATAAACGAAAAGATTGGCTAGTTTACCTTCTTCAATTGAACCTCTATCAGATATACCGTGAAGTTTAAATATATGTTTAGTCATTTTTGGAATAACTTCATTTCCAAATAAGTTATATAGTAAATCAAATGAATATTCAATTCCTCCTATACCTAGAGGAATATCTCTTAAACGATAGTGGTTTTTATCTTCTTTAAAGAAAGCACAGTGATCAGTTCCAATTGTATATATATTCTTAAAATTCTCTCTTAATTTAAGCATTTCATCCATGCTTCTTAAAGGAGGAGCTAAGGTATATAGATAACCATCTTCTCTAAACAATGAATCACTTGTTAAGGTAAAGTAATGCGGACAACTTTCTACGAAAAACCTTTGATTAAGAATATCTGAATATTCTTCTTTTAGTTTATTTATAGTATATCCAGAACTTAAATGAACCATATATAGATATCCACCATAGTTTCTTACATAACTTGCAAGTTTTAAGGCTTCTTTTGTTTCTGAAATTGTCGGTCTAGAACGATTTAAATCCCTATATGAGAAATCATCATTTAAGGTGATTAAATCATCATTTTCTATATGAGCTAATAATAAGAAATTATATTTTTCTGATAATTTTAGCAATTCAATTATTTCATCATCATAGGTTCTTCTTCCCGAATCTGAATAAGTAGTAAATAACTTCAAAGAATGGATATCTAATTTTTTCATTTTTTTTACAAAATCTTCTAAATTACATTTTGGATTTTTAATAGTTGCGTGAAATCGATAATCTACACAGGAATTCTTAGCTTCTTCTAAGCGTTTAAAATAAGCTTTTTCTAAATCCAAGGGATTATCAACTGGGTCCAAAAAATCTATAATCGTAGTAACCCCGCCAAAAGCAGCTTGAATAGATCCTGATAAAAAATCATCTCGTGAATGAATAAAGCCTAGGTCTAAGTTAAAATGAACATGAGGATCAATAAGCGCAGGTATTACTAAAGACCCGGAAACATTCAAGGTATCTAAAGCATCAAACTCTTCTTCGCTTACTAACGCAATATGTTCTTTATTGATGTAAATATTAGTTTTTTTAAAACCCTCATTTAGATAGACTAATCCATCTAAAATTCTTAGATCAAACATGAAATCACCCACTTACTATTTGATAATCCAAAATGTTAAAATGTTTAAGAATTGAATCTAATAAATCTTCTCTTATAGTCATATATATATCTATATTTCTATCTAAAGCATATTTTATAGAGGAATAAAAGCCCCTATTAGATAATTCTAATTTTCCTACTTCATCAAAATAAAGAGGTGAAATTTTATTATCTATTAATTCTATATAAAATTGTTCAATAAATAATTGAGTTTCTTTATATACCAAATATGGCCCTATTTGGTAAATAAAACTAGCAGTCTCTTCTTTCATTTGTTTTTGATGAATCATATAAGGAAATTCTTCTTTTGTCTCTAATACATAGGCAAAAAACCCAAAGACACTAGAACCTATCATTTCTTTTCTAGATATAATTCCATTTCCTTTTTTTATATTATTATATAAATCTAGCAGTTTTGTAGTCTTACCAGAGTTCATCTTACCAGTAATGATATTTACCACTATATACACTCCTCATATGCAAATGATTTTTCTTTCCATGAGAAATCACTAAGATTTCAGATGCGATAGAGATAGCTATTTCTTCAGGACTGTTTCCACCTAAATCTAGTCCTATCGGAGCGTAAAAGTAACTCAAATCTAAATCTTTTCCATATTCTTTATAAGTTGCGTCTAAATATGTTTCAAGTTTCTCTGGAGAGCATAACATACCCAGATATTTAGGTTTAATATTTTTTTCTATTATCTTATTAATAACATGGTAATCATATTCATGACTAGGAGTAGATACAATCACAAAACTATTGTCTTTAATCCCGGTTTCTTCAATATAACTCACAAATGATTGGTGTACTAAAATATCAGCGCCTTTAAAGCGATTGATTACTTCTTCTCTATTATCAATCACTGTAATATGAAAAGGCATTGTTTTTAATACATTGATTAATGCTTGGCTGACATGTCCAGCTCCAAAAACATAGATTGTTTCTAGGGGTCCGTTATATTCATAATACAAAGTTACTTTACCTCCACAAGCCATTGGCAAAATTGTTCCTTCTTTATAAATCTTGCCTTCATCTAATAAATAAGTTTCTAAAGAATTTTTTCTTTCGACTAATAGTTTTTTAGCTTTATTGATTGCATAATATTCAAGTGCACCGCCACCAACAGTTCCAATGCTTGAACCATCTTCTAAAACAATCATCTTCTTACCGACTTCAACGGGAATAGAGATTCAAGTAAGATTGAAGCCATAGGATTAATTACTTTAAAAACACTTGTAAGTGGTAAAAAGAAATTAGTTGCCTTTATTAAAGTAGCCACAATTCCTATATATACTAAAGAGGTTTTGCTATTAGTTTTTGAATATGCTTTATATAAAATATAACTCGCAAAAGCAAACAAAATAGATCCAGATAAATATATAGATAATCCAGGAATAAGATGCAAAACATATCCTAATGTAGCTTCCGTAATTCCCCAAATAGATCCAAAAAATATAATCGTTGAAATATATTGTAATTTATTTTTCATATTATTTACTCTCCTTTTCTTTTAATGCTAATATGATTTTTTCAGGTGTAATAGGTAAGGTATTTATTCTTACACCAAGTGCGTTATACACAGCGTTAGCTAAAGCAGCTGGTGGTGTATCTATTCCAATTTCTCCAACTGACTTAGCCCCAAATGGACCGCTTTCTTCATAGCTATCCACAAATTCAGTTGTTAAGTTTTTAATGTCTAATCTCGTTGGTATTTTATAATTTAATAAACTATTTGATATTAATTTTCCTGTTTTGGAATATTTTACGCTTTCAAACATTGCCATTCCTAATCCTTGAACAATAGCCCCGTTAACTTGTCCCTCAGCCAGTTTTGGATTAATAGTAGTTCCGCAGTCTACAACTGATACATAGTCTAAAATATCGATTTCACCAGTTTCTTTATCAATTTCGATTTCAATAAAACCAGCCATAAATGGAGGTGGTGATTTATGCCCTACATAACTTGAAGTTACTGATAATTGTTTTTGGTCTTCTGAATAAGTAATTTGATTGGATAAATCAATCAAGGTAATAGACTCACCATTACTAGATTTAAATTCTTTTCCATCAAATTCAATATCTTTAATTTTACATTTTAATATTCTAGCTGCTTCAATTAATAATTTTGATTTCATCTCTTTAGCAGCTTTCCATACTGCATTACCTGAAACATAGGTTGTGCTAGATGCGTAAGCTCCTACATCAAATGGAGTTAGGTCAGTATCTGAAGAATATACTATAACTTTGTCTACTGAAGTCATAAGTTCTTCTGCAGCTATCTGAGCTAATACGGTATCACTTCCTTGCCCAATATCTGTAGCTCCAACTAAAAGATTATAAAATCCATCATCATTTAATTTAATAGTAGCGCTTCCCATATCAATGTATGGTATACCACTTCCTTGCATGGCTATAGCCATACCAACTGATTTGATTTTATCTCCCATATCAATACGAGGATATTTTTTATACCAATCAATTAATTTAGTTCCACGCGATACACATTCATCTAATTTACAGGTATCCATATCCATAGGTGTTCCTTCAGTTCCTTCACCCATGATAGCGAATATTGGAGATGTTTCATGTTCTTTCATCATATTTTTTTGGCGGAATAAGATAGAATCCATTCCTAGTTTTTCACAGAGAATATCAATCGCAGATTCTAAAGCGAAATTACCTTGAATAGCACCGTATCCTCTATATGCACCTGCGGGTGTATGGTTTGTATAAACTACATCTCCATAAAAATGGACTGCATCTACTTTGTTATAAAGTGGTAAAACCTTTGAACCTACTACCATAAATACTGTTAAGGCATGTTCTCCATAAGCTCCTGTATCAGATAAAACATTAAAATCAATCGCTTTTAAAACACCATCTTTAGTAGCTCCTAAGCGTACTTTAAGTTTCATAGGATGCCTTGTATAACTAGATTCAAACACTTCTTTTCTCGTGTAGATAATTTTTGATGGTTTCCCGGTTTTTAAGGTTACATAAGATACAAACATTTCTCCATGAATTGCTTGTTTACCTCCAAACCCTCCACCAACACGAGGTTTAATAACTCTAATTCTAGATAGAGGAATATTTAGTGCTTGTGATATTATTCTTCTTACGTGATATGGAGTTTGTGTCGCTGAATAGATAACAAGACGCTCTTGATAATCCATTCTTGCGTTTACTGTGTGAGGCTCCATCATTACATGGGCTTGTGCTTGAGTATAAAATGTTTCTTCTATTACAACATCAGATTCTTTTAAAGCTTTATCTAAATCACCGATATGCATAGCATAACTTGAGGCGATATTTCTTTTGGGTTCAAATCCAATCGGGAACATTTCATGAATCTCAGGTTCGGGATGAATTATACTTAAATTATCAATCGCTTTTTCAAAATCTAAAACCGGTTCTAAAACTTCATATTCAACTTTAATCAAAGATAAAGCTTTATCACAAGTTGCTTCATCGATTGCAACTACGGCTAAAACTTCATCGCCTACATATCTTACAAATTCATCTAAAACAAATTTGTCGTGAGGTGATGGTTCAGGATAACCTTGTCCAGCTCTTGTAAAAGGAACTCTAGGAAAATCTTTGTGAGTTAAAACCATTACAACTCCTGGCAATTGTTTAGCTAAAGAATCATCTATTTTTTTAATTCTAGCATATGCATGAGGAGACCTTTTAATTTTAATAATTAACGAATTTTTATCCGCAAAATCATCTGTAAAAGCAGGCCTTCCTTTCATAATTCCAAGTCCATCTACAGATGGTATTCTTTTATTTACAACCTTCATGATTTATCACCCATATATTTTTTAATGGCTCTTTCTTGTGCAATATAACCAGTGCACCTACATAGATTGCCTACTAAATATTCTTTTATTTCTTCGGGTGTTGGTTTATATAATTCTTTCTTCATCGCATAAACAGTTAAAGCTAGAGAAGGATTGCAAAAGCCGCATTGGTCCGCACCTTCTTCGCCAAAATAAAGACCAAGTTTTTCAGCTTCATCTTGAATTCCTTCAACAGTTGTAATACTTCTATTTTCAACAGAAGCGGTTAAAACTGAACAAGAAGGTACAGGTTTTCCATCTAAAAGAACAGTACAAACACCGCAGCTTGTATTGTCACAGCCTCTTCTAACGCTTAGATAATTATATCTTCTAAGTGTATCTAAAAGGTATTCCCCAGGTTCGCATATAAAGCTTTTAGGTTCATTATTTACAGTTAATTTAACTTGCATCCGCATTCACCTTCTTTATTCCACGTTTTATATATGTTTTAACTAACCCAATGCGATAATCTTTTGAACTTCTTGTATTGCTAGAAACTTTTATCTCATCTAATAAAATATTAATAGCTTCATCAATTTCTAAAGAAGTAATCTTGGATTGCTTATTTAGAAATTCCATTGCATTATAAGCCAAGGAAGCTATATATGGAGTTGACCCTACAGAAATCATATACTTATTTTCCACTTTTACTATCGCAAAATTGATGATAGAAAAGTCTAAAGCTGTAGTAGCTACCTTCTTGTAAAAACCAATCCCTTCTTTTCTCTTTATCTTAACAGACAATAAAATATCTCTTTCTTTAGTCGGATTCTTTATAAAATCAACCAAAGATATTTCTCCTAATTTATAAAAAACCAATGTCGTATCCATAACTAATAACGCAGGATAAATATCTGAAAAAGCTAAACGTGCCATCACAGTTCCGCCAATGGTAGCAATATTGCGCACATTAATGCCCATGATGTTATGACAAGCTTTAGATAATATTCCATTATATAAATTAGCTATGTCGCGATTGGTTTCAATTTGTCTAAGTGTGGCCATTGATCCTATTTCGATTAAATCATCATTTACAATTATTTTATCTAAATTGAAATTATCTAATGAAATAAGTTTTTCTGCAGATTTTATGGTTAATTTTAACCAAGCTCCTCCGCCTTTAATATAATTTTTCCTGTTTTCTAGAAATAAAGAATAAGCTTCTTCAATGCTTTTAGGATTTACATATTCATTAAGAATCAAAACCATCATTCCCTTCTATCAATTTTTCTAAATCTTTTATATAATCAACATCAATTAATACACCATCATCAAAAACTTCAATTATAGTAAAATCATAATGATTCCGAAATTCTTTTAAATTACTATATTTCGTATCTAAGAGTTTTTGTTTAAATTCTTTTTTAAAGAAAATAGGATGTCCTAAATGATAATTGAAACTTGGAACTCGTATATCACCAGTTGTATCTAATATTTCCTTGTAAGTTGATGGTTTGATTTTAGGATAATCTCCAGGAATTATAAAGAAATCATTTGCTACTTCTTTTACTCCTTTTTTAATTGAAGAAAACATCCCTTCTGAATAATTCTCATTATAAATGACTTTAACAAAATTATATGTTTTCAAAAAATCATTCATTTCATCATGATAATATCCTGTAACAACAATTACAACTTCACAAAATTGGTGCATTGTTTCTATAGCCTGTGAAATCAAAGGTTTGTTTTTGTATAGCATCATCATTTTGTTTATTTTAGCTCTTGAAGAATATCCGCCAGCCAATACAATACCATCAATCATATCCGACTCCTAAAACGCTTTCATTATTATAAAAAAAATAAAATTGTTAACCTTTATTATAACATAAAATATATATATATACTATATTTTATAGTCCAAAAGGTTAACAATTTTGATTTATTTAAGCAATTTAATATTATTTCTAGTTTTAATGTGCAAATAATGTTGTTTTCTTATATATTCTATCATTAATTCTGCGACATCAAAAGGTATTTCTCTAACTATACGTAGATTTCTTAACATTTCGAAATCGCCTCCACCATTAGCACGGTAATTATTCAGTGCTAAAGTGAAAAGATCTGTATCTTTTACTTCTTTGCCTTTATATTTTACGCTTTTAACCCTTTTACCAAACGGTTTTTGAAGATCGAAAACATAATCAATTCCCGCAATCATATCATAATTGTAATGTTCAACTTTAGGATATGAAAATCGTGGATTATATGTGATTATTCCATCTTTAACAATGAAATATTCAGCACATTTTTCAAGGTATTTTCTAAGATTTAATCCGGCGATTTCTACAACAACCAAAGTATTAGAATATACATAAGTTGATAATACATCGCGAATCGTAATATGTTTTTTAAATCCAGACACTTGATTTGCTAGAGATGTCGCGGATAACATAGCTCCCGTTGCATCTAGTTGAATATTATTTATAAAATCGACTATTGCGTGTTTTTCAAGTCTTGCCTTAAAAGCATCTTTAACTTCTAAGTCTCCTTCAACGACCTCTCCAATAATTTCATCTAAGAAAAGCTGATTATTAGCTTCTATTTCTTTTAATATTTCTTTAGGCCTTGGGTCTTCATCATACAGCTTAGCGGGAATCAATTTACCTTCAACTTCTTTTATTTTTTTAGAATTATCGAAAGTAACATCCACATTTCCTAAAAACATTCCGTTAGCCCCAGGTTGAACAACTATTCTATTACCTTTTTTCTGAATTATTTCTCGGTGTTGGTGTCCTGTTAATAAAACATCAATTTCAGGGATTTCTTCAAAGATTCGATATCCTTGATTTTCTCCCGTATCTTTCACAAAAGCTTCTCCCGTCAATATATCTCGTTCAAACCCACCGTGATAAGCTGCAATTATTAAATCGACTTCACCTTTATATTTGTCAACTATTTTTTTAGTTTCTGACACAGTATCTTTAAATATTAAGTCTTCTATATTAGTTGGATTTTCCCAATTAGGAATGTATTTAGTAGTTATGCCTATAGTCAAAACTTTTATTCCCTGTGGCATTTCTAAAATATCATATCCATTTTTAAATGCCAAATCTTCACCTTTATATATGTTTTGACATAATGTTTTAGCGGATATTTGATTAATAAAATCATCTAGATAATTTTTGCCATAATTAAAATCATGATTTCCTGGAATAAAATAATCATAATTAATGATATTAAAAATTCTTGCGGCTGGATTAGAATATTTTTCTCTATTTAATTGATGAAAATACATCAAAGGACTACCTTGTAAAATATCCCCGAGATCTAAAATAATTGTTTTTGATTTATCATAAGCTTTAATCATGGTAATTATTTTAGATAATCCATAATCAGTTTTAGAATTATCACTATATTCAATTGGTAAAATATGTCCATGGATATCAGATGTAAATAAAATATGAATTTTAGAATCTTGATTCATAATATTTCTCACTTCCTGTGCCACTTGATTTTATTTAAATAACATATGATTTAATCTTCAGCGTATTTTTCTTTGATTGAACCATTTCTATAAGCTTCTAATAACTCTCTTAAATCATTAATTCTTAAAATTATTTCTTTTCCTTTATTAGTGTCATAAACATAGGTTCTTCTATCATTCAATTCTTCAGAACGAGTTATGGAAATAATATCTCTTTCTTCATCAATTAACTTATAATATGTTTCAAATCTTTCATGAGAAACTAAAAAATAAGCATGTGAATCAGAGATAAGTGAATATCCACCAATATCTATCTTATCAGAGTATGTCTTAGACATACCACCATCAATACTATATATTCTATTGTTAGCTAAAACAACTTGTTCTCCCTTAGTTATATCAAGTGGGACATGCCCATTAATTATTTTTGATTTATTAAAATCTAACTCGAAATCATCATATATCATTTTCAAAATTTTTTCTTCTTCACGATAAATGTAATAAGGGTTAAAAATTTCCTTATGGCTTTCTTTATCTTTGATAAAATACCTTTCAAATGTTTTCATTGTATTTTTACCAAACAATGGCGAAGCTTCCCCTTGCCAAAGCATTAAAAAGTAATCACTATCAGGATTGGTTTTTTCATAGCGATTATGGTATGCGTGACGAATTTTACGTTCAAATATATCAAAAAGATTTCTTCCATAATAATACAATCCATCTATTCTATGTTTCATAAACTGGCGATCTTTTGTAAGAGGTACAGCTGCATGAAATAATAGATTTCCATTATATTTTAGATACATACTACCATTTTGGATTAAATATCTAGCATGTTTCTGTAACATTTCATTGTGAAGAAATAAAAGTGTTAAATGTTCAATAACAGTTTTTTCATCTTCATTTAATTGAAAAGGATTATTTGGATCAATTGTAGGAAAATATGTATCTAACAAATCATATATTTTATCATTTATTTTTATTTTTTTGTTTTTAAAATCAATTTTATCAAGCAAAATTCTATCGTCTAAATGAAAATTAGGATTTCTTTTTATCACTTGATACTCTAATTTGAATTGAATAATACTAATAGCCTTATGTATTCTTGCGACAAAACCTAAATCTTCATCTTTTTGATATCTAACGCTTGTGCCTTTAGGACGAAATTGTATGCATGGATCATCTCTATAATATTTATCTGCTAAACGAGCAAGAGGAATAAGATTTATTCCATACCCATCTTCAAAACAGTCTAAGTTATTATATCTAGCTGCGATTCTTATAACATTCGCAATCATTACTTGACTTCCACAGGCTGCGCCTAGAAAAGAAATGTCATGATTACCCCATTGTATATCAACATTTTTCATACTATAGATTTTTTCCATAATCAAATGAGGGCTTGGCCCACGGTCAAAGATATCTCCAACAATATGCAATCTGTCTACAGCTAATTTTCGAATAACTCTACTTAATTCTAGGATAAATTTGCTCTCTCTTTTAGTTTCAAAGATAGCATCTATAATAGCATTATAATATTTTTCTTTATCTTCATGAGAATTAGATTCATAAATTAATTCCTGTATTATATATGAAAATTCTTCTGGCAATGTCTTTCTTACTTTGCTTTTAGTATATTTAGTAACAATATGTTTAGCTAAATCTATCATATGATACAACACATCTCGCAATATAAAGTTGATTTTTTCTTCATTATATTTTTTACGATATTTATTCAACATATCAGTTGGATAATAAATAAAAAAAGCTAATCTATTTTTTTCTTTCTCGCTTAAATCATTGAATATTAAATCTATTTTTTCTTTGATAATACCTGATGCATTCTTCAAATAATGATTAAAAGCATCATATTCTCCGTGGATATCTGTAATAAAAATCTCTGTCCCCTTAGGCAAGTTTAAAATTGCGCTAAGATTAATTAATTCTGAGCTTACAGTTTGTACTGACGGAAATTCCTTGCTGAGTAATTCCAAATATTTACTTTGATAAGGCATTTTTTCCTCCTAAATATAGTTTAATTTATATATATATTTTAATCTACAAAAAAACGTTTTACAAGTGATTCTTTTATTTATAGATTTTATCCTCAACAAATAAATTATATTGTCAAAGCAAATAACAATCCAAGTCCAACTCCTAAAAACGTACCTATTGCATATCCAATTGAACCACATATAAGTCCAGGAACAGTTAAATTATCATTTTTAATTTGTTTAGTAATAGCAGGAACAAAGGCAGGTCCATAGATACCAGCTGTAGAAGTAACTATAACACAGTCACTATCTATTTTTAAGAATCTTGCGAATATTACATTTACAACAAATGATCCAACAGTAATAATCCCATAGAGAATAATTAATTCTTTAAAATTACTACCGATTAATTTAGAGAAATCAACTGAGGAAGCTAAGGCAAATGAAAATACTAATATTAAATAATGCCCTAAAATATTAGTTCCTTGTGTTTCTCTTATTTTCTTTGAAAATGATCCTATTATTCCAAAAACAGTAACTCCAATTAACATCACAGGAACTAAGAAATCTAGCATTCTTCCATCTTCTGAACCCATTAAAATCCATAGTAAAATTCCAAAAACTGCACTTATTATAGTCATTCCAAAAGCAATAAAGAAAGTAGCGAGTAATCTTCTTGAAGTTTTAAAATCTTTAACATTAAAATTTTCTGTATCTTTTATATCTGATTCTTCTTTTAAATAAGAATTTCGCTTACCAAAAGGTAATATTTTATCTACAATAGGTTTAGCTAATAAAAGCAAGAATACATAGAAAAATGCACCTATAATAATATCTGAAAGATTAGCTAAAGCAATTGTTTCTGTAGACAGGCCAAAAATGTTTGTAATCGCATTGAGATTAGGTGTCCCACCTGTATATAGCCCAACTGCTGCAGCTGATAATACATCTCCGTTCACTATATTTTTTCCATAAAAAAAGAAAGTAACAGTGGTCACGAAGACCACGCTAATAATTAAAGTTATAAACGATTTTATAACTGGTTTTGATAATTTTTTCGCTTCTTTCAAATTAGCCCCAAACAATAATAGAGGTATACCTATAGCTATTGCAGCGTAAGATCCAATTTCACCTATATCTTCACTAATATGGAAATTAATACCTAACTTATTTAAACTGAAAATAATACCTGCAATTAAAAGCCCAAAAAAATAGGCCATTCCTATAGTCCCAAATATCTTTGTTAGCTTAAAATTCTTAAAGCGTATAATAAGATATGGTATAACAAATATTAATATAATATGCAATAAATTTTTAATCATGATTTATTTCTCTTCCATATATACGGTATGTTTTATTTATTTTACCGCCGAATTTGTCAAATGATTTCAAAGGTTTATCATTGCCTTCCATCATAGTACCGGCTTCAAACTCTGTAATTCCCATTTCCCTAAATTCATCAAATATATGTTTATATATATATCCGATTAATCCAGTACCTTGATATTTTGGAATAACATACTGCATCATTCCTCTAGATTTAGTAATATATTTCTTCGCAAATAATAATTTAGAAATTTTAATTTTACCTTCGGTAAGCTTAAATACTTGATTATAATCTAACATACAGAAACAAAATCCAATTGGTTTTTTAGTCTCTCTTTCCCTAGCTATACGGATTAATCTTTTATCTAAAAAAATTTTTAAGTTTTTAGCTACATCCCTAATTAAATCTATTGAAGGGGTATCTTGATAAATATGTTCATTATCAGCCTCTTGTAAAATCTCATGAATGTCTCTTATTTCAGATTCAATGTTTTTAAAATCAATATAATCTACATCTATTTTATACTTTCTATCAAAATACCTACCTAAGGTATTTAATCTTTTCGTTGTACTCTCATTCATTTCTGGTTTAATACTAAATGTATCGCGACATTTAGTATAACCATATTCTTCTAAAAGAGTTTGATAATAACTTTTGTTATAAGAAGTAAAAATTATAGGATCAGAATCAAAACCATTAATTAAAATGCCTCTTCTATTATCGGGATCATATGGTGTAAAACTACCTTCAGAATAAAAAACATTATGTTTTAACATATCTCGTTCCATATATTCAAATAGTTCTTTTGTAACCTCGTTTGAATTAATAGCGTCAAAATATGAAAAATAACAAACATCTCTCTTTTCTTTTGGATTATACTCCATTCTATATAACAATCTACCTTGAATAACTGATTCTTTATTAATAGAAAAAATAGCAGTATAATCCTTCTTTTTCAGTACTTCTCTTATTAATTCTTTTTTTAGAATATAAAAAAGAGGATAAATATAATGAGGATCATCCTTATATAAATCCTTGACATAATATATAAACCGCTTTAATTCAGATTTCTTTTTTACCTTTAAAATCATATTTTCCTCCAATTATTTTTTAATATGTTCATTATGAGAAATTATAAAAATAATTCCGAATATAAATAACGGTAAATTTATAATTAAAATAGTAATAATATTTCCTTTTATATCTTGATAAAACTTAAAGAAAAACATAAAAAAGAAAGATATAACCAAAAGTAAAATTCCCATTACTAACTCTTTTTTGCGAAGAAAATAATTTAATAATATAATAGATAGTCCTGGTATACTACTCATTAAAAAACAAAATATTTCTTCCCAAATATTAAAATTATCATCACCAAAACAATCAAGTGCTAAAACAATTAACAAAACGCCTAAAAGATACACAAGATAGCGGCATATATTAACTAATATTTTCATAACACTATCCCCTATAATGACATTTTACTACAATTTTTAAATAAAATCAAAAATCATTTATTATGAAGTTTTACTGTAAATATATATCTAAATATAAAAAATCATTTTTAAAGTTATTACTTTTTTGAGTTTTTCTCGAGATTAGCAAATATCTTCTCAATAGCTACATTTAAATTATCTTCATCCATCAATAATTTTACACTTGTCTTAACTATTTTTTCTTCAAATAAAATAACACTTAAATATAGTAAAAATAGGATATTAGTAATAAAAAACCATAGTTCAAACAAAGCACTATGCCAAAATAAAACCACCATTATTATAGAACCAGCCCAAATTACTAACAGCCAAATATAAATGAATGTTCTTAACCTTGGGTTTTCTTTTGAAATCCATTTTGCAAACGGAACTAATCCTAAATATAGAAATAAAGCAAGAAGCCCACTAGTAATTGTATGTATTATTTGCCAGAATGGATAATCATCTTTTAACGATGGTATTAATGCTGTAGCTATCATAAAAAGAGTTGCTAAATAGATAAATATATTTCCATATTTAGTTGGATATTTTTCGAGTTGAAATAAGGCTAAAACCGCAATCTCAATTGAAGTTCCGCAGACAATTGCCCACATAATAAATATAATTCTATAATTAAAAAAATTGCCTATATTACTCATTGTATAATAAAGAGGATTTTCTAACATTCCAAACGCTAAAGTAAATAATAAGGAAAATAATAGCAAAGACATTACAGCTGTACGCTTTCTTCTTTGCATGGTTAAATTTTTTTGAATATCATATAGATTTTTGTGTTCTAAATCTTTTCTTACTTGTTCGTAATTAATATTTTCCATTATTTACTCCTCTATAATACTGCTCTAATTAACAATCATTATACTAACAAATTAACCAACCATTGTCAATAAATCTTGCAATATATTTTTTATTATTATTTTATATATTTTTAAACTAAAAGCACTCTTAGAGTGCTTTGTTTTAAACTATTACAAGAACTAAGAGGAGATAAAACTTCATCGTAATAGATTTTCAGGCTTATGATAATAATATCCCTGTTGAATTTGGCATCCTAAATCCATTAGCGCTTTGCTTTGCTCAATTGTCTCAACACCTTCAGCCACTATTTCTTTACTTGTTTTTGAAGTAATTGTTCTAATCATTTTAATTATTTCTTGATTACTAAACTTATCAATGTTTTGAACAAAATGTGCATCGATTTTTATCATATCAAAATCAACACCTTCCAATATTGACAGCGATGAATATTCAGTTCCAAAATCATCTAAAGCAATCATATATCCACAAGATTTATACATATCAATATGTTTAAGGCATAGATCAATATTATTTACAAATGTACTTTCTGATATTTCTATATAAATATCGCCAGGATTTAATCCTAATTGGTCAACTTTATTATTAAAATATTCAAAGAAATGATTATCTAATAATGTAGTTGGAGTTATATTTATCGTAACTTTAGATTTCTTGAATTCATCTTTTTTTCTAATGATAATGAAAGCTTCTAGTGTTTTCTCTACCATATATCTCTCTAAACGATTTAATAAATTAGATTCCTTCGCTATTTTAAAGAAAACTGTTGGCGGAATATAACCAAACTCACTGTCTTTCCAACGAGATAACTCTTCTATTACAAATACTTCTTTGGTTTTACAATTTATTGCCTTTTGAAAAAATACTTGAATTTCGCCTTCATCGAGAGCAATTTTAAGTTTGTTTGCAATTTCTACATTATATCTTAAATCTTCTCTCATCTGATTGTTAAAACGATTAATTTCAAATAAATTATTATGAATTGCATTCTTTAAAGCAATACTTGATAAAGAAATTAATTCTTCATAATTTCTAGTATCTTTTGGATATACAGCGTAACCTATTTTTTTATCAATTTGTAGATTTAAATTTCCTATTTTATATGATTTATTAATGAATGTTCCAAGTGTTTCAAGATATTTTGAAATTGATTCTTCACTGATATCGCAGTTTGTACACATAATAACAAATCTTGAATCAGTATATCTAGCTACTAAACATTTGTTGGTTAGGAATTTCTTTAAATCTTTGACTACTTCGTTTAACAATTGATTTTTTATTTCATACCCATAATAATTAGCTATTTCAATTAAATTCATTACTTCTATACAAAATGCAATTCCTGTATTTATATTTTTAGATTTCTTAATATAATCAACCATTCCATATTCATTAAATAATCCAGTTAATATATCTGTTTCGGAATAAAATTCTTTTACTATTTCAGAATTAACTAAAAAACTTACATCTCTTCCGTTTGCTACAATAGTTTCTATATTGCCTCTAGAATCTAGATTACAATAATATGATAAGAAAAACCATTTCTTATTATCCATCTCTTGAATTTTCAGTATACTATTTATAGAGCCTTCTTTTTTAAGTTTATCAAACCATGTTGTATCATAATTACCAAAATAGTGATAAATATCAAAAATAGTTTTATTTTGAAGATTAAACGAGGTAATTTTAAATTCCTTCATAGTTGTTTTATTTGCAAATAATATTCTTCCTTCACGATCTAACATAAAGATAATTTCTTCTACGTGGTAATTAAATTTATATTTATCATAATTTCCAAATATAGTTTTAGGATAAGTATAACTGTTCTCGCTTTTACTTTGTTTAAAACCTAAAATTTTACTAGCAGATAAATTTAATCTATTATTCCCATTATGGTAAATAAATTTTATATTCAAATGTTGAAAATCGCTATAAACACCAAAAATAATAAGAACAGGAAATGTAATAAATATAATGTTTAAAAAATCATATGTAAAAAAGTAATTAATAGATTTTAATATCCTTCCATGAGATATTATCAAATCATTAATTAGTAAAATCTTATTTGTAATTTGCAAAAAATTAAATAACATTATATCCACCTCGCATTCATATATTTTTGATGTTACATATATTATACAATAGTTATATTAGTAAATAACAGTGCACATATGTCGTATTTGTCAAAAATATGACATTTTTTGACATGTTTTATCGTTTTTTTTTTATTTTCAAAAAAAAAACAACAAATTAATGTTGTTCAGCTTTTATTAAATCAACTACATAATCTCTAAAATTAATATCAAAATCCTTTTCAATTAAGTCGTTGAATTTTTCAAATTTAGAATGATTATCTTCCATGCTCAATACATTGTAGCATCTTAAAATCGAATTATTAAATTCATCAGTTCTACCTAAAGCATGGTAAGATAATGCTTTATAGTAGAAAAAATATTCCCATAAATAATATTGCTTATATAATATTCCTCTTTTAAGTCCTAAATCACAATAATAAATAACCTTCGAATAATCTCTTTTTATTCCATAGGTTTTTGCGATTCTCATTAATATCAAAGTATAAATATAATCACTATCACCAGCCATTATATTATCATCAGATTTAAATATATTATTTAAGTGATTAAGTAATATTTCCTGTCTTTCTCCAGAAAACACACTTAATAAAAAACTTAAAATCAATACTTCTACATCTGTAAAATATACTTGTTTTAATATATTTGGATAGTCAATTAAAGCAGAAACTTTATTTATCACTTCATTTACGGTTAGTTTTCTAGAATAATAATCATAAACTATTTTAGCATGTTCAAAATACTTTCTGCCCTCTTCAGAAATAATTAAGTCTTTTTCTAAATCTTCTTTTATTTCGTTCGCAACTTTGTAATTATTATTAGCTACTGCATTATAAAAGCTATTGATCTTAGCATATTGCATGTTTTTCTCTTTTTCAAATTCAGCTAATAATTTTTTTGTAGTAATTCCGAACTTTTCAGCGAATTGGTTAATCTTCTCATAAGGGATAACACTATCCCCGTTTTTGTATCTCTGATATTGTCTAATAGATACTACACCTGAAACAAAATCTTCCTGAGATAAATTTCTACCTAGACGTATTTTTTCTAAATAATTACTTAATTCCATCGAATTCATAAAATTTCTCCATAATGCGACACATGTGCGCTGTTTATTTATCTGTTTTTACGTTATGATATATACGAGGTGAAAGAAAATGAAAAAAATAATTTTAGTATTTGTTATGTTATTAGGTTTAGGTTTTGTTAATGTTAGTACGAGCAATTTTGTTAAATACAACAATAATAATGATTTGGATTTATTAGATTTTGAAGACTCTGGAGAGCCTGAATACATTTTATTAGATTTTGAAGATTCAGGTGAACCTGAGTACATTTTATTAGATTTTGAAGACTCTGGAGAGCCTGAATACATCTTATTGGATTTTGAAGATTCTGGAGAACCTGAGTACATTTTATTAGACTTTGAAGACTCTGG
>NBLG01000041.1 GCA_002084435.1 Tenericutes bacterium 4572_104
CTAATGGAAATAAGACAGGAATTATATGAACATATTCAGAAATTAAGCTTTAATTTTTTTGATAATCGTCCGGTAGGTAAAATTCTTGCCAGAGTAATAGGTGATGTAAACTCCTTAAAGAATATTTTGACAAGTTCAGTTATTACCTTGATTCCGGATTTTGTATCAGTCATAGTGGTTCTTGTAATCATGATGATATTAAACTTTAGACTTGCACTTGCAGCGCTATCTATGTTGCCTTTATTAATATTTGGTATGTATTTCATTGAGGTGCGGGCACATAAGAGATGGCAAAAATTTAGAAAGAAAAGTTCTAATTTAAATGCATTTACACATGAGGATTTTTCAGGAATAAAGGTAGTACAAAGCTTTACAGCTGAAGCTCAAACAAGTAAAACATTTGCTAAGTTGCTTCGTGATCTTAATAAAAGTTTTATGAGCGCAATCAGACTTAATGACCTGTTTTGGCCAATGGTTGAGTTGTCATGGGGTATAGGCGTTGTTTTAGTATTTTTCATCGGGGTAAGATTATTAGATACAGGAAGTATTACCGTTGGTTTACTTGTTGCATTTATATCTTACATATCAATGTTTTGGAATCCGATTATGAATCTTAGTAATTTTTATAATCAGTTAATTACTAATCTAGCTGGTGCTGAGAGGATATTTGAGATTTTAGATATTGAACCTGATATATCTGATGAATCAGAAGCTAGAGAAATGCCGCCAATAAAAGGTGATGTAAGATTTAATAAAGTTACATTCTCCTATGATGGTAAAGTAGAAGTGCTTAAAGATTTATCTTTCCATATTAAAGAAGGTGAAACGATTGCACTTGTTGGTCCTACAGGAGCAGGTAAAACAACAATCGTTAACTTAATTAGTCGTTTTTATGATATTAACGAAGGTGTGATTATGATTGATAATTATAATATTAAAGGAGTCTCCATTGAAAGCTTGCGTGGTCAAATGGGAATTATGACTCAAGATACATTTCTGTTTTCAGGAACTATTGCAGATAATATCCGTTATGGAAAGTTAAATGCAACAGATGAAGAGATAATAGCAGCTGCTAAAGCCGTTCATGCTCATGAATTTATTATGGGATTTGAAGATGGATATAAAACTAAGATTAACGAACGCGGATCAAAATTATCAGTTGGTCAGCGTCAATTAATCGCATTTGCTAGAACAATGATTGCAAAGCCAAGTATCTTAATGCTTGATGAAGCAACATCAAGCATAGATACTCGCACAGAAAGACTGGTTCAACAAGGAATAGAATCCTTACTTGAAAACAGAACATCTTTTGTAATCGCCCATAGATTATCTACTATCCAAAAAGCAGATCGAATTATGGTTGTAGATAAACAAGGCATCACAGAATCTGGTAGTCACGATGAATTAATGAATAGAAAAGGCCATTACTACGATCTATACATGGCTCAGTTTAAAACTGCTGATGAAATAATTGAAAATTTGCAAGTGACAGGCACGTAAGTCTATTAATGCAGTCATGGATAAACTTTTTGGAAGAAGTGAATTTAAAGGAAATGGCCCGTCGGACCCATTTTTGTAGTATGTGGAATACGAGACATAAAGAAAACATCTTGACAATGCTACTAACTAGTAGTATTCTGTATTTATGAAAAAAAAAATGAATTATGGTGATTTGAATTCTTTGAACTTAAGAGTGTTGATTACACTTAGCAGAACAACACAAAAAGTACATAAACGGTCAGGACAAATTTTTAAAGAAGGAGGTCATACAACTGCTCAATTTTCAGTACTAGAAGCACTGTATCACAAAGGGCCATTAAGTGTTGGTCAAATTATTGAATTAATCTTATCTACAGCAGGTAATATGACTGTAGTCATCAACAATCTGAAAAAAGAAGGACTGATCAAACGATATCCTAATCCTGAAGATAAGAGGTCTTACATCATTGAAATTACTGAAAGTGGTAAGACAAGTATACAAAGTATTTTTCCAAAACATTTAGACGATCTTGAAAAAAACTTCAGCAACTTAACGGAAGATGAGAAAAACGTATTGATTAGCCTATTGAAAAAAATCAAATAGGCTTTACTTTTACATACATACTACTAATTAGTAATAAAATAAAGGAGCGAATTATGGAAACAAAAAAACTAGAATTAATAGAATTTACAGACCCAGTATGCACTTGGTGTTGGGGGAGTGAACCCATTTTACGAAAAATCGAAACAAGATTTGGCAATCAGGTGAAAATTAAATATGTTATGGGTGGCTTGGTCAAAGATATTCGTGATTTTCATGATAGCTATAACCACATTGGTGGTGATGCAGAACGTTCAAATCAAGAAATTGCAAAGCATTGGCTTGAAGCATCATCAAGACATGGGATGCCAGTAAAAGTAGAAGGCTTTAAGTTGTTTACAGAGGACCACCCATCAACTTATCCCCAAAATATCGCTTTTAAAGCAGCTCAATTTGACAATCAATCACTAGCAGACAAATTCCTCAGACGTATAAGAGAAGCATCTGCATCAGAAGCGAAACAGACAAACAAGCAAGAAATTCTCATCGAACTAGCTTCAGAAATAGGTTTGGATATTGCACAATTTATAAGTAGAATTGAAGATGGCTCTGCAGAAACTGAATTCAAAAAAGATTTACAAACTACGCGTAAATATGGTGTTTCTGGATTTCCAACTTTTTTAGTTCGATATGGTGAAAAAGAAATGCTTATAAAAAGCTTTCAAGGGTTTGAAGCATTTAAATCCATAATTCAATCAGTGAGCAATTATGAAATTATTGATATAGTTCCTGAAAAGACAGAAGAAAACCTCCTGATGTTTATTAGGAAGTATGGTCGTGTAGCACCAGTTGAAATTCAATTTAGTTTTGATTTAAACGAAGTAGAAGCTAATGAGTTATTAGAACAATTAATTAAAAAAAAATTATGTAGAAAAGTAGCAGCAGGGAATGGTAGCTTTATCGAAGCCATCAACAATCCAACATCATGTGACGTCACCGCTCACATATGCGCAGTATAGTTTAATCAATAATAGTTTTAATAAAACAAGAAGGTCGGCTAATAAATTTGTTTAAAAATATAGAAATTCCAAGAGGTGTTTTTAATGAAACAGAAGTTAGTGCTTAAGAAAGTAATTCGAAATTTTCAACTACTCTAAATTGCTTAACAAATTTTGCAAGTAACAGGCAGTGCGTTTATATATTTCATATAAGGAAAAGAATTGAAATATGATGTAGATTGTAGTATGTTAAATCAAAGAGTAAAAACTCTATTCTTAAAGGAGGAATACATGAATGCTTTTCACTACACATAATATTGGAAAACTAAGTATTAAAAATCGATTTGTATGTTCGGCTACACAAGACAATGAAGTTGATGTTAATAAGCAGATTCAACCTCAAACCTTACAAAAATATGAAACACTTGCAAGAGAAAATGTTGGAATGATTATAACAGGGGGAGTATCAGCTGTAAAATTGAAAATGATTGATGAGTCAATATATGATTATGAAATGCTTCATATAGAAGGAATAGAGAAAATACCTAAAATCGTTCATGAAACTGCTATAGATTGTAAGGTTATCGCCCAGTTGTCACAGGATCCAATATATTTTGTTCCATCAGAGTATATTAGTCCTTGGAGAATGGAAGGGTTACATATTTGTAACCGAGATGAGATACTTTTTATTGAGCAATGTTTTATTAAAACAGCTATCAAAATGAGAGACGAAGGATACGATGGTATTCAACTTCATTGTGCTCATGGTGGGCTTTTATCTCATTTTATGTCACCACATTCTAACAATAGAACAGATGATTATGGTGGAAATACAAGAAATCGTTGTCGTATTGTATCTAATATAATAGAAGGTGTCAAAGAAGTGGATCCAAATTTTGTAGTGATGATAAAAATGAATTGTACAGAACATTTTGAAGACGGGATGAACGCAGTTTCACTACAAGAATCAGTAAGTATTCTAGAAGATGCAAAGATAGATGCTATAGAATTTTCAGGAGGTATGTGGGAAGCAATAATGCTTAGTGATGGTGAATTAGGATTCCCAGCGGTTCCTGCACTAGAATCTCACACAATGATTCAAGACATTAGTAAACAAACATATTATAGATCGTATATAGAAAACATTAATATTAGTGTACCTGTAATTTTAGTTGGCGGAAACAAAAATTATACTGTAATGGAGCAAGCAATTAAAGATAATGTAGCTGATTTTGTTGCACTTTGCAGACCATTAATATGTGAACCGGATTTAATTACTAAATGGAAAAGGGATCATCAATATAAACCTATTTGTATAAGTTGCAACACTTGCATATATGATATGTTCATGCATCCAGGATTTGAAGAAGCCCAAAAAGTACATTGCTTATATCAAATGAGCAAACAATCAAGTGAATGGAACTGTAGGTTCAAAGAAGGGGTTAAGTGGATTAAAAATTGGAAATCTGAGAATATATAATTTTAATTGTAATAATAAATTGCTACTAAAGCCGTTCATGCTCATGAATTTATTATGGGATTTAAAGATGGATATAAAACTAAGTAAACAAGGCAGCACAGAATCTGGTAGTCACGATGAATTAATGAATAAAAAAGGCCATTACTACGATTTATGCATGGCTCAGTTTAAAACTGCTGATGAAATAATTGAAATTTGTTCATAGACCATAATTAGATAATTGACAAAATTTCAAGTCATTGATCTTATCTACTTATAAGTAGGTTACTTATAAGTAGATAAGAGGTGTGTATATGTTTTTAGGACGAAAAAAAGAACTACAGACATTGATGTCTTTATATGAAAAAGATGGTATGAATTTTGTGGTGACTTACGTTTTTTCAGGTTGACAAGCTGTTAGAAGGTCCTCGTCTTACGTTTTTCACTCATTCTTTCTTTACGAGCAGCTTTTTGAAGATTATAGGCGGCTTCTTTTTTTAACTTTACATAAGATTCATATCTTTTTGCATCTAAATCACCATCAGCAATTGCTGTTTGTATTGCACAACCAGGTTCTGATTTGTGCGAACAATTTCTGAATTTACACTGAGTTTCTAGTTTAGTAATATCACTAAAAGTCTGATCAATTCCGCTACCATCATCCCAAATCCCTAACTCTCTCATACCTGGAGTATCCATTAGAATAGTACCGTTATCTAACTTAATAAGTTCTCGATGAGTTGTTGTGTGTCGACTTCTAGCATCATCTTCTCTTATAGTATTAACTTTCATCATATCTTGCCTTGCTAAGGTG
>NBLG01000042.1 GCA_002084435.1 Tenericutes bacterium 4572_104
TATCTCAGTTGTATTTCCCAACGAGTTAAGCTTACCATGATTAAATAATCATAGTTAACAAGACTAGCCCCAAAGCCATAGACTATGGTTAGCTTGTCTTTTGATAGTTCTTTATTCAATTGTTCAATGAGATTCATTTGATAGAAGTCTTCAATAGTGTGATGGCTATAAAAACCAAATACACGATCATCAAAGAGATTATCTTTGATAATTTCATCGTATTCAGCTTCTGATTTAGAATAATCTTCAATAAATATTATTTTATCGGGATTTAATTTCTTAATAATATCTTTTTTTAATATCTCTAAATCAATTCCGGGATAGGTTTCAAAACACAAAATACCTTTTTTAATCTTTTTTAATTCAGATATTATTTGTTTTTTACCAAGCCAAATTTCTTTTAAAGAATCACTTATTGAAATTATAGGGAATCTATCATATTGTGATTTGAATTTTAAATAACTCATGCATTTTCCTCTTCTAATTCGTTTGATTTCCATAGTTCGTAATAAGGTTTTAATATTTTTCTTAAATGATAGGTGATTAAATATCCATAAAATCCTATAGCGATTACTAAAAATACAGGATGGACGTAGAATATAAGTATTAATATAAAAACAATACTACCTATAGCTTTTATATTAGTCCATATATTTATATTGCTTAAAATAATTACGTTTTTAACCATATCAATTTGTCTTTTTGTTTTAAACAAAGCAACTATAGGAAAGTAATAGATAAAAAAGATAAGCCATTGATACATTCCTACAATTGATAGTATTAGTAATATGTCGCTATTATTAGCTAGTGAAGTAATATACATAAAGTATATTGAGGCTAGTAAAATAAGAAGAATTACCCAAACCAAGGTATTTTTAAAAAAGCTATCTTTAAAGCCTTTTTTAAATTCAAGCAATACACTTGTAGGTTCATCTCTTTCTATTATTAAATAGATTACTCTAAACATAGCTGAAAAAGCGGCGCCAGCAGTTAAAAGGATGCCAAAAAGGCTCGTAAATATCCAAAGAAAATTTACGAAAACTATATCCATAGTTTTTTTATAAATATCTTTCAGCATCCTAATAAACTACCTCGCTAGTAAATTATTTTTTAATTTTCATGAATACAAATACAGCCCCACCAAGTAAAGCTAATCCGCCAACGATAGTGCCTACTATAGCTCCAGTATTAGTGAAAGTTCCTGTTAAAGTAAAATCATTGCTTTCAACGAAAATACGTTTTCCTGTGCCTTCTCCGTCTTCTGCATCTGGATCAAAGTATGGTAATTCTTGATACATTTGGTCACTTATTTTTACTGTGTATCCAGCTAATACTGAGATATCTGATTTAGTTACGAATCCAGCTAAATCATCAGCTACATAGATATCATTCCATATTCCATCAATTGCCCAGTCTAGTGAAGCTTCAACGATAGCTTTAGATTCTGAGAAAGTAACTTCTTTTTTGTAGAGTCCACTAACTGTTAATTTAGGCAATTCATCGTCATTGAAATCTGACCAAGAAAGGTTTGGAGAAAGATTAACTAGTTCTTCATATTTAGCTAAGAAATCTTCCCAACTGTCCCATGTATAAGTCAAAGTGAAATAACGATGATATCCATCGATTGTAGATGGTTCAACTGTAATAAAATCTGGGGCATTTTCTTCAAGCCAAGTTTGGATTGCAGGTAATCCTCCATCAATATGTTTGTTATTGATTACAGCGCCTTTACCTTCTGTTTGATCTGGGTCATCAGGGTTGATGATTGGATCATTTGATAAAGTGTCATCCATAACATCCAATACAATTGTTCTTTCGCCAGAGCCATCAGCGTTAAATATAGTTGTAACTCCAATTTCTCCTGGCCAACATGCGCTTAGAGCTAATGCTAAGCCTAACATTAAAACTACTGATAAAATTCTTTTTTTCATTTTTCTCTCCTTTATTTTGTTAAATTTATATATTAACTTTCTTCACCTAAATAAACTACATATTTATTCAAGCGTAATGCAAACATAGTAATTATCAAAATTATTACTAAAAGTATCCAAGCCATTGCGCTTGCCATACCCATTGAGTGATCGTTCATCATTTTATCGAACATATAATATGCATAGTAATATGTTGATCTTGATGGACCACCATTTGTCATAATATAGGCAATGGTAAATACTTGAAACCCACCGATAATACCCATAATAAAATTAAAGAATATTGATGGAGTCATTAGTGGTAAGGTAATACTGAATGTCTTTTGAATCCAGTTAGCACCGTCTACTTCTGCGGATTCATAGAGTGAAACAGGTATATCTTGCATCTGCGCAAGATAGATTACCATCGAGCCTCCCGCAGTCCAAAGTCCCATTAAAATCAGAGTCATTTTTGAGGTGCTAGCAGCTTGGTACCACTGAAGTGGTTCCATACCTAAGAGTTTATATATTGGTTTTAAGATTTCATTGATAATACCAAAGTTTGGTTGAAATAACCACATCCATAAAAGTGCCATAGCCACGATACTTACTACGTTTGGTAAATAAAACAAAGTCCTATACAAGCTCATTCCTTTTATCTTATTGTTCAATAACAAGGCTAAACTAATTCCTACAACAAGTCCTAATGGAACTGATATTAAAACATGATAAAACGTGTTATAAAGGCTTTGCCAAAAAATCTCATCGTTAGTAAAAAGAATTATGTAATTCTTTAATCCGATGAATTTTGGCGTACCTATCATATCATAGGTTGTAAAACTGATGTAAAGCGATGCCAAAATCGGAAAGGCACCTAAAACAGTTATACCTAGTAACCAAGGTGACGCAAATAAATGTCCGATTAAATTTTCTTGTTTTCTTAGTTGTTTGATTGAACTTGTCTTCATAAACTCCTCTAATTATTTACTGAATTATAGTTTTGTTGTTTCTCTAAATAATGATTCCTAGCTGCTAATAAACCTTCTTCTGGTGTTAATTCTCCGTTTAAAATTTGAGTATAATATGGTTGCCAATCATTTCCATGCCAGCTTGGTGCATATGGAACATATACTTTATCTCTAGCATAGTCAACTTCAGCTAATAATGCTTGCATGATTGGTTTATCTTTTACATATTCGTTCATACCATCGATATGTCCCATTATCCAACCATTAATTTCCGCTAATTTAATTTGTACATCTTCTGATAACAAGTATTTATAAAATTCAAAAGCTCCCTGTATCTCAGCTTCAGTATTATTGCCGTTATTGTACATTTCTAAACTAAAACCAGATCCCCAATTAACATGGATTCCATTTTCATCAGGAATAGGAATCATACTAACTCCGTAATCAAAAGTAGCTCCAGAATTAATTATAGTTTGATATAATCCATCATTTCCAATAATCATCGCAACTCTTTCAGCTGCAAATGGATTAAGCCCAAGCATAGTATTGGCTTCTCCAAAAGCATTTAACTGAGTTCTTGTGAAATTGTTGTTGAAATCTAAAATCCAATTTAAAACATCAATGTGCCCTTGAGTGTTTAATGTTGGATTTAGGTCTTCATCAAAGAAATCAAGTCCTGCTTCCCAAAGCCAACCATGGTAAGTTGCGTCTCCATATGTTGGATCAAATCCAAGCCTTTCAATTGAGCCATCATTGTCTACCTTATCAAACATCTTCGCTATGGTTTTTAATTCTGACCAAGTTTCAGGCACATCATCTTCAGTAAGACCCATTTCTCTAAACATATCTAGATTGTAATACAATGCTCTTGTAGTGGCTGTAAAAGGCATTGCATATAAATCCCCTTCATATGTCGCAAAATCCATCTGTGATTGACGGTATTCATCCAGGTCAATAGTGTTAACTCCGGTTGTATCGTTTTCCATTAAGGTAGTAATATCAAATAAAGCTCCTGTGGATGCTCGAGATACCACATCGTCAATTGTGGAAAGCCCAATGTTTGGAGCCGTTCTTGAAGCTATAGCTACACTTATTTTGTCCCAATAATCCCAAAATGAAAAACCAATTCCTTTAACAACATATAAATCTTGACTATCATTAAAGTCATTAATTACTGTTTTCATCCCTGAATATGAAGGGCTTCCTACCGGAGACATATGCCAAAAGATAATTTCTGTTTTATCTGTATCTGTATCTTCAGCACAACCAAAAATGCTTAAAGCCGTTAATAGAAAAAGTAATGTTAATAATAATTTTTTCATATATTTCCTCCTATCCTTTTATTCCTGTAAAAGTAATTCCTTCTATAAAGCTCTTTTGAGCTATGAAAAATAATATTAAAGTCGGTAACATAATTAAAATACTCGCAGCCATCATAAGGTCGTATCTACCACCAAATTGCGTTTGGAATGATCTAAGTCCAATAGCTAAAGTCCAATGATCAGGATTTGATAAGAAAATCAAAGGTCCAAAGTAATCATTCCAAGTAACCATAAAGGTAAATAAAGCTACGGTTAAAAGTGCAGGTTTTGATAAGGGCAACATGATTTTAAAGAAGATTTGTAGATGATTTGCCCCATCTATAATTGCGGATTCCGTTAACTCCTTAGGAATTCCCTTAAAGAACTGTCTTAATAAGAAAATATAGAAAGCAGCTCCTCCCCCAAAGAAAGCGGGAACAATCAAAGGTAATCTTGTGCTCAACCAACCAATATAAGAATACATTATATAGGTTGGGATTAAGATTACTTGAATAGGAATCATCATGGTAGCTAACATAATAACGAACCACTTATCTCTACCACGCCATCTAAGCTTTGCGAAAGCATAGGCAGCTGTAGTAGCTGAAAATAAGGTCCCTATAACTGATAAAGTAACTATTATTAAACTGTTTTTTAAATACATAAAGAATGGTATCTTAGTTACAGCTGTAACAAAATTCCCCCATTGAGGATCTTTAGGAAAGAATTGTTGGAATCCAAGTAAAAGTTCTTGCGGGGTTTTTAAAGCTGTAAATAACATCCATAAAAAGGGAAAGATAAAGCCAAAACTAGCACAAATCAAAACAAAGTGAAGAATCACTGCTTTAATTAAATTTCTTTGTTTTTTAGTTAATTTTGGTTTTTTTATTTCTTCTGTCATATTCTTCCTCTTATTCTATTTCATTTAGATAAATAAACCTTGGTCCATAGATTAATCTATTAGACATATTGTGGTCAAAATTATATGTGTTTGTATTATAACTTACTAGAATACGTTTGCTTTTAGACATATTAGGATGAGCTTTTGCATTGTATGTATAAGTAGTTGATTTAAAGATACTTTGTTCTGGAGTTATA
>NBLG01000043.1 GCA_002084435.1 Tenericutes bacterium 4572_104
TATCAATGAAGTTAATGGTAATGCCAGGTTGGCGTAGCTTTTCAGAATTATTCTTTTAAGATTTAGTTTTGATTTTGAAATCAAGTTCCCTTTTTAGGAACTTTGTGTTGACTTTATTTTTTTTACTATTACATTATTATAACACAATAATGGATTACAGCGAATGACCATAGTTTCTAGACGAACCATTTATAAATACATAAAGAAAAATAGTAGTTGTAAAGAGCAATTATTGTCTTGGTACCATGAGGTTCTAAAATGTGAATGGAATTCTCCTCAGGATATAAGGATAGATATCCTGAGGCTTCTTTTCTTGGTGATAATATTGTTATTTTTAATATCAAGGTAATGGATTTAGACTTGTCGTTAAGGTTGTATACAAAAATAGAAATGTTTTTGTAAGGTGGATTTGAACTCATGCCGAGTATGACAAGAAGAGTTTTTAGTAGCGATGGTTTAGTGTTTGCGGAGGAGCGAAAATGTGTAAAGTTATGAAAAGTGAAGAGCAATATGATCTTTATCTGGATGAGATAGAGGCATTGATTGAGCTTGAGTCTGAGCAGGGTAGTAAGGAACAGGAAAAATTAGAATTATTAACGCTGCTAATTAAAGATTATGAAGAGCGTCACTATAAATTTGAATATCCTGATCCTATTGAAGCTATTAAGTTCAGAATGGAACAGCAGGGGCTGAAACAAAAAGATTTAGTGCAATATATTGGTTCTAAATTGATTAAACATTATACCCTTTAAAGGAAATGATTAAATATGGTTGACTGCAAACAGAAAGAAAAGCTAGAGAAATGAAATAAAGTGGTAATAAACCCGGCACATATAGAAGATGAAAAGATCAGAGAACGGTATCGGATTGTTCAGTTTGCACGTAAATCTGGAGTCAGTGCTACGGCAAAAATGTTTAATACTTCACGGCAGAGAATCTATCGATTATTGAAGAAATTTGAGATGTCTGGTTTAGAAGGATTAGCTAATGCAACGAAAAAAAATTATCAATACGGCAATAAGATGTCTGTAGAGATTGAACAAAAAATTATTGATTTGAAAAAAAAAGACCCTTCTCTCTCTCCTCGGGAGATTAAAGAAATTTTAAAAATACCCTACAGTATTAATACTATCCATAAAAAAATAAAGCAGAACGAGGTAGATAAATCAAGTTTGAAAAATCTGAGTTTGGATTTAAATGAGATTTCGCAGGAAATAAAACCACTTTCCCATTTTTTCCTTTCTATCGGCAAGGTGGATAACTTTCTTGAGCATGATTTTGCAGTACACGGCAAAATACCTCAATACATAATTGTTGCTATGGATTATAAAACTGGAGTAGTTTTTTCTTCATTTGCAAGCAGTAATATCGAACTCTATATAGCTGTATTTATTAAATATCTTTATCATTTTCTAAACAAAACACATCGAAGGCAAAGGCAGCTGACATTTATCCCTTTGCGAAAGAAGATGTTAGCATCTTTTAAAGAAAAGGATTCATTGTTAAGCAGATTGAAAGGTACTATTCATTTTAATATTGTTGAAACAAATGACAGGAATAGGGAAAGGATGAGAAAAAAGGCGAAGCAGGGAGTTGCTGCAATATTATCTCATATAAATTTTATTGCTGCCGATTTTCCTGATTTTTTATCCGGTTACTATTTTCTTAGTATGGCTGAAAATAAAAAACGGATCTTAACTTTACGATCTTTACATAGTTCCTTGCAATTTCCTCCCTTGCTTATTGATAGTATGCTTTCTTTTTTTGATACATCACAAAATAATGGTAAGATTGAATATCTTAAAATAGCTGAGCATTTTATTGAAGAAGTAATTAGACTCTTGTATGATGTGCTGCTAAGTGAGGATCTTCGCTGGGGCAACAAAATAAAGATCTGTCTTGCAGATACCATATTATTTTTGCTGAAGGATAAGCAGCAGCATCGTGATAAACTCATTGGAACCCTTTTGCAAAGGGGGAAAGCTTTGGAGTACATGGGTGATTATGAAGGGGCTTTGAAATCGTTACATCAGGCTGAAGAGTGTGATAACCGTTGTGAAGGGAAAAAATACAGCGGCGAAATTTTAGTGAGATATGGAAATATATTTCGTGATCTTGGCAATTATGATAGATCAAGGAAATATTATCAGGAAGCTCTTTTCAGGTATCATAAAAAAAAGTGTATGTCATGCAAGGTTGATGTATTGTTACTGATGGCTGACATGGATTTAAAGTTTTCTTTTTTTAAGAAAAGCATTGTAAAATTTCAGACCTGTAAAAGGTTGATAGCTTTGGGTGAATTATCTAAACGGGATTTGAGAATTTATATCGGACTGTCTGTTGCTTATCTAAGTCAGGGAAATCAGCTTCAATCATCAAAATATTTTGAACAGGCAGAAGCTCTTGCTAGTAAAAAAGGAGATAATCAGGCTTTTATTAAAGCTTTTGCCAGTTATGGAAACATGATTTATTATGCAGAAGAGGATACCTTTTTAAAATACCTTGACGATTTTGTTGCCTATGGAGAACAATCACGGGATCCCAGAGTTAAAATTGCGGTATTTGAAAAACTTGGTCTTTATAATCTTTTTAAGGAGAGGTTTACAGCTGCTGAAGAGTTTTTTAAAAAAGGACTTATTCTGGCCCAGGAGGGGGATAACTTTTATACAGCAGCTGAGCTTTATAGCCATCTAGGTAAGTGTAACGCATATCTGGAAAGGGTGAATGATGCTCGGAATTATGTTAATCAGAGTTTGAAATTGTTTGAAAAATTAAAGTTAAAGAAAAAAATACTAGAACAGCACATTATTCTGGGAAGTCTCTATTTTATTAATGATGATATTTCCAAGGCCTTTGAATGTATTCATCGTGCGATGGATTTATCTGAAAAATATGGTGATCTTAAAACTAAAAGTCATTGTTATGTTAATCTTGGTGCAATTTATTATCGTATGGAAGAGTATGAAAAGGGGATTTATTATTGTCGAAAACAAATAGCAATTACTCAAAAATCTAATAATATTAAAGGGTTATGTGTTGCTTATAATAATATTGCTGAATCTTATTTAAAGCAGGGGCGAATCAAAGGTGCCTTGCAAAATAGTACAAAAGCAGTTCGTTATGCTGAAATGATAAAATCAAGTTATTATCTCTGCCGCCTTCTTAATACATTAGCGGAAGTTTATATGAAGCAGAATAGGGGCGTTTTAGCTGAAAAAACAGCAAGAAAAGCTTTGAAATTTGCTCAAGAAATAGATGATAAAACGGCAGCTTTTTTAATTCAAAATACGCTAAAGGAAATATTGGAACATTTATAACTTTCATATCATCTGAACTTTTTCTTGTTAGGCAGGGATGTTGATTATGATTCTTTATTTCTTGGTTTATGTAATTATTGTATGAAAATCATAAAAAGTGTTTTATGCCTGAAATGTTGCGTTTTGTTGTTTATTTGCAATTTTCATTTTGAAAATTATTTTTGTTGTATTATCCTATCTTTATAACAATACTTAGTACAATGTTATAGCAAAACTCTTAAGACCGTATGGGAAGATGATTAATGAATAACTGTAAGGTAATTATAAAACATTTTTATTATTGAAACATAAATATTGAGGAGAGGAAGGAACTATGAAAAAGATGTTACAATTAGTTTTATTTGCTGTTTTGGCAGTAGCGACAATCTCTTATGCCGGAGTAAAAGTAAATGCTTTAGCAGAAAGTTTTGAAGGCGATACATTTCCCCCTGAAGGATGGAGTGGTGATTGGTTTAAATCAAATACATTTACTGTAAGTGGCGACTACTGTGCTGGAACATACTATTATAGCGCTACAGCAAAAATGTTGGAAACACCAGTTATTAGTATAGAGGCTGGATCAGATATGAAGTTTGCCTGGAAAAACGCAAATTTTCTTAGTATACCTCCAAGTAAAAAGGAAAGGGGCAATGAGAAAATCGTAGGTCACGATTCTACCTATTTTGATATCTCAACAGATAATGGTGCTAATTGGACAAACCTGCATGTTCTGTCATCAGAAATAATCGAAATGGAATATTCATCTGTTAAGGTTGATCTTGCTTCATATGAAGGTCAGGATGTCAAATTTAGATGGAAATTTGTCTGTGATGGTGGGTATGAAGGTACCAGTGTTGGTCTTGATAATGTTTATATTGGTGTTGATAACGAAGCTCCTGAAGCTCAGGAAATTTATGGTAATGTTAGTTATGATGGACTGGACATGGAACTTGATATTGCTGTAATGGATCTTGCCGGGATGGAGGGTGATATTGTCGCAACATACAACCTTAACGGCAGTGACGAAGATGTTACATTGACCCTGTCTGAAAAAAATGGACGATTTAATCTGCACGGTTTAATTCCGGGACAGCCTGCTGGAACTACAGGATCAATCACTATTCCACTAATTGATATCAAAGATAACAGCGGATCCGCTACCTACGATATTGAATGGAAAAATATGCCGGTTGTAATAGATGAAAGTTTTGAAGGAGATACTTATCCTGCTGAAGGGTGGGATATTACCAGATATAATGGTTATAGTTACTGGAATAGAGTAAAATCCGGTTCTGTGCTTGCTTACGGAACTGTAGCTCAGGACGGAGAATACTTCCTGGAATTTGGTAATACTATGGCCAGAATTGAATCGTATCCAGTTGACCTTTCCGGCTACACAAGTTCAGAATTTAGTCTTTATATTTATAATGACAAAGAGATGATTAGCTGGATGGGAAATGACACACTTCAAGTACAGGTGCTTACACTTGATGATAAGTCTGAATGGGTTAATGCAGGTGAGCGGATTTATAAATGGAATGGTAATGATGCTGAAGATAAACAGTGGGTTCAGTATAATGTAGATCTTAGTGATTTTGTAGGTGCAGGTAAACCTCTTGTTAAGGTTGGTGTGCTAGGAGAACAGGCTTATTATACACATATAGATAATTTTCAGTTAGTTGGACAGGGTAGTGGTATTGAAGAAACTATCGTGGAAGCTGCAGAGCTTTATCAGAATTATCCTAATCCGTTTAACCCAAGTACTTCTATCAGTTTCAAAAACACTACAGCTGGATATGTTAAACTTTCTGTTTTTAACATTAAAGGTGAACTTGTAAGAACACTGATTAATGGCAATATGTCAGCAGCTGCTCATAAGATCAACTTTAATGCTTCAAATCTTAATAGTGGTGTGTATTATTACACATTAGAAACACCTGCCGGATCTATGACTAAGAAAATGATTCTGGTTAAATAGGAATATAGGTATTGCTAAAAGATAAAGCCTGGTGAAAAAATATTTCATCAGGCTTTTTTGTTTATGATCCTTTCAAAATATTTTACTGCCTGTTTGATGGTTGATCAGGGCTGGTTCAATTAGAACAAAGTTAATCTAATTGAGTTAAGGATGACAAATTGACAACTTGTTTTTTTAGTCATTAATACTCTACTCTTTTTATCCTTAGACAAGTCATATAGTCCATTATATTCATTATCTAAGAATTTACATTAGAGAAATGTTAACTTCCTATAAATTCCCAAATTATTTATTAGTCAACCCCAAGAGTTCTTTCAGTTGTTTAATGTTCTCTGCAACAAAAGTTGGAGCTATTTTTTCTATCTCTTCTTCAGTTCCAAAACCGTAACCTGCAGCAATAGAATCA
>NBLG01000015.1 GCA_002084435.1 Tenericutes bacterium 4572_104
GGATTAATAAATAATACTAATCTTTTAAAAGAAACTACATTATCAGATATTTTAGAAGGACAAAACATCTTAAAAGAAGTATCTTTAAAAACCGGATTAGAGGTAAAATACACATCTATTTGGGAAGGTTTTGATTTTGATACTTCTGAAATTTTAGGAGAAGTAATTAAAATAAAATTATTTCACCGAAAAGATTGGATATAATATTTAATATTTAAATAAAGCTAATAATTTAATATTTCTGATGAAAATATTAATTAAAAATATTCCAGAAAAAAATTATTTAGGAGGAAGACTATGCCAAAAGGTAAAGTAACATTTGATGACGAAAGATGTAAAGGCTGTTTACTCTGTGTCGAAGCTTGTCCGCAAAACATCTTGTATCAGGACATGAACACACTTAACAAAAACGGTTATAACATCATAAAAGTATCGGAACCTGATAAATGCATTGGTTGTGCTTTTTGCGCTATGATGTGTCCTGATTCCGTTATTACAGTGGAGGTGAAGAAAAAGAATGGCTAAAGTTCTAATGAAGGGAAACGAAGCTATTGCATTAGCTGCCATTAAAGGTGGTGTTGATGCTTTTTATGGCTATCCAATTACCCCACAAAATGAAGTTCCAGAATATTTATCAAAACATTTGTTAGCTGCAGGAAAGGTGTTCTTACAATCCGAATCTGAAATAGCTGCCATTAATATGGTTTATGGTGCAGCTGGCGCAGGTGCGAGAGTTATGACATCAAGTTCAAGCCCTGGTATCGCTTTAAAACAAGAAGGTATAAGCTATATTACAGCGGCAGAATTACCTTGTGTTATCGTATCTGTAATGCGTGGAGGCCCTGGCCTTGGAGGTATTCAACCATCTCAATCTGATTACTATCAAGCAACTAGAGGCGGAGGAAATGGAGATTATCAATTAATTGTTTACGCTCCAGAATCAATTCAAGAAACTATAGATACCTTAAAAGGGGCTTTTGATACTGCAGATTATTATAGAAACCCAGTATTGGTTTTGGTTGATGGACTAATTGGGCAAATGATGGAATCAGTTGATTTAGATAAACCGGTTAAAAAACGTGATTTAAAGCCAAAAGATTGGGCTACTACAGGAACTAAAAATCATCCTGGTAGAAGAAATATAGCTAATTCTTTATTCCTAGATCCAGCTGAACTAGAAAAACATAATATTCATTTACAAGAAAAATACAAAGAGATAAAGAAAAACGAAACTCTATATGAATTAGTTAATATGGAAGAAGACCCAGACTATGTAATAGTTGCTTATGGAACTA
The DNA here is from genome assembly GCA_002084435.1 of Tenericutes bacterium 4572_104. The sequence continues at coordinate 1,296 of NBLG01000015.1, forward strand.
TGGCGAGAATCTGTCGTTCTTCTATAAAAATGTTAAAAGAAAAAGGTATAAATGTTGGAATGATTAGACCAATAACAGTTTGGCCATATCCTGAAAAAGCATTTGATAAAATACCAGAATCTACAAAAGGTATTTTGTGCTGTGAGTTAAGTATGGGTCAAATGTTAGATGATGTTTTAATCTCTAACAAAGGTAGACATAAAGTAGGATTCTTTGGAAGAAGCGGTGGAATGATTCCAGATCCTGAAGAAATTGTTGATGCAATTATTAATTTTGAACAAAAGGTGGTGAGCTGAAATGGCTATAGTATATCAAAAATCTAAAGGTTTAACTGATACACCACTTACATATTGTCCTGGATGTGGACATGGTATTGTTCATAAATTAGTGGCTGAAGTATTAGAAGAACTAGATATGTTAGGAGATGCAATAGCTATTGCATCAGTTGGATGTTCTGTATTTTCATATCAATTCTTTAATTGTGATGCTCAACAAGCTCCACATGGTAGAGCTTGCGCAGAGGCTACAGGAATTAAAAGAGTATTACCAAATAATATAGTGTTTACTTATCAAGGCGATGGTGACCTTGCAAGTATTGGTATAGCTGAAACGATTCACGCGGCTAACCGCGGTGAAAATATTACTGTTATTTTTATTAATAACGCGATTTATGGAATGACTGGTGGACAGATGGCCCCAACATCCTTAATAGGACAAAAAACAACTACTTCACAAGATGGTAGAGTTTCTGGTGTGCATGGTAATCCAATCCATATTTCTGAAATGTTTGCGACTATTAAAGGAGCTGCTTATATCGCACGCGTTTCTGTATATGATCCAAAACGCGTAATTCAAGCTAAACGTGCAATTAAAAAAGCCTTTGAATATCAAAGAGATAAGAAAGGCTTTACTATGATTGAAGTATTATCTTCATGCCCTGTTAACTGGGGAATGACTCCGGTTGATGCGATGAATTGGGTTAAAACTGATATGGCTAAAGAATATCCTTTAGGCGTTTTCAAAGATAAAGGTGATTTAGATGAATAAAGCAACTAATATTAAAGTAGCTGGATTTGGTGGCCAAGGTGTTATGATGTTTGGACAAATCCTTGCTTATAGCGCTACTAAAGATGAAATAAATGGGCTTTGGTTTCCATCATATGGTCCAGAGACTAGAGGAGGAACAGCTAACTGTTCAGTAATCGTTTCTAAAGAAAAGATTAATTCTCCAGTATTTAAGAACGCAGATCATTTAATTGCGTTTAATTCACCTTCTTTAGAAAAATTTAGAGGACATGTAGCTGAAGGTGGATTAATTCTATATAACTCATCTTTAATATCTAAAGAAGTAAAAGAAGGTTCACTTCTTAGTGTAGGAGTACCAGTTAATGATATAGCTATTAAACTTGGTAATCAAAAAGTAGCTAATATGGTTATGATGGGAGCTTATTTAGAGTTAACTCATTTGTTTAGCGATGAAACAATTTTGGCTATAATCAAGAAATTTTTAGGAGAAAAGAAAGCTCATCTTCTAGATATAAATATTGAAGCTATCAAAGCTGGGAAAGACTATGTAAAAAAACTCGGAGTTAAATATGCTTAAGAACTTAGATGATTTAAAAATCGCAGCTAAAAAAGCAACTAAAAAGAGAATGGTAGTTGTCTTTGCGCATGATGAGCATGTTATTGAAGCTGTTAATTTAGCTTGCGAAGAAGGAATTATCGAACCTATTTTAATCGGTTTTGAAGATAAAATAAAAGAACTTATCAAAGGTTTATCCTTTGATTCTTCTTTAAAAATAATCAATGAACCAGATCCCGTTCTCGCAACTAAAATTGCGATGGATTTGGTAAACCAAGGCGAAGTAGATATTGTTATGAAAGGCTTAATCGATACTAAAATACTTTTAAAAGGTGTTGTTAATAAAGAATATGGAATAGTTAATAGTAGCTTATTAAGCCATGTAGGTATTGTAGAATATCCTACACTTGATAGAGTGTTATTCGCAACTGATGGAGCGATGAATATTGAACCTACTTGGGAACAAAAAATTCTAATTATAGAAGCAGCTGTTTCATTAGCTAAATCTTTAGGTTATTCTTTGCCAAAAGTAGGAATAGTATCCGCAGTAGAAAAGGTAAATCCAAAAATAGCTTCTACAGTGGACGCTGAAAAAATAGTAAATTACTATAAAGATAAAGACATAGATTTTTTAATTGATGGACCTTTTGCGGTAGATAATTTGGTATCTATGGAATCCGTTAAGACAAAAGGAATAAATTCAAAAGTCGCAGGTGTATGTGATATTTTATTATTTCCAAATCTTGATGGTGGTAATATTTTCTATAAAACCAGTGTTTTTCTCGCAAATGGAAAGTCAGCTGGCCTTGTAATGGGTGCTAAAGTTCCAATCGTTCTTACTTCAAGAGCCGATACAAGTGAAGCAAAACTAAATTCAATCTTTTTAGCGGTGGTGAATAAAGATGGACTACTTACTCCTAGTCATTAATCCTGGAAGTACATCAACTAAAGTAGCTTTGTTTTTGAATGAAAAACTCATTCAAGAAGCTACTCTTAGACATGATACAGAAAAGCTTCAAGAATTCAATACAATAATAGATCAATTAGATTTTAGGAGACAAGTAATCCTTGATTTTTTAGTAGAACATAAATATAAATTAAATCAGATTGATGTATTTATCGGTAGAGGAGGTATGTTAAAACCGCTTAAACACGGCGGAGCTTATCGCGTAACTAATGAAATGCTAGAAGACCTAAGAAGTTGTAAGTATGGTTCCCATGCTTCTAACCTAGGAGCTTTATTAGCTGATAGTTTCGCTAAACCTTTTAATCGACCTGCTTATATAGTAGATCCAGTAGTTATCGATGAGTTTGAAGAAATTTCAAGAGTATCTGGACTTAAAGGAATTGAAAGAAGAAGTACTTTTCATGCCTTAAACCAAAAAGCAACCGCAAAACATCACGCTAAGCTTATGGGTAAACTTTATGAAGATATGAATTTAATTGTCGTTCATTTAGGCGGAGGAATATCAGTAGGCCTTCACAAACAAGGTAGAGTTATAGATGTAAATAATGCCTTGGGTGGAGATGGACCATTTTCTCCTGAAAGAACAGGAACAATTCCAACCTATCCATTAGTTGAATTATGTTTTTCTGGAAAATATACAGAAAAAGAAGTTAAAAAAATGCTTGTAGGTAAAGGAGGACTTGTTTCATATCTTGGAACTAATGATACAAGAGAAATTGAAAAAAGAATAAATGAAGGCGATGAATTAGCTCGGTTTTATTATGAAGCAATGGGTTACACTGTAGTTAAAGAAATCGGAGCTATGTACTTTGCATGTAAATGCAAGGTAGATGCAGTATTAATTACTGGTGGTATAGCGCATAGTAAATATTTCACTGATTATTTAAAGGGATATTTTGAGAGAATAGTTCCTATCTATGTTTATCCGGGCGAAGATGAAATGAGGGCTTTAGCTTTAGGAACACTTAGAGTACTGAGAAAAGAAGAAAAGCTTCAAGCTTACTAATTTGTCTGTATTTATAGGTAAAAAGTAAAAATCGAATATTAATAATATTCAATAACAAATTCGGTTGATATGTATTGTTTTAAAATATCATGATACCTCAAAATTAAAGACTAATATAAAACTTTTAATCTTTTTTGAAATATAAAGTTATAAGTAATATATTATTTCGGTTATTTTGAGGTATTTTTTTATGAAAAAAAACGCTTAAATTATATCTAATTATAAAAATTTACATGAAAATAAAAAAAAAGATGTTATTGTTTGCATAAATTTTAATATGAGAATATAATGAAAAAAGTGATATGGAAACAATAATAAAACGATTAATGGACACTGTATTTTAACTCTTGTTTGGGTGAATATGTGAAATGATAAGGAAGGATATGTAATAATAAAATGATAAACAAATTAAAAGAGAACTTATCAAAATATATGATAATTTATACTGTATTGGTCATAACTGCTGGGTTGACATTTGGATCTATATGGAATCTAAAATTTCTATCATCAATAATTTTACCTGTAGTGTTTATTATGATTTATCCAATGATGGTAAATTTATCTTTATCTTCTTTAAAAAAAATAAGAGGATCAAAAAAGCCTTTAATTATAGGGATGATTTTAAATTTTATTTGGGCTCCATTATTTATGTATTTATTGACATGGATTTTTCATATAGACCCGGATATTAAGCTTGCCTTAATGTTAATGTCAATTGCTCCAGCATCAAGTATGGGACTCGGGTATATTGGTCTTGCAGAAGGCCATATGTTAAGTGGTGCCATAATAGTTGCTTCCGCTTTTATATTGTCAATTTTTGTTTACCCTATTGCAGGGCATTATTTAGCATTAGGGGCCAACATACCAGTACCATTCATTATAATCATTAAGAATTTATTATTAATTTTAATTTTACCTCTAATTTTGGGGATTATAACAAGGGAATACGTAGAAAAAAGACATGGAAGTGAAAAATATCTTAAAATTAAACCTTATTTTTCAACAACGACTTTAATATTTCTATATATTTTAATGTTTATTATATTTGCATCAAAGGCTAATCTTATTTTACAAAATTCTATCGATATCTTAATTTTACTTCCAATAGCAATATTGTTTTATGGAGTTACTGTTATTTTAACTTTAATTTTAAACAAGAACATTCTTAAACTTGAATACGGTCAACACCAATCTATTGTGTTTACATCTGTAAGTAAAAATATAGCATTGAGCATTGCTGTTTTGATTTCTGTTTTTGGTGAATACGGTCAATATCTAGCTGTATTTCCTGCAATAATGTCTTTATATCAAGCACCATTTTTGATGATATATCTTAAGTTTAGTAAAAAAATAAGAGCCTGGTTTAAAAAGCCTTTATAACCTATCTAGTATATATTGAATAAAATAACATTATGTATATTTTTTGATATTATTTTGAACCACAAATCTTTGATTTTTGTTATATAATAGATTGTTTTAGATGATTAATTATACAAATCGTATAAAAAAAACCGCAGAATTCTGCGGTTTTTTATTTCCTAACTATGAATTCATCACCTTCTACATCTAAGATGTAGTGGTTATCTGGAATTATTCTTGAACTGATAATTTCTTTAGCTATCAATGATTCCACGTGGTGTTGAATATAACGTTTTATTGGTCTCGCACCATAATCTGGGTTATAAGCCTCATTAAGTATCTTAGCTTTAACCTTATCTGTGAATTCAAAGTAATATCTTTGACCTTCAAGTCTAGTATTTAAATCTAACAACATCTTTTCTAGAATCTTCATTTGTGTATCTTTATCTAAAGAATTAAAGATAATAATCTCATCTATTCTATTGATAAATTCAGGTTTAAATGATTGTTTTACAAGATTCATTACCTCTTGTTCAGCGTTATCGTGATGTCCTATTAAATACTTACTACCAAGATTACTTGTCATAATGATAATGGTGTTCTTAAAATCAACTGTTCTACCTTGGTTATCTGTTAATCTACCATCATCTAGAATTTGTAATAAGACATTGAATACCTCTGAATGAGCTTTTTCGATTTCATCGAATAAGATAATAGAATAAGGTTTTCTTCTAACAGCCTCTGTTAATTGACCGCCTTCATCATATCCTACATATCCTGGTGGAGCTCCAATAAGTCTAGTTACAGAGAAACGCTCCATATACTCAGACATATCGATTCTTGTAATCTGTTGTTCACTGTTAAATAATTGTTCGGCTAAAGCCTTGGCTACTTCGGTTTTACCAACTCCTGTAGGACCTAGAAACATGAAAGACCCAATAGGACGGAATTCATTTTTAATTCCTGCACGCTGTCTTAAAATTGCATTAGAAATCAATTCAATAGCGTGATCTTGTCCGATTACTCTTTTCTTGAGTTCATCAGCTAAACCAATTAATTTTTCTCTTTCACCTTCCATAAGCTTAGAAACAGGAATATGAGTCCATTTAGAAACAACTTCAGCTATATCTTCCTCTCTAACAGTTTCAGTAATAAGTTTATGATTATTATTATTGCTTAAAGTTTCAATCTCTTTTTCAAGCTTTGGAATCACAGAATATTGAAGTTCAGCTGCTTTAGAGTAATCAGAATTATTAAAAGCATTTTGTAAATCATTTTTATATGACTCTAATTCAGCGCGTTTTTCTTTAATAATTTCTAATTCTCGTTTTTCTTTTTCCCATTGTTTTCTTATTTCTTTTTCAGATTTTTTAAGTTCTTTCAATTCGTTTTTTAAGTTTTCTAACCTAGCTTTTGAATTAGAATCGGATTCTTTTTCTAATGCCCTCTTTTCAATCTCTAGCTGCATTATTCTTCTTGTAACATCATCTAGTTCCGCAGGCATAGAATCTATTTCCATTCTAATAGAAGCCGATGCTTCATCGATTAAATCAATTGCCTTATCAGGTAAAAATCTATCGCTGATATATCTGCTAGATAAAACAGCAGCTGCGACAATTGCCTCGTCATTGATATGAACCCCATGATGAGTCTCAAACTTATCTTTAAGACCTCTAAGTATTGAAATTGAATCCTCTATAGTTGGTTCATTGATCATTACCTTTTGGAAACGTCTCTCTAAAGCATTATCTTTTTCAATATATTTACGATATTCATTTAAAGTAGTCGCGCCGATGCAGTGCAATTCACCACGCGCAAGCATTGGTTTTAACATATTACTAGCATCCATTGCGCCTTCGGTACGGCCAGTTCCAACTATCATATGAATTTCATCAATGAAAAGAATAATCTTTCCTTCAGAATCTCTTACTTTTTTAAGAACGGCTTTTAATCTCTCTTCAAATTCACCTCTAAATTTAGCCCCGGCTACGAGACTTGCGAGATCTAATTCGTAGATAATCTTATCTCTTAACCCAATAGGGACATCCTTTTCGGTAATACGCATAGCTAATCCTTCAACTATAGCTGTTTTACCAACACCAGGTTCACCTATTAAAACCGGGTTATTCTTGGTTCTACGTGATAAGATTTTAATAATACGTCTTATTTCATCATCTCTACCGATAACTGGATCTATCTTTCCTTTAATAACTTGATCATTGATATTTCTACCAAATTTATCAAGAATATTTTCATCATTTTCATAGTTAGGTTGTCCTTGTAAATTCATATACATACCTCCTTTTTTCAGTCTACATATATTATATAACGAAAAATTAGCACTGTCAATAGTAGAGTGCTAATTTTTATAAAAAATATTTAAATAGCTTTCACTATGTATATATAATACATATGATATAATGAAATCAAAGGAGGTATATTATGAAGACTACAAAATATACTAACAAAATTATTGATTCATATCATGAACATATTCTAAATAAAGATCATATAAAATGTAAATATCCTCAAAATAATGAAATCATTAAAATTATTGAACTAACTAGAAAACTTGTTTTTCCTGGCTATTTTGAAAATAAATATATGAAAAGCTATCCAAATAGATTTAAAACATCTATATTAGTCAATCGCTTAAGAAAGAAATTAAAGCGACAAATTGCCTATTCAGAGTTGTATTTGGCAGATGAATTAAGAAATAAAGATTTTTACAAAGAGTCTTGTGATTTATGTTTAAAATTTATCTCTATGATTCCAAGTTTAAGAAAAAAAATCGCACTAGATGTAGAAGCACATTATCTAAATGATCCAGCTGCTTTAAATCATGATCAAATCATTATAACTTATCCTGGGCTTTATGCAATTTTTGTTTATCGCATTGCTCATGTTATAAATGAGTTAGGAGTAGAAGTTATTCCTAGAATGATGAGCGAATATGCTCATCGAGAAACAGGAATAGATATTAATCCAAAAGCTATAATTGGCAAGAGCTTTTTTATAGATCATGGAACCGGAGTTGTTATAGGAGAGACTACAGTAATTGGTGATAGAGTCAAAATTTATCAAGGGGTAACTCTTGGAGCTAAATCTTTAAGAAAGGGACAACTCTTAAAAGGAAAAAAACGTCATCCCACAATTGAAGATGATGTTACTATTTATTCTAACGCCTCTATTTTAGGTGGAAAAACAGTGATTGGTAAAAATTCTATTATTGGTTCCAACGTTTTTATAACCGAATCTGTACCAGCTAATATGATTGTGAACAATAAGAAGTTTGAATTAGAAGTTAGGAGTAATATTTTAAATGAAGGTATATAATAATATTTTAGAAACAATTGGTAATACCCCCTTGGTAAGGCTTAAAAAAGTTGAAGAAAAATATAACTTAGACTTAAATTTATATGCTAAATTAGAGAGCTTTAATCCAACAAACTCCGTTAAGGCAAGGCCAGCCTACTATATGATAAAAAAACTATATCAAGATAACTTAATAGACAAATCTTCTTTAATTATTGAAGCTACTAGTGGAAATACAGGTATTGCTTTAGCTATGGTTTGTGCTTATTTTGGAAATCCTTGTCTATTGGTTATGCCTGAAACCATGTCTAAAGAACGTATTGACTTAATGAAGTTATATGGAGCCAAAATCGTTTTAACAGATGGTAAATTAGGAATGAAGGGTTCTATTTTAAAAGCTGAAGAATTGCAAAAAGAAAATGTTAATTCCATTATAGTTGGTCAATTTAGTAATATTTTTAATTCATTAAGCCATTATGAAACTACAGCTTACGAAATAGATAAGGCAATGGATGGATTAATTGATTATATCTTTATAGGAGTCGGTACCGGAGGAACTATTAGTGGACTTGCTAGATATTTTAAAGAAAAAGATTTTCTTATTAAAATAATCGCCATTGAACCAGAAAAATCCAGTGTTTTAAGTGGAAACCTACCCCATAAACACAAGATAGAAGGAATAGGAGCTGGATTTATCCCTGAAATCCTTGATTTAGCATTAATAGATGAAGTTATACAAGCAAAAGAAAACGAGGCGTTTAAATACACAAAAGAATTGCCTATGTTAGAAGGAATATCTATTGGTTTGTCTTCTGGAGCTGTTTTATCATGCGCAATTCAATATATAAATAAATATCAATTAAAAGATAAAAACATAGTTATGATTTTCCCGGATTCTGCCTTTAAATATTTTTCTACGGGTATATTTGAATAATACATAAATTGTAATATTTTACCTTTAAAAATATATTTGTTAATCGCTGTTTTTATAGTTTAAAATAAACTTTAAAAATATCTGATTTGGCTTTGACTTAGATTAATAATTTCGGTATAATATTCTACAAAGATTAATTAAAGGAGATTTCAATGAGAATAGGAATTATAGGACCAATTGGTTGTGGAAAATCAACCCTTTCAGGATTATTATCAAAACATTACAATGTACCATTAGTAGAAGAACCAGTAGAAAAGAACGAATTTTTGCCACTTTTCTATCAAGATAAAGAAACATTTGCCTTGTTAAGCCAAAACGCTTTCTATAGCTCTTTATTTTTATTGATGTGGAAGACAAGAAACGAACCCTCAGTAGTCTGTGATTCTACGCTATTTTCTAATTTAGTATTCACTGAATTATTGCGTTTAGAAGGTATTATGTCTGCTTACGAAGTAGCTTTAACATACGCTATTGCGGATGAGCATTTAAAAAGAATTCCAGATGTTGATATTCACCTTGTAATAGTTCGTGATGAAGACCAATTATTTGAAAACGTCCGTAAAAGAGGTAGAGAAATAGAAAAGGATCAATATGATTATTTAAAATTCCATTATGCTAATTACTATGAAGTATTAGACCGTATATTTAAAAATTATAAAGTTCCAAAAGAAAAAATTCTTTATTTAAAAGTAAACGATATGTTTCAAGGTGAAGAATTTGAAGAAATAATTAAGAAGATAGAAGAACGTTATAAATTACTTGAAGAAAAAAATCTTACAATTAAAATCTAAAACAAAAGCAGTTTAACCTTATGGGATTAAACTGCTTTATTTAAATTTAATCTTGTTTTAAAATATTTATATTTAGATGTATAATCTTAATATAGATTGAGAGGAATTAATATGTTTTTTTCTGATCAAGCAGGACATGTTTTTGAAGCATACTCTTTTATACATTTCCTTTTAATAGCCATTATCATTATTGGAATTATTTTATTATATCATTTTCAAGATAAGATAAGAGAATATAAACATGAAAGGTTATTAGCTAAATCAATTGCTTTATTTGCGCTTTTTTGGGAATTCTCTTTTTATGCATGGAAGTTATATAACGGAGTAAGAGATCCTCTTCTTATTTTACCTATAGGTCTATGTGCTTATACATTGTATGTAGGTATTATCTCCTTGTTTTTTAAAAACAAAAAATTATTTATGATAGGATATTTCTGGGTTTGGGGTGCTTTAGCTAGCGTACTATTTCCTAATATTAGCTATAGCTATGATAGATTTAGGTTTTATCAATATACAATAAGCCATATGTTCTTTTTCTTTATGTATATTTATATGATTTTTGTATATAAATGGCATCCAACAATAAAAGATTTAAAAAAATCTATTATGACACTTTCTATAATCGCTCTTTTAATGATTATATTCAGTAATTTGTTTAATGAAAATCTAATGTTTATGTTAAATTCAGAAGAAACTCCATTTAGTATGTTTGAAGGACATGGTTATTTTGTCTATCTTTTAGGAGTAATAACTTTATCTTTTATAATCACAAGTTTTATGTATTTTCCTTTTTGGATTTATTATAGAAAAATTATAAATAAATTAAAAAAGGATGCTTAATCGCATCCTTTTTTTTATGAAACAATATATTAAAATATTGACATTGTAAGGAATATAACTGAAAGCAAACTAGCTATAAGACTTACAACTGTTATTTGAGTATTAATAGAAGGGCCTGCTGTATCTTTATATGGATCACCAACAGTATCACCTACAACAGCTGCTTTATGAGCATCGCTTCCTTTACCACCGAAATTGCCAGCTTCAATATATTTCTTACCGTTATCCCAAAGGCCACCTGAATTAGACATAAATAATGCGAGCAATAAACCACTTACGATATTACCAGTTAAAAAGCCTCCAATAGCGTAAACTCCTCCAAAAATACCTACTACAACTGTAATAATAATAGTAAATAAACCAGCAGGTATTAATTCCTTTAAAGCACCAGTAGTAGCTATTTCAATACATTTATCAGATTCAGGTAAAACACCTTCTTTACCTTCAACTAGGCCTGGAATTTCATCGAATTGCCTGTGAATTTCCTTAACCATTCTCTCAGCGTTTTTCGTAACCCCAAGCATAAGCATAGCGCTAAATACTGCAGGCACAGCCGCACCGATTAAAAGGCCAAAGAATACTGCTGGATCCATAATATCAAATCCAGTAATTAAAGGTAAATCAAGTTTAATTGCCGCTGTATTTACTTCAGATATAAAAGCACCTAACAAAGATATAACAGTAAGACCAGCTGCGCCAATAGCGAAACCTTTAGTTACAGCTTTAACAGTATTACCAGCTGAATCTAATTCATCTGTTATCCGAATAACATCCTCTCCAAGGCCTCCCATTTCAGCTAAACCTCTAGCATTATCTACAATAGGTCCATAGGCGTCATTCGAAATAATCATACCTACAATAGAAAGCATTCCTACAGCTGCCATGGAAATACCAAACAATGCATAACCCACTCCAAGTGGGGCGGTTATTTTATAAGCCACAAAAGCACTAACAGCGATACCAATCATCGCTGGTAAAACAGACAAAAATCCATAACTCGTACCACTGATAATTGTTAAAGCTGGGCCTGATTTAGAGGCCTTAGCTACATTTCTAACAGGAGCTTTATCATCATTTGTGAAATAATCAGTTGTAATACCAATGATTACACCTACTAAAAGTCCAGTAATAGCTGCGCCGTATATCCGCCACTCTAAAGAAAATATCCAAGTAGCTAGGGCAGTTAATACTGTAAAAATACCTGTTGTTATATAAGTAGATAAATTAAGCGCTCTTGTTGGATTATTAGATTTTCCCATTTTAGCGAACATAATACCAATAATTGAAGCCAATAATCCAAGAGAAGCGTAAATAAATACCGTTGTAGTATTATGACTACCACTAGCGATATCAATCGCAGAGCCCATTACTAAAGCAGCAGCTAAAGAAGCCACGTGAGAATCGAATAAATCCGCACCCATTCCCGCTACATCTCCTACGTTATCACCAACATTATCCGCTATAACCGCAGGGTTTCTCGGATCATCTTCAGCTATTCCAAGTTCAACTTTACCAACTAAATCGGCTGAGATATCAGCTGTTTTAGTAAAAATACCTCCACCTGCTTTAGCAAACAACGCCAAAGAAGAAGCACCAAAACTAAAACCTAAAATCATAGTTGCGTTACCTGTAATATAAAATACTAAAGTGACTCCTAAAAGACTCGCTCCAACAACACTCATTCCCATAACAGCCCCACCGCGAAAACCTGATAAAAAGCTTTCTCTTATTCCTTTTACGGCAGCTTCAGCTGTTTTTTTGTTAGCTATTGTTGCGACAAACATTCCAATCTTTCCTGCAAATGCACTAAAGATAGTTCCGAATATATACGCAAAAGTGATAGTTATATTATCTAAAATATTACCCTTCCATATAGGCTCTGGTAAGAAAATAAAGATTATAATAGCTAAAATTAAAGCGAACTTAGCTAAAATAATATATTCTTTTCTTAAAAATGTATTAGCTCCACTTCTAATTAACTCAGCTATATTATTGATCTTTTGATTATTTGATTCTTGTTTTTTTACCCAAGAATATAACCATCCGGCTAATAAAAAAGCTGCTAAGGATATTAATAAAGAAAAAATAAAAACAAATATATTCATAAGACTCATCCCCCTTGTTTCTTACTTAAAATTGTAACATTTAAAATTAACCTTTTCAATAAATTAAAGAATTTTATGTAAGATAGTAGTAAATTAAATCATAATTATGTATAATATATGTAAAAATAAACAGGAGGAATATTATGAAATATATATGTGATGTATGCGGATTTGTATATGATCCAGTATTAGGAGATCCTGATGGAGGAATCGCTCCAGGAACAGCTTTTGAAGATATCCCTGATGATTGGGTTTGCCCAATTTGTGGTGTAGGTAAAGAAGATTTTAGCGTTTTAGAATAGTGAGATTAAAGGTAAAATAATTTTACCTTTTTTTCTTTGTTTTTTTTATGATAAACACCTTGCTTTTCAAGCATTAATTGTCTATAATATTCATTGTAATTGGGGGATATATGAAAGAGATAGATTTAAGCACATGGAAAAGAAAAAAACATTATGAATTTTATAAAGATTTTACAATTCCATTATTTTCTATCACTGTCCAGTTAGATATCACTGATTTTATTCATTATATAAAAGAAAACAATATTCGTTTTTTCCCTACATTTCTATATTTAATGATGAGTGCAATGAATGAAATTGATGAATTC
>NBLG01000001.1 GCA_002084435.1 Tenericutes bacterium 4572_104
GTTTACCAAAATCTAAGTCTTTAATATCATCATTGTTTTTTAATAAACCAATTAGCAAATCTTTATTGAAAACATATATTCCCATAGACGCTAGAGTTAAGTCTGTATTTTTAGGTTTTTCTACGAATTCTTTAACTCTTAAATCACTATCAGTAGCCATCATTCCAAAGCGATAAGCTTCTTTAGGATCGATAATGTTACATCCAACTGTTAGAACTGCATTCTTTTTAATATGCTCATTAATCATCTTGCGGTAATCCATTTTATATATATGGTCTCCTGATAATATTAAAACCAAATCAGGGTTTACTTGTTCAATATAATGAATGTTTTTTCTTACAGCGTCAGCTGTCCCTTCATACCAAGAATCATGAGGCTGTAATAGAGTAACCTTACTGTCACGTCTATCCAAATCCCAAGGCTTTCCAGAACCGATATGGTCGTTTAATCTAGAACCTCTTCCACCTGCTAAAATTAAAGCTAGAATTTTCATTTATTTAATCTCCTTTATCTTATATGACTTTTCTAAATCCTATTTTTTCAAAATATTTTGTTACTGAGTCTAAAAGATTATTTCCGGCGCCAAAACTTAAATTAAAAAATCCATTTTTGGCAGCGCTTATTATTAAATCTACAGTTGAAGTGTTTGGATTATCTCTAATAAGAATTGTTAAACTTAAATAACCATTTATTCTAAAATAATACCTTTCAAAAACAAATAGGTATACTCCAAATTCTTCTGTACTATAATTTTCAAAATGTACAAGTTTAGTTGAAAAACTAAGGGTTGATATACTATTTTCTATTTTATTAATTGGGATATTAATATACCCATTCTTAATTAATTTTATATTTTGCATATATATCATCTACTTTAAAATAGATTTATATGCTTTGCGATACATTTTAGCTGATTTAGCCCATGAATAATCACTTTCCATTGCATGTTTTACAATGATATCCCAAGATTCAGGATTATGATAATAGATATGCATTGCATATCTTATAACATGCATCATGTCATGAGCATTAAAATTAGTGAAACTAAATCCGTTACCTTTTTTTTCGTACTCATTATAAGGTTTAACAGTATCAATAAGTCCACCAGTTTCTCTCACAATAGGAATCGTTCCATATTTTAAAGCTATAATTTGACCAAGTCCACAAGGTTCGAATTTAGAAGGCATTAAAAACATATCTGAGCTTGCATATATCATGTGAGCTAATTTGTTTGAATATCCTATATGTACCTTTACTTTATCAGGGAAATGTTCTTCTAGGCCTAAAAAATAATTCTCGTACTGTTCTTCTCCTGAACCTAAGACAATGAAATAGAAATCATCAATTCCAAGCATTTCATCAAATACACGTTTTATTAAGTCAATTCCCTTTTGGCTAACAAGTCTTGAAACTAAACCAATAATAGGTTTATCTAAAGAAAAATCAACACCTAGTTCTTTGAATAAAGCTTTTTTATTTAAGAGTTTTCCTTCTTTTACTGTTTCTAAATTATAGTTTTTAGAAATCAATCTATCTTTTTCTGGATTATATTCATTATAGTTAATACCATTTAAAATTCCGATTAAATCATTTGATCTCTGTAACAATAATTTTTGCATACCATAGCCATAGTAATCAGTTAAAATTTCTTTGGCATATGTAGGACTAACTGTAGTAATTAAATCAGCCTTTGATATAGCGCATTTTAGAAAGTTTAAAAAGCCTTCAAATTCCATCAATGGATCATATTTTATATTAAAAAACCTATAATTTTCCAAAGGAAAAATACCTTGATATGCAAGGTTATGTATTGTTAATACAGTTTTTGAATGAAGCTTTGGAAAACGTTTCTCTATTAAAAGAGGAATCATTCCTGTATGCCAATCATGAATATGAATAATATCAGGATTAAATCCGATACGTGATAAACTTTCTAAAACAGCTATTTGAAAATAAGCGAATCTTTCGCCTTCATCACCATAATTATAGACGTTTTCTCGAGAACCAAAATAGAATTCATTATCAATAAAGTAATATAATATATTACCTTTTTTTAATTTTTTGATTCCAACATATACATCTTTTTTAGAATTAAATTGAATTTTAAAATCAATTACATCTTCTGTTTTATTACGAAATTTCAGAGGAATAGCCTTATAGTATGGTAAAAACACGCGTACATCATTACCTCTTAAACGTTTTATTTCATTAGGAAGTGAACCAACAACATCCGCAAGCCCTCCAATTTTGACAAAAGGTGTACATTCAGCACTGACATGTAAAATATTAATCATCATAAGCCTCCTATTATAAATTATAACAGAAAAACTAGTGTTTTTCTATAACACAAGATATTATTTAAATCTAGTATGATATAGTTTCATTCCAATAAAAGTAGTTTCCATTAACAATAACATATATAGTACAGCTGGTAAGGATAGAGTTGTAATTTGAAATAAGTCACTAAATATGGTAAAACATATTGTCGCTGATGCAAAGGCAAAAATAACTAAAGCAATTCTTAGTTTATTAAAAGGCTTTGAAGCATTAACTAAAATTAACCAATAAGCAAATGTCGCAGCGATAATACCAATTGTAGATATTTCAGCATCAACTAAGCCATAGAAAGCATCAGAGAAAAAATAAACAGCCAAGAGGTTTGCGATAATAAATAAAGCACCAGGAACGACTTCTTTCATAATATTGGCGAAGAAACGTCCTTTAAACATTCTGTTATTAGGTTCTAAGGCCAACCAAAGAGTTGGTATCCCAACTATAAAGGTTTCTATGACGAACATCTGAATTGGTTCAAATGGATAAATTCTTGAAGTTAAAAGAAGAATAAAAGTTAATAGGATTGTATAGAGAGTTTTAACTAAGAATAAGACTGATGCTTTTTCCATATTACAAACGATTTGTCTTCCCTCTTTAACAACTTCGGGAAGTGTTTCAAAATCATTATCATATAAGACTATATGACTTATATTTCTTGTCGCATCAGCACCACTCGCAAGAGAAACAGAGACATCTGCTTGTTTTAATGCTAAAATATCATTTACTCCATCTCCAATCATACAAACTTTATGATCATCATTTTGAATATATTGAATTAATTTTTTCTTTTGCTCTGGAGTAACTCTACCAAAAATAGTATATTCATTTGCAATTTCTTCTATTTCGTCATCTTTAACTTTATCCATTGAAATATACTTATCAGCGTTTAAAACCCCAGCTCTTCGAGAAACTTCAGCTACAGTTAAAACATTATCTCCACTGATTACTTTAATATATACGCCTTCTTCAATAAACTCTTTTATTGTATTTTTTGCACTATCACGTATAGAATCATTTAAAATTATCAAACTTATTGCATAAGCTTCTCCACTGAATTTTCCTTTTCTTATTCCATCAACTTTAGCTAAGAGTAAAACCCGTTTACCCATCCTTGCGAATTTATTAACTTTTGATTTAATTAAGCGGTATTTTCCTTTATATATAATTTCAGGAGCCCCTAAGGCATAGGTTTCGTTTTCGAATTTAACTACAGAATATTTGTTTTTGGATTGAAAAGGAACAGTTTTTTTAGCTTTAAAATATCCTTTACTTCCAAAATAAGCCTTTAAGGCTGATGTTGTTTGATTATTATCAGTTAAAGCGTTATTCATAGATGAAATGATTTGAAATATAGTTTCTTTACTATATTCATCTTCAAAAATATCAATGTCTTCCACAACCATAGTTCCGTCAGTAATAGTTCCTGTTTTATCAAGACATAATGTATCTACCCTTGCGAGGGTTTCTATAGAATATAGTTCTTGAACTAAAGTCTTTTTTCTTGCAAGTTTTATTACAGAAACCGCAAAAGTCATCGTTGTTAATAATACTAAACCAGAAGGAACCATAGCGACCATAGATCCAGCCATTTTTCTAACGGCTAAATTAAACATTTGTTTATTCGCGATAAAATCAGGTAAATAATCATAACCTGATTTTTGATAAACATTATAAAATGTTAAGAAACCTAAAGGTATAATTATTAAAGCAATTACCTTTAATATTCCTCTTAAGGTATTTACAATAACAGATTTAGGTTTTGATAAGGTTTTAGCTTGTCTCTGTAATGAATCAATATAATTATCTTTTCCAACAGCTGTAACTTTTACAAAGGCATTACCTGTAATTACAAAACTTCCTGAAAAAAGTGAATCTCCTTCTTTTTTAGAAACAGATTTTGATTCACCAGTAATATTGGCTTCATTAACAGTCAATTCACCGTATTCAATTACTCCATCAGTAACAATTTGTTTACCAGCAGAATAACTTATCAAATCTCCTAAAACTATTTTTTCAATTGGTATTTTTATAAATAAGCCTTGCCTTACAACCATTACACTGTCTTCAGAAATTAATGATAGTTTATTAATGATAGATCTAGCTCTAAATTCTTGAACAATGGCAATTGACGTATTTAAAACTGCTATAACTACGAACCATAAATTTTTATAACTTCTAATGCTTAACAAAAGAGTAGCTAGAAATGCAAGTATTAAATTAAAAAAAGTAAACAAATTACCACTTATAATCTGCCAATTTGTTTTTATATTACTCTCATGTTTTAAATTATATTTTCCACTTGCAAATAAATCGTTTACTTCTTCAATATTAAGTCCAAATGGTATATATTTCTTTTTCGCCATATTATCACCGAATCTATTATATCAAATATTTAATTGCTTTACAATAAGCCGTTTTCCATAAAAAAAAGATGTAAGTAATGCTTTATTGTTTTACTTACATCTTCTCTATATTATTGTTCAAAAATACTACCACCGATAAATTCTCTTAATAAAGAATTATGCGGTACATAATCAGAATCAATTTCATCAAAATATTTGATAAACTTTAAAAGCCTATTAGCTTGAACAAAGTATTCTGAATCAGTATTAATTTTCTGCAAAGCGTTTTTCGCATAATGTTTAAGAACTGAAAATTCATAGGTAAGTTCGGAATTAAAGATAAAATCAGCGTTTTCAATATGTGGATAAATCCACTTATATTCTCCTCTTCTTACACTTGGCCACATAGATAAGGTTTTTTCAGCTGAAGTATTTCTAAATTGAAGGTCTCTAACTATTCTTCTTAAAAGACGTAGGTCAGTAAGATTAATTGGTGTATTATTGTCGATATTAATTTGCGCAAATGGAGAAATGTATATCTTATATTTTTGACCTTTAGAAATCATTTTAGTTAATTGATTATTTAATGCGTGAATACCTTCTATTATAATTGGTGTATTTTTCGCTATTTTAATAGGCTCTTGCCAAGTGCGTTCTTTTGTGGTGAAGTTAAATATAGGCAGTCTTACTTCTTTACCAGCTATTAAATCAGATATATTTTTATTAAATAAATCTATGTCTAAAGATTCAATATGTTCTAGGTCTGGTTTACCAAATTCATCTAGTGGTGCTTTATCAGGGTGTAAATAATAATTATCTATCGATATTCTAATAGTTTCTACGCCTAAGTCATTTAAAGTAATATTTAAACGCTTAGCAAAGGTAGTTTTTCCAGAACTACTAGGTCCTGCAATGGCTATTAACCGTACGGTTTCTCTTGAAATAATATCTTTAGCTAGTTTTTGTAATTGATGGTTGTGGTGTTCTTCACAAAGGTAGACAAATTCTTCTTGTTTTCCTGATTCAACTATTCTATTAATCTTATAAATCATATCAGCGTTTAGTTTAGTCGCAAAATTTTCAGCTTCTTGTAATACTTCAAAGAATTTAGGAGAATCTACAAACTCAGGAATTTCACCTTTTTCTTCTCTTCTTGGATATTGAATTAAAAAACCATTCTCTAAATAATGGATTTCATATTCTTTTAAATATCTAGTAGAAGGAACCATGTATCCATACATGTAGTTTCTATATCCATAACATTCATAGACATTTACTCTTTCAGTTCTGTATTTTAAAGTGTTTACTTTGTCATCAAATCCCATTTTTTGATAATAAGAAATAGCTTCTTTTATCGATAACTGTCTTCTTGTTATAGGATAATCTTTTTCGATTATTCTTTCCATTTCTTTGACTACATTATCTAGCATTTCTTTAGTTATATCGTTTTTAATGCCACGGCCATAAATTCCCATAGATATACTATTAGAAAACTTAATCTGTATATTAGGATAAACTCTTCTAAATGCCATTGAGACAAGATAACGCATGCTTGTGGCGTAAATTCTTGTGGAATCATAGAAAGAGTAATCTAAAAACTCTACTTCTGCGTCATAAGAAACTCTATATGTTAATTCTCTCAAACGATTATTCACAAGGGCAGCGTAAAAAACTCCTTCATAATTTTTTGAAAGATCTTCTAAACGAACATATGAATCAAAATAATAAATATCTTTTCCTACAACTATTTTCAATTAAATCACCTTCTGTTTTTTTTGAATGTATTTCTATTTTACTATAAAATTTTATAAATGCAAGCGGTTTCATCTAGAACATATAATTATTTTAATTTTATTGCGATAAACTATTGATAATATTGTATAATAAAAGAGATGCGGAGGAAAAACATGTTGCTTTCAAATTTTTTTAGTACTGCTGGTATGGATAATCAACCTGTAGAATATTTTTTTCATATACCACATTTTATATATTTATTGTTTAATATAGTTTTATTTATTATATTATGGAACATATTAAAGCGTCAAACTAAGAAAACACAAGATAAAGTAATTACTATTTTTTTAATTATTATGCTTGTTTTAAAATACTTGGGAGATGCTTTATTTATCTATGAATATTATAATATATTTCCAGCACTGTCAAGCTATCCACATCCATTTTTAGATGTCGATACTTTCTTTTCCTTTCAGATGTGTGGGGTTACTAATATACTGTTACCTTTAGTTATTTGGTTTGATATAAAAAAATTAAAAGAATTTGTATTTGCATCATCTATTTTGGGTGGATTAGCAGTTATGATGTATCCTGTAACTGTTCTTTATGGAGATGCATACATCTTAACTTTACCTAAGATTAGAAGTATTACAATTCATTTCTTTTTATTATTTATACCTTTATTCTTAATTAATAGAGGGGATTATAAATTAAATCCTAAGAAATGGAAAGACATATTTATTGGTGTTTCTATCTTAGGATTATGGGCTACATTTGGTAATTTTGTCATTGATAAGGGAGATAATAACTTGTATTTAATGGAAAATCCATTTCTTGGTGGACCTATTCCTATAATCAATAGTATTCCTTCAGGATATCATGTAATAGTCTTTGCCTTGCTTTTACCTTTTGCGTATTATTATATATATAAAATAGCTAGGCTATTTGAGCCTAGCTATAAGAGGAGTTAATGTTTATAAATACACTTTATTCTAAGGTGCTATATAATTCAATAAGATCAGATATATCGCTGTTCGCGAGTTCAATAAAATCAGAAATAGTTGTATAATCAGTTGAATTTTCAAATATAAAACGAACGATATTTAATTTCGTAATTGAAATATCTAAATCATTAGCTAAATCGATAAATTCTTCTTCTGTCACAGGCAAAGTTGAAAATTCAATAGAATCTCTAGTATTAGGAACTTCTAAAACGTAATCTCCACCATATTCACTTGAAACAATTTCACTAGATTTATTATTGTAATAATCAATGATTGAGCTTAGAACAGATTCATCATTTTCACCAGAATCTATGTTAAACATAGATTCCTGATTTTCACTGTGATAGAGAATAGATAAACTGTTTATCTTACTAGATTCATTTATAAGAGATAATACTTTATTTTCAGAACTAAAAGTTGAGCCATAAATACCAATTAAAGCATTAGCTTTTGTATCAGTAAAATAGTTTTCTTCTAAACCTTTTTCATAGATTAAATCTAAAAAATCATTTAGAGGCATTCTTTTTGCATCTATATCACTTATAAAATTTAAGGCATCATCATTTAAACTAGAAACTTCAATAACCCTATTAAAACGATTTAATTTTACTTCTATACTTGGATTTATATCTATTGTAAGGACAACATATGGAGTTGAATTATAATATAAATAGAATGAGAACATTAATACTAAAATTATACTTGAAAGAGTTAATGCAAATGTTTTAAGAGTATTTTTTCTTTTGTAATTATGTTGAAAAACATAATTATCTAATGAAATTTCTTCACTTCTATTAGATATATTAAATTTAGCTGAATTATTTAATATCTTATTAAATTCTTTTAATTTCATCTACATCATTCCTTTAAGATGCTTTTGCATCTTTTTTATTGCTTGTTGGTATGTCCAGGTAACTGTCCCAAGAGGTTTATTTGTTATTAAAGAAATTTCTCTGTGTGTTAAGTGTTCTAGATTATGTAATAAAAATATATTGCGTTCATCTATACTTAGAATATTTAAAGCGGAAACTATCAATTCTTTATTCTCAAGAGATATTTCTAAATAATTATCATAAGAGAAAGTTTTTGTATCTAGGTCGATATTTCTTGTGATTTTCTTTCGTCTATTATATTCATTTATAGCTAGATTTCTAGCTATTGTTAATAAATAAGCCTGCGAATTATTTGCTTTATAAGAATATAATTTTTCTAAAAACTTTAAATATGTATCTTGAACAATATCTTCAGCTAAAGACTGATCTCTTAATATAGGTAAAGCTACAAAATAAATTTTACGATAAGTTAATTCGTAAATTTTATTAAAGGCATCTGAATCTCCATTTTTAAGTTTAACAATATATTGTTCCAAACTCTTATTCAAGTCACTTCACCTCTTTAATATATTGTAACATTTATAAAGAGGTATGAAAATAACTTTTCAATAATATAAACAAACCAAAGCTTAGTTTTATTGGAAAAAAAAAAGACAAATCACTTTGTCTTATAAAGAATATTTACGAATTACACCATCGCGTCTATGAACAACCACAGAAGTTTCGTTTTCTAGTGATTTAATTGTCGCATAGGCTATAGCTTCTTTTTGGGTTTCAAATAGTTTTAATTTCTTTTTATTTCCTTCCCTTTTAACGAACCATTTATTATTTTCTTTTTGATATAATACGTGGTATCGTTTATTAGGATTTTTTTCTATATCTAAATCTTCATCTTTTTCATATAGAAATGAAAATTCTTTTTCTGCTAAATCATTATTTTTTCTTATAGTATAAGAATTCAAAGTTTCATCTTGGAAATTACCAAGCTCTTTATTAGATTGATTATCTTCTAAAACATCTGGATTTTTAATCTTATATAAATTACTAGATATTTCATCTTCGTATTCTCTTTCCTCATGGTTTTTTGCGAAAGATGTAATGATAGTAGGTATATTTTCTGGAGACATTTTTGGAGATTCATCATTTATGACTTCTTCTTTTGGTTCATCTTTATTTTCATTAGAACCTTCTTCTTCATAAATTTCTTCTTCATAGCTATTTGATTTTGTGATTAAGAAATACACAATAGTCATAATAATAATCGTAGAAAAAATCATTATTATAAAGATCATATATTCTTTTAAAAAATCCACAAACATTTAACCCACCTCTAGAATAATTTCATTTGAATGTTTAAATCAGGTTTATAAAGATTTATAATATCTTTTAATGCATATTTAACTTTGTTTTTACGGCACTCAAAAACATAAAGTTTTTTTAACTCTGACATATTAGGACTTTCCCAAACATGTTTCATACCATATTCTTCATGTAAAGTTACCATTAATTCAGGGAATTCTTTATCTATTATATCATAAAAAGCTTTAATTTTTTTAGAATCAAATTTTATTGAAAAACTAGGATAAATATAATCAACATTTAAACTAATAGCTCGTTTTATCATTGCTTTAAAACCTTCTAAATCATCATTTATATAAGGTATTATTGGTTTAATGATAAGGCCACATAAAATATCATAATTTTTTATTTTAGATAGTATTTTATGTGTATTTTCAAACAAGTAATTAGCTCCATATAATTTTGATTCTTTTTTTAATGAAGCTGCTGGTATAGAGATTAATAAGGGGTTGTTTTTTCCAAATTCTTCAAGAATATCTAAATCATCTAATATCTTAATTGAAGTAGTTTCTAAATATAAACCCATTTTATGTTTTGATAATATCTCTAATATCTTATCTAAAGAATCTAAACCATCATAGATATCGGGATTATTTTGAATACCAATAATAGACTTGGGATCCTTATTTTCTAATTCAGCATCTAAAAAATCATAATACTCTGGTAAAAAAGATATAGGGCCGTCACTATAAACTGGATTTTGATCCAGTGGAGTTGAATAATATTTAAAATTAGGATTACTACCACTTAACATATTTAAGAAATAATCAACGCCGAAAAAGCGTTTTTGATTTTTATTAGGTGATAGTAAATGTAGATTTAAAGATTTCATATAGCCCCCTAAAAACGCCAAAGAACAGCCATTAAAACGAGAAAGATTACAATTACCCAATAACTGTACATTGTAAATTTAATCTTTTTGCTTGTTTCTATTTCATCTAATTTGTCTACTATTTTTTTTGCTTTTTTTCTATCTGTATTGCGAAAGACTACAAGATAAGGTTTACAGACATCATGACAGATGTTTTTTTCATCTACTTCATTCTCTTTCGCAAGGTTTAATATTTTTTTGTGAATATATGAATATTGTTTTCGATATACATTGAAGAAAAAATAGCCATAATTTTTCTTCTTAGAATATACAAAATAAATAACAGTTAGAGTAAAAGCTATTATAGAAATAGCTATTATAAATTCAACTGTTTTTTCTGTATCTAAATAATATACCATAAGAAAAAAGCTTAATAAGAAAAACATCATTAAGAAACGATTGATTGAAAAATGAAATTTTAAGAAAGTATTAAGGGTAAAATAACCCAATAAAGCAGTAATTAAAACTTTAAGAATAAATGTAAGTGTCATGATTTACCTCCATTAATAAATGGTTTTACTAAAGTTAAGAGTTCTTCTAATGTTAATTCATGGGTGACTTTTAAAACAGGAACAGAAACATCTTCAAGCCATAACAAGTGTTGCCTGCGAGATCTTTCAGTTTCTGGATTGTCTTCATAATCACTAACCCATTTTAAAAAACTTAGATGTTGTTCGTAAAGGTCTCCACCTGGTAAAATTCTTTTACCAAAGCGTTCCTTTTCTCGTTGTTTTATTCTTTGAATACGAATATCCTTATCAAGATTAATATAGACAAATAAATCTATTTTAGATTTTAATTCATCAGCGATTCCTACTAATGATCCAGCTATAACAGTATTTAATCCGTTTTTAAGCTCATTAATTATTAACTCTGAAGCTTCATAATTAGTGTATCTATCTGTAAAAGGTGGATCCGTTTTTTTCCATAAGTAATCATCGACATCGATGAATTGATATCCAAAATTAGCACTAATATTTTTAGCTAAGGTTGTAGAACCTGATCCTGAAGAACCAAATATATTTATTAAATGTTGTTTCATATTCCTCCTACTTGTTAAACATAATCTTTTCGCTATTAAACATTCTATTTAATATTATTACAAAGAATGTTAGATATGCAAAATTAGCTATAACAGTTATTAAAAGATAGTTAAAAGCAAATTCATCGAAGGTAAATATAGCAGTAAGGGTTTGAACTGAATTGTATATTGGTAATAAATATAGAAAATAATTTGTGTTAGCTCCATCACTAAACATTGATGTTAAAGCGACTAAAATAGTTATTATATAAATTGGAATTATTAATGAACTAGCTTCTTTTAAACTTCTAGAATAGGCAGAAATAATAGATATTACTCCTACTATTATAAATACAGTAGAGAATAATATTAAAAGAATCATTAAATATTCATATACTGAGTACATAGAAGCTGAAATATCCCCACTCATTTCTAACAAAGTAGGCAAAGAAGCCATGATTCCGATAAACGAAGATGTTGCGGAAATCAATGTTAAAACAGATAGAGAAAATATCTTGCCAATGGCTATTTCGCGGCGTTTCACAGGGGTTACTAAGAGGGTGGAAATCGTTCCTCTTTCCTTTTCGCCAGCAATTGATTCAGGTCCAATTGCCATAGCTCCTGAAAACAGAAACATAATGATTAACATAGGCAAAATTGAAGCCATAGCAAAACCATTTAATTTTTTACTATCGAGTTCAGTTCCAGTTTGGTTAAATACAAAATAATTTGTATCTCCATATAGATTATAACTTAAGGTTTCCCTATAAATCATTAGATAATTAGTAAATGTACTAGCTATCTGTGATGAGCTGATTTTATTAGGATTATAATAGATATAGACTTCAGGTTTTTCACCAGTTCCATTGTAATTATTTATATTTGGGTCTAAATATATTAATAATGACCATTCATCATTATCTATTTTTTCTTTGATTTCATCAATTCTACTATTCTCAAGAGCTATAACATGAAATTGATCGCTAGATTCGTCAGTTTCATAGATTGCGCTAAATTCAGCGGTAGGATTTACTATAGCTATATCATATACTTCTTCAGTATACATATTTGTCACAGCTGAACCAATAAATGTATAGATTAAAAAAATCATTAAACCAGGGAAGATAAAAACGGTTAATACTAGACGTTTGTCTTTAGTAACCCTATCCCATTCCTTTTTAAAGATAGTTAAAATGTTTTTCATGAGTTATCACTACCTTCCATTAAAGAAAAGAAATATTGTTCTAATGTTTCTCCTTCTTTTAGAAGATTTTCTAACCTATCGACTATTTGAAGCTTTCCATTTATTATAATACCTACTCTATCACATATTTTCTCTACTAAAGATAAAATATGAGTAGATACAATTATTGTTTTGCCTTTATTTTTTAATTCAACTAGATAATCAGTAACTACCTTAGCGGTTAAAATATCTAAACCATTAGTAGGTTCATCAAAGATTATAACATCTGGATCATGTACAAGAGATATAGCCAGTTGTACTTTTTGACGCATACCACTAGACAAGTCTCCAACTTTAACTTCAGCGAACTTATCTATACCAAAGCGTTGAAACATCTCAGCTTTTCTATTTTTTCTAGTAGTTTCATCAATTCCATGTAGTTTAGAGAAAAAATCATAGAGATAATTTGGAGTAAAGAAATCTTCTAATTTTAAATCACTAGTTAAAAAGCCAATAGTTGAACGAACTTCTTCTTCCGCTTTAATTACAGAATGCCCATTGATTAAGATATCACCAGTATCAGGTTTAATTAAAGTTGAAATACAGCGAAGTGTAGTAGTTTTACCCGCACCATTAGGGCCTAACAAGCCAAATATTTCGCCTTTAAATGCATCAAAACTAAGTCCATTTACAGCTATTTTTTTCTTATTAGTTGTTCTTTCAATTCGTCGCTGTTTTTTATTTAAATTAAATGTTTTTGTTATATTTTTAACTTCAACTGTTTTTAACATCTCTTCCTCCGTAATTCAATAAATATAATAACAAAAAAAACATATATTTACAAACCAATATCAAAAAAAAAGTCTATTTTAAATAGGCTTCTTTTATTATTTGTTTGCTTTTTCGATAGCTTTTTGAGCTTGTTTACAAAGAGCGCTAAATCCCTTTGCATCGTGAACTGCTATATCAGCTAACATTTTGCGGTTTACCTCGATTTTAGCTAGTTTTAACCCGTTAATTAATCTTGAATAAGACATTCCATTTATTCTACTAGCTGCGTTAATTCTTGTAATCCAAAGTTTACGGAAATCTCTTTTTCTTCTACGACGATCTCTATAAGCATATTTTAAAGAGTGCATTACTTGTTCTTTAGCAGTTTTGTATAATAAATGTTTAGCACCATAATATCCTTTTGCTAGTTTTAGTATTTTTTTACGTCTTTTTCTTGTAACATGGCTTCCTTTTACACGTGGCATAATTCTTCACTCCTTCTCTTATAGATATGGAACTTGATGTTTAATTCTCTTCAAATCAGAAGTTTTAACAGTTTCAGTTCCTCTCGCTTGACGATTTTGTTTTGGGGTTTTATGGCTCATCAAATGGCCATTAAAAGCAGATGGTCTTGTAAGTTTACCAGACCCAGTTCTTTTTAATCTCTTTTTTGTACCTGAATGTGATCTCATTTTTGGCATAATTATTTCTCCTTTGTAAGTATTATTTTTTTACAGGTCCTAACATCATAGATATATATCTACCATCATGGGTAATCTTGCTTTCCAATTCACCAAATTCACTGCAATCTTCAGCGAATTTTTGAAGCACAGATTTGCCTTGTTCTACCAAAGCAGGAACATAACGATATGGAAGTCTAACTGAAACTTTAAGCTTGTTTCCCTTGCTTAAAAACTTTCTACCATTGCGAAGTTTGGTTTCAAAATCATGTTTTTCAATAACAGCAGTCATACGAATCTCTTTAAGCTCAACAGTTTTTTGATGTTTTTTCGCTTCTCTTGCTTTTCTTTGTTGTTCATAACGATATTTACTGTAATCCATCAATTTGCATACTGGTGGTTTAGCTTTAGGAGCTACGCATACTAAATCGTATCCTTCATCTTGAGCTATACGATTTGCTTCTCTTGACGATATAACGCCATATTGTGTACCATCTTGACCAACTAAGCGAACTTCACGAAAACGTACCATTTCGTTAATTAATGTATTATCTTGCTTTTTTGGTTTTTCATTTCTATATAGGATATTAAACACCTCCAAGGTAAATTAAAAGTGGATACCGCATAGGTACCCACATATAAAATCATGCTTTAAACATTTCTACCGCTAAGCATGGACCCATTGATTAGTTCAATCGGGTGAGAAGTGGGTACTTCTTCTTTCTACGGTTAAGACCATTAGAATTATATTATAAATGCTATTATTTGTCAAGATTTTTCTTCTTTTCTTTTTCTTTCTTTAATTTCATATAATTTTCTTTATTAACTTGATAAGCTCTAGCTATCGCAAGAGATGCCTTTGGAACGTTTTTATTTAATGTAGATCCAGCCGCAATAAATGATTCATCATGTATTTCGATTGGTGCTATTAGATTAGCATTACAGCCGACAAAAACATTATCTCCAATAATAGTTTTATACTTATGTTTACCATCATAATTAACAGTAATAGCACCGCAACCAAAGTTTACATGTTGTCCAATAGTAGCGTCACCTATATATGCTAAGTGAGAGGCTTTAGTATTAGTTCCTGTAGTTGATTTTTTAACTTCTACAAAATTACCGATTCTGTTTCTAGGTCCGATATCAGCTCCATCTCTTAAATGAGCAAAAGGCCCAACAGTTGAAAATTCTTGAATCCTTGAATTGTATACTAAAGAGTGTTTACAAGTTACACCTTCTCCTATAATACTGTTATGAATTTCAGTGTTAGGACCTATTTGAGAATTTTTCTTAATTATTGAATTACCTGTAATATAAGTATTAGGATGTATCGTAACATTTTCTTCAATCACAACATTTTGTCCAATAGTAATAGTTTCAGGATTAATCATCGCAACACCTTTTAACATAAAGCGCTTATTAATATCATGACGTAATCTTCCTTCAGCTATGCTTAAAGCATAAAGGTCATTAACTCCCATTGCCTTATAAGCTGTTTTTAAAAGGTATGTACAGATAACCGCATTTTCGTTTCTCAATATCTTAACAATGTCGGTTAAATAATATTCTCCTTTAGAATTGTTATTATTTATTTTATCTAAAGCACTGAATAGTTTCTCATTCTTAATAACATATATTCCAGTGTTAATTTCCTTAATTAATTTTTGTTCTTCTGAGGCTTCATTTTCTTCGACAATTGAATCTAGTTTATTTTCTTTATTTTTAATTATTCTACCATATCCAGTAGGATCATCCACAATAGCTGAAATCAAAGTTAAATCACGTTTATTATTCTCATGAGCATTTATGGCTTCTCTAATAATTGAATCATCAATTAAGGGCATATCTCCAGGCAGAATAAAAGTAAATCCTTCCTTGTCTTTTAAATAATTTTTAGCCATTTTAACAGCGTGACCAGTTCCTAGTTGTTCTTCTTGAATGGCATAAGAAACGCTTGTATTTAAGATATCTTGAATGATTTCTTTTTTGTGTCCAACAACTACAATTAATTCATCAAATATTTCTGCGTTTTTTAAATGTTCTACGATGTAGGCAATCATAGGTTTTTTTAATAAAGGATAAGCACATTTAGGCAATTCTGTCTTCATTCTTGTTCCTTTACCTGCAGCTAATACAATTGCGTATTTTTTCATAAATTACTTCCTTTCTTGTTGGATAGATTCCAACGTTTTAACAATTCTATCAATTATATCATTAACTAACTCCATTTTTCTTGCGGAAGCAGAAATTCTAATAAGAGGTTCAGTTCCTGAAGCTCTTACTAAAACTTTTCCCTTTCCATCTAATTCCTTTGTTATCTCATTTATTAAAGATATCACTTTAGGGTGATGAACCAATGTTTTATCAACATTACGCAAATTATATAAACGGTCAGGATAAAATACAACATCTTTAATTAATTCAGATAAAGTAGTATTTTTCTCAGTTAATATTTTAATAAGATAAACAGCGTTTAATAAACCATCGCCACTTATAAATAGGTTTTTATTAATTACATGTCCAGAGTTTTCTCCGCCTAAAATACTACCATGCTTTTCCATTTCTTGTAGTACATATTTATCGCCAACATCAGAGAGTACGACTTTTATATCTTTGGAATTAAGTGCTTCAATAATCCCTAAATTACTCATTTTACTAAGAACAACTGTATTGTTTTTTAATAAATTATTTTCTTTTAAATATATTGCGAAAATATAAATCATTAAATCACCATCGATGATGTTTCCTGAAGAATCACAGGTTAAAACCCTATCTCCATCACCATCAAAGGCAAAACCAATATCAAATTTATTTTCTTTCACATAATTTACTACATGTTCCATATGAGTAGAACCAACATTTTGGTTGATATTAAATCCATTAGGTTCATCTCCTATAAATTCTATATCATTTGAAACATGAAGTAAAACATGTTTGGCTGGTTTTATACTAGCTCCATTAGCTAAATCAAAGACTATTTTTAAAGAAGTCGGTGTAATAAAAGATTCATATAAACTAAAGTATGAAAATAAAGGATTATAATTAAGAATCTCCTTACCCTGCATTATAGGGTTTAAAGTTATTATGCCATCTATTACATCTTCTATTATTTTTTCTTGATCAGGAGTTATCTTTATACCCTTGTTAAAGATTTTAATTCCATTATCTTGATAAGGATTATGGCTAGCTGTAACCATAACTCCATAACAGCTTTTCTGAATTGTCATAAAAGCAAGTACTGGTGTTGATTGAATATCGATATCAATAACTTCTAATCCAGAATCTAAAATACCGCGTTTTATTTCTCTTACTATCATATGTCCTGATTCTCTAGTATCGCGAGAAATAATAATACGTTTAGCTTTTAATAAATATAAACTTCTACCTACTGCATAAGCCATTGATTCATTTATATAATCATAGGCTTTTCCTCTAATTCCATCTGTCCCAAAATATTTCATATATACTCCTATTCTACTGTAACTGATTTTGCCAGATTTCTTGGTTTATCTATATCTTTACCTAAATCTAAAGCTTTATAATACGCAATTAATTGTGCAGGAATGATAGCTAAAGCAGGTGATAATAGATAATGAACATCCATCAAAACAATATCATCATCAGATTCTTTTGTATCATTAGTAGAAATAATTAAAACATCTGCGCCTCTAGATTTAACTTCTTGAATGTTAGAACGAGTGTTTTTACTAATATGTTTTTGAGTGATAATAGCTATTACTGGAATATCTTCTTCAATTAACGCAATAGTTCCATGCTTTAATTCTCCAGCTGCGAATCCTTCAGTTTGTATATATGAAATTTCTTTTAATTTTAAAGCTGCTTCAAGACTTGTATAATAGTCTATTCCTCTACCTATATAAAAACAACTGCGTTTTAATAAATGCGATTGAACTAAATCATGAATGTATTCTTTTTTATCAATAATAGCTTCCATAGCCACAGCTAGACGTGACATTTCAGCTATCAAATCAAATTTAGGTTTAGGTACTAATGTATATGCTAGAATTGATAAAACTGCGATAGAGCCAACATAAGCCTTGGTAGAAGCTACAGCTATTTCAGGTCCAGCATAGATTAATAGGTATTTTGATGCTTCTCTAGCTAAGGTAGATGTTTTAACATTAGTTATAGTTAGAGTCTCATATCCCATCTTTTTAATATCAACAAGGCAAGCTCTTAAGTCGGCTGTTTCACCTGATTGAGATATTAAAATAAAAACTGCATCCTTTTCTAATAGGGGTTTATTATAGGCAAATTCACTAGCAATAAATACTTCAGTGGGAATCTTAGTAATTTGTTCAAAATTAACTTTGCCAATAAATCCAGCATGCATACTAGTTCCAGCTGCTACTATATAAATACGTTTTTTATTAGCGAACAAATCGAGAATATCTTGACTTATTACAAAGCGGTTATCCTTGATATAATTAGTCATTATTTTACGGATTACAGAAGGCTGTTCAGATATCTCTTTTAACATATAATGAGGATATCCACCCTTATTAATTTCATCTGAATTCATATCGATTTCAAAGCGATCTGATCTAAATTCAATACCGATAGGGTCAAACATGGTAAATTCATATTTATCATCTATTTTTTCTGCCTTAATAAAAGTTTTATCTTCTATGACATAGTATTCATTTGATACACCAATCAAGGCCATAACATCTGAAGCTAGACAAATACCATCATTCCTATATCCCAACAAAAGAGGGGATTTATTCTTTCCCGCAAATAATGTATTAGGATTTAATCTATCTATAATTAATAAAGCATATGAACCTTCTAATAAAGCTAGGGTTTTTCTAATTGCTAAATCAACTGAATAACTTACAGAAAAATATTCAATCAAATTAGCTATAACCTCAGTATCAGTGTCTGATTTTAAATAGACACCAGGTAAATACTTAAGTATCAATTCTTTGTAATTTTCAATAACTCCATTATGAACGATAATAAATCTTCCCGAAGCACTTTCATGTGGATGGGAATTTATATGATTTGGAGCCCCATGTGTTGCCCATCTAGTATGGCCAATAGCAAAACGACTTGAATAATCATAATTAAAATCATTAATTAACAATTGAACTCTACCCTTGTTTTTATAAGTGATAAAGTTATTTTCATTATTATTATGAAAACAGATACCGCAAGAATCATATCCGCGGTATTCTAATTTTTTTAAGCCTTTTAATACAACATTAGTGGCTTTTAATTCACCAATATAACCAACTATTCCACACATGTGATTCCTCCTATATAGTAACAAAACTATTATAACAAAAATATCTAGATTTCGCAATTGTTAAAAATGAAAGAAAAGAGGCTTTTCGCCTCTTTTAAAGAATGTCTCTTCTTAGATATATTGTAAGACTTACAAGTATTAAACTTATAATAATTAAATAACTTGAAACAAAATCTATAAGCGCAATGAAGTCCTTATTAGAATATATAATACTGGGAATCCAACTATATATATTTTTTAGAATTTCACTTGAATTAATTATATATATATTAGCGTTTATTTCCATATACCACATTAAAGCTATGGGAATTAAACCTATTAAAATATGTTGAAAGATTATTAGTATAGAATTTATTAATGCTAAATAAAAAATTCCTTCTATAACCATAAGTTTTAAACAAAACCATAGCTTATCATGTGAAATATTAAATGGTGTAAATGTATTTAAAATTAATATAAAAGCTATAGATATGATTGTAATATACAAAAGTAATACGAATAATTGGAAAAATATATTGCTAAAAAATACTTCAATCTTTTTTAAAGGATAATCTACTATATATTTAGCTAGGTTTTGATGAGCTTGTGAATGCATAAAAATCCCTGTAAAAATCACAAGCGAAAGATAAGTAAAATTGATTATTAAAAGAGAATCTTTGATAAATTCATCCTGATATTCTTCTCTAAACGCATCTAAATATAACCATCCATTACTAATACCAGTAGAATATAATATACTAAGAAAATAAAATGTTAAAAAAACGCATATTATCGATATAGTTGTCTTTTGAAAAAAGAAACGATATTCCATTTTAATTTGCTCATTCAACTTGAAGTTTTCCATTCATAAAATGATATATTTTCTTCTTCTTACTATTAAAATATTTTGGATTATGCGTAGATACAACTACTAAATTCCTCTTAGACCGATCTTTAATCAATTGAACAACTTTCGGTATTATTTGCTCGTCTAATGAAGCTAAAGGCTCATCTAATATTAATATTTTAGGTTCATAGATAAATGCTTGCATTAAATTTATTTTTTGTCTCATACCATGTGATAATTCCTTAATATATTTATGTTTATAATTATTGATATTTAAGTAGTTTAGATAATATTTTACGTTTTCATTTAATTCAAATTTAGGATAACCTTTAATTCTACCTATACTATATAAAAAATCAATTACAGTCATATTTAATGGCATTATATATTCCTCAGGAGCGTATCCAATTCTTAGCCTTCTTTTCACTATATTTCCTTGATATTTAGTCAAACCCATAATACATTTAAACAGAGTTGATTTTCCCGAACCATTTTCCCCAATAACAAGATTTAAAACACCTGAATTGAACTCAGTACTAATATTATAAATACCTTTTTTCTTACTATACTCTTTTGTTAAATCATTAATAGTTATAGATAAATTCTCTAATGCTTCCATAGTAGTCCTCTAAGGTATTATGAGTCTCGAAGAACATAAAATCATCAATGATGTAACTGTATTCTTTATCTTGATATATATATTTAATAATAAGAGGAAAACGGTTCGTTGTTTGAATGACATCTTCATATTTAATTGGAACCACTAACAACTTATCATTAATTAAATCAATTGAAGTACTAAAAGATATAATTCCAATTGGATTATACTCATGTCTAATGATGCTTTCTATACTTTCATGAACATTATTAATTTCATCAATAAATTTTGCTTCATCAATATCTAGATTCATAGTTTGAATGTTATTATCTATTTCAGTTATTTTTATATTTTCACAAGTCATATTGGTTAAACCGAATACAATGGCAGATATAAATTCTTTTCCATTATAAAAATTAGTTAACGCAAACATTCTATATAGACTAATTTGATTATTTTCTTCAATTGGGTTGAACATCAAATACATATTTCCAATTTCTAAATCGATTGATTCATCATTGATATATGTTAGACTTAATTTACAATCAGATATATCTATAATTTGTTCAGAAGTTAGATTATAGGGAAAGCTAATATCTATATAATAAAGAGTGTAGGTTTCTTCATCTAGTTTATTTATATCTTCTGTTTTTCTAATATTATCAATCTTAATTTCTAAACTATTGATTTCATTTGAGATATATGACGAAGTAATAGCCTCTTTATCTAATAAAAAAGTATCTTCATAATCAGAATAAATAGGAATTGATATTGTTTCTTCTGGCTTAGTGATTATTCTTGAATAATCTTTATAAACAGTTAAAAGGTGAACCATACTCTTAGATGGTTTATCTTGATGTAAAACTATTAAAGATATTACTATAAATAAAAAAATCACCCCAAAGAAAAACTTTCTCATGAAATTCTCTCCTTGATAATTTCATAATATTCCGTTGTCAAAGTAAATGTTTCCCAGCCTCCAGATTTAGTATTCACCCAAAAGAGATAGTATTTTCCAACACCGTTATTTATAATACCTTCACCTCTTGTCATAATTTTAACATAGGTGAGTGGATCTACTATTATTTCAAATTCATAGGTTTCATTAGTTGTCTTTACACTAGAATATGATACTGAAGCTTTGATGTTTGCGTCAATTGACCCCTTAAATTTTTTAAATTTACCATCAGCGGTTATCTTTATACTACCAGTAGCTGATAATTGATATTTAGTTTCTTCTTTTGTAGATAAACTTATATCATGTTTTATAGTTGAAAAGCCATCATTGTAAATCTTAAGTTTTGTTTCAGAAACAAATTCCACGTGTTCTTCTTCATTTACTATTAATATATTCCAACCTATAAACTTCTTCTTTTTAAGTTTTTTTAGATATGATTTATATTCTTTATCAGAAAAGTCCTTTAAAAGTTTAGCATCATCTGAATCAAAAACTATTTCTTGATAGTTTTGATATTCTTCAGCTTCTATAAATACCAATGAAATATAACAACTAAGTATTAATAATATTAATCCAATCAATAATTTTTTCATAAAAAAACTCCTCCTTTGTATAAATAATACAATGAAGAAGAGTTTTTTCTTTTATATAATTTTATGTTCTTCTAAATACATTTTAGCGTCTTCATAACCCATTTGATAACGTATTTTAGATTGGTTTTCCTCAAACTTTAAACGAGAACCTAAAGAATGGGTTGGTTTTATCGCATGAAAAGTAATATCTTTATATTTAGAATTATAACTATAGAATAATAAATGTTCTAAATGAACTACGATTATAGTATCACAGCCTGCATTTACTAATGGTTTTATAGGTACATTATCATAGACACCACCATCATAGTAATGCTTACCATCAATTGTCATTGGAGGAAAAACTATAGGTATTGAACAAGAGGCAATAATTTGTTTATTTATATCTTTTATGTCTTGTTTCCAAAGTGGAGAATATACTACTTGTTCATCGTGTTTAAAATAATGTCTATATGATTTTTTAAGTAATTCTAAAATCCCGCTATCTTCAGGTCCTCCATTTGATAAGGTCACAAAAACTCTTTTCTTTTTAATTTTTTCATAATCGAGGTTTTTCGTTAAAATCTTATCTAGTTCATCAATTTCATAGAGACCATTTACCATGATTTTAGTGCGCTCTTTAAATATCCTTTTAAAGAAGTTTTCAGTTGAATGCAGTGTTTCTTTAGGTACATTAAACCAAATATCACGCACCACTTCTAAATCATTAGAAGCTATTAAAGCAGCGTTAGCCGCTCCAATACTTGTTCCTGAAATATATTCTACCAAATCGTAGATTCCAGCTTCTTTCAAAGCCATTAAAGCACCTATTTGATATGCGCCTCTTGCGCCACCACCACTAAGACATAAACCAAGTTTCATAAATTACCCCTCCTAATATAAACGCTTCATCTCCTTAAAATAAGCTTCTTCTATAACTCCACCCCCAAGACAAACTTCACCATCATAAAAGACAGCTTGTTGTCCAGGCGTTACAGCTCTTACTGGTTTTAACATATTAACTACTAATTTATTATCTTCAATCCATTCAAGTTCTACAGAAGTGTCACTTTGTCTATACCTAAATTTAGCACTGCATTTATATATTCCTTTAAATTTATGTTTAGGTATCCAATTAACATTTTCAATAATAGCTTTATCAGCGAATAAATCAGGATGATTTATTCCTTGACCCACTAATAGAATATTTTTCTCTAAATCCTTTCCTATTACAAACCAGGGTTTGTTCTCATAATTTTTGAGTCCGCCTAAACCTAGACCTTTCCTTTGACCAATAGTATAATACATCAATCCTTCATGTTTACCGATGATATTCCCATCATCAGCCATTATAGGTCCTGGTTTTGTATATATATAATTCTTTAAAAAATTAGTAAAATTGCGTTCTCCAATAAAACAAATACCAGTGGAATCCTTTTTATTCGCGGTAGGTATATTGTTTTCTAAAGCTATCTCTCTTACCCTTGGCTTTTCTAAAAACCCAACTGGAAACAATGTATTTTTTAATTGCGCCTCGCTTAATCCTGAAAGAAAATATGTTTGATCTTTATTTTTATCAATTCCTCTTAATAATAATGTCTCTCCATTTACTTCTTTAGTTCTTGCGTAATGCCCATATGCAAAATAATCAGCGCCTAAATTTTTAGCTACTTCTCTAAATGTCGCAAATTTAATATATTTATTACATAAGATATCTGGATTAGGAGTTCTTCCCTTTTTATATTCATCGATAAAATATGTAAATACATTATCCCAATATTCTTGGATAAAATCATGCCTATGTAATTTAATACCAAGATGATTTGCGACTTGTAAAGCATCATAATAATCTTGTTCTTGGGGACATATTTCATCATTTAAATCAGGATTACCTAATATATCATTATTAGTGGCTGAATCCCAATTTCTCATAAACAACCCTTCTACAATGTAACCCTGCTTAAGCAATAAATAAGCGGCTACAGAAGAATCTACTCCACCGCTTAACCCAACAATAACCTTTTTCATGATCTTTTTATGTCTGAAGGCATTCGCCAGTCGCTTCTAGGTGATAAGGCATAATCGAATACTTTAGGGGAATCAGGGCTAGCTGTTCTTTTAAATTGTTGGGAATAAAACCGTTTAAAAAAGTTTTTAACATATTCATTAATTTCTTTTTCGGTTAAATCAAAAGTTTTGTTTAAGAAAAATTTAATTCTTTCTTCATCATCACCGCAGTTTAAAAAGCGGTAAAGGATAAAGTCATTTACTTCATATTTTCCAATTATATTTTCTGTTTCTTGATTGTTAGCTAATTCTGGAGTGATTGGGGTGTTAATAATATCATATAATACTTTAGAAGTTTCACCTTTAAAAATAAAATCAGCGTATGATTTTATCATAAATTTTACTACAGTCTTAGGTATTCCGCCATTTACATTATACATAGACATTTGGTCTCCATTATAAGTAGACCATCCAAGAGCTATTTCAGATAAATCACCAGTTCCTAAAACTATAGCGCTATTCTTATTAGCTAAATTCATTAAAACCATAGTTCTAGCTCTAGCTTGAGTGTTTTCATAGGTGATATCTTGAGTAAATTTATCATGTTTTATTAATTCTAAATGATCTAAAACATGATTTTTGATATCTATTTCTTCATGCGTTACACCTAATAATTCCATTAATTTCTTAGCGTTTTTGTTAGTTCTACTAGATGTATGCAATCCTGGCATTGTATAAGCTAAAATACCTTTTCTGTCAATACCCAAGTGATCAAATGTAAGACAAGCCACTAACAAAGCTAGAGAAGAATCCAATCCTCCACTTACTCCTATGACAAGATTTTTTATTCCAATGTGTTTCATTCTTTTAGCGAGTCCAAATTCCTGAATAGATCTAATTTTATTAAAATCTTCTTCTATGTTTTTAGTTGGAACATATGGAAGGGGATTAATCTTCGATTCAAATTCATAAGAATCAGGCTCTATAATTTTAATGGGTACATTTTGATATTTATAGGTGTATTTTAAAATAGAGTCTCTAAATGAAGAATTATTTCTTCTTTCATGTTCTAACCTCAAGATATCTAAGTCCACATACATAATTTCGGTTTCTAAGGAAAAGAGGTTAGTTTCTTTAATTAATCTAGCATTATTACCAACAATATTATGTCCTGAAAATACTGTTTCTGAACTAGATTCTGAAGCTCCAGCGGAACAATAAACATAGATTCCGCAGTTTTTACGAGAATGCTCTAAAACAGCATTTTTTCGTATTTTATCTTTCCCAAGTGTTTCATTAGAAGCAGAAATATTAAAGATAATGTTAGCTCCATTTACACTCAAAAGATTCCCTGGAGTAATAGTAGCCCACATATCTTCACAAATTTCAATTCCAAAACGAATGTCTTTATCAAAAAACATTAAATTTCCAAAAGGAACATTTTGTCCCAATAAATCTACTTCTTTAATGTGACTTACAACATCAAAGCCACTTTTAAACCAGCGTTTTTCATAATATTCTTTGGTATTTGGTAGATAAAATTTAGGTACAACACCTAGAATTTTATCGTTTTGAATAACCAAGGCTGTATTTAAAACCATTCCTTCTACAATTAAAGGAGCCCCAAGAATTATCACACCTTTAAAAGGGTTATTTTTTAATAAATAAGATAAAGAATCTAATGTATCATCAAAAAGACTTTTTTGAAAAAATAAATCTCCACATGAATAACCTGTAATTCCAAGTTCAGGAAATACAGCTATCATACTGCGGTTTTCTTTTAATGATTGAATCATTTCTTTTACATTTGATTTTGGGTTTCCAACCTCTAGTTTTGGGCTAATTAAGGAAACTTTTAACATTCCATTTTTCATAGATTTACCTCAATATAAATTTTGTTGCATAATATATTCAAATATAGAATCAGTTACATATTCAGGGTTAAATGTTTCACGAAATATAGTTGATGAAACATTCATATTAAATTTTGGCAAGATAATAAAATTATCTATATATTCTTCTAAAAAAGAATTGTTTCTGATAAATTCTAAAATATCTAGTTTATTGCGATTAATCACAATAAATTTAAATTCTTTTAATAAGCTTTTAGCGTGTTTCCAATTATGAAGATTATTTAAATTATCAGCTCCGATAACGAAAGCTACTTCTTCATTATATTTTTTCTGTATTCTTTTTAAACTTACATATGTACCTAAGAATTGACTGTCATCTAATTCCAATGAAGATACAGAGGCATTATCTAATTCTTTAACTAATAATTCTAACATTCGAAGCCTATGCATATTTGATATTAAAGATGATTTTGTATATAAATTAGATACGGGCAGATAAATAAAATGGGAGAATTCAATTGATTTTTTAATATGAAAATAAATCTCTTTATGTGCAATAGTAGGTGGATTGAAAGCCCCGCCAAATACAACAACCATTCTATCACTTCCTTACTAATATATTTTAACATAAAAAAAAATAAATAAAAGCAATTATCCTATTTGTGAGAAACTAAGATATGATATAATACCCTTGGGTGATTTTATGAAAGAATACACAAACTATATTTTAGATTTTGCAAAAACAATACTTCAAATTCCTTCTCCAAGTGGTTTTACAAAAGATGTTATTAACCATTTAAAAAAGATAGTCGATTCCTATGATTATAAAAATTATCTCACTAAAAAGGGAAATTTAATCATCGAAATCGAAGGAAAAACAGATTATACATTAGGAGTATCTGGTCACGTTGATACTTTAGGTGCGATGATTAGAAGCATAAATGGTGATGGTACTTTGAAGTTCACTCCTATAGGAGGACCTATTTGGCCTACTTTAGATGGAGAATATTGTACTATTAGGGCTAGAAATGGATCACTATATACGGGAACATTTCTTTCTACTAGTCCTGCAACTCATGTATTTAAAGATGCTTCAACTAAACAAAGAAACCCTGAAAATATGATAATTAGAATCGATGAGATTGTTTCATCTAAAGATGATGTTTTAAAACTTGGAATAGCTCCTGGAGATTTTGTTTTCTTCGATCCTAAAACAACTATAACTAAATCAGGTTTTATAAAAAGCAGGTTCTTAGATGATAAAATTTCTGTGGCTATTATTTTTGGGCTTTTGAAACAAATACATGATTTGTCAATAAAACCAAAATATAACATAAAAGTGATTATTTCTACTTATGAAGAGGTAGGTCATGGTGCTTCTTTTATTCCTTCAGTTGATGAGCTTATAGCGGTAGATATGGGTTGTATTGGTGAAGATCTAAGTTGTACTGAGCATCAAGTATCTATTTGTTGTAAGGATTCTAGTGGTCCATATGATTTTGATATTATCAATACTTTAGTTGATATTTCTAAGAAGAATAAAATTGATTTCGCAACTGACATCTATCCATATTATGGTTCTGATGTATCTGCTGCTTATCGCGGAGGGAGTGATATTAAGGGAGCTTTAATTGGCCCTGGAGTTCATGCATCTCACGGTATGGAAAGAACACATGTATTAGCTATTGAAAATACTTTTGAATTATTATTAAATTATATAAAATAAAGGGCAAATTAAAAACTTGCCTTTTTTTTTAGGCAAGCTTATTTATTTTTTATCTAAATATGCTTGAAAATAATCAGGGTGATCAATTTCAAAATGAATATTTTCTTCAGTAATGGGATGAACAAAATCAATTTTATTACAATAAAGCATTAAGAGTTCATTGGTCTTATTGCCATATAGTTTATCTCCTACAATAGGGCAGAAAAAGTATGCGAAATGCACTCTTATTTGATGTGCTAATTTATCTTTAATCCAAATATCAACTACAGAATAATTTTCTTTTTCTTCAATTACGCGATAATTAGTAAAACAATTAGTTCCTTCTTCAGAAATTTCTCTTTTAATTGAGCCCTCAATTCTTGAAATCGGTAAAGGTATAGTGCTTTCTTTTAATTCTAATTTTCCCTCTACTATAGCTTTTAGATAATAAGTTATTGAGTTATTTGCTTGTTTACTTAATAAATATTTAATAAACTTATGTTTCGCAACTACAATTAGTCCAGAAGCTTCTCTATCAAGTTTTGTTACAAAATGTATTTTTGCACTTATATTATTTTTCATATAATAATAGTTAAGTGCATTAGCTAACGTCCCTGTTTTATGGGATTTACTGATCATCATCTGCATATTTGCAGGTTTATTAATTATCATGAGATAATTATCTTCATATACAATATCAAGTTTTATATTTTCAGGCTTGATATTTTTTTCTAATGGTTCATCTTTAACAAAAAAATGTATCTTTTCATTTTTTTTAACTGTATCTTTTCTTGACTTACTCTTATTGTTTACTTCTATTTTTGGTCTATTATTCTCTAACTCTAATATCTTAGAGGGAATATTGTTTTCTTGCATAAAGCGATGAATAGTTTCAGGCTTTTTTACGCGGTAAATTAATTCCATTGTATCACTTCCTCATTTAAAAATTATAACATAAAAAGAGATTAATTACAAAACTAATCTCTTGGTTTATACGATAAATTATTGTTAATTTAATAGATTTTATTGGATATTGTTATTTATTAAATCTTAGGAAAAAATAAGGTTGTTATTTTTTCTTATTTTTTTTTTCTAAATTTAAATATTTATTATACCACATTTTAACAATTTCTTTTTGAAAGGGAAATTCCCTAGATTCTATTCTGTTTATCAAATCCTGCATTTCAGCTAATAATATCTGTTTTATTTTATCGGGATAATTCATAATTTTTTGATTTCGCTTATATTCATTCCTGTCTAAGATAGTATAATTAAAGTTTTTATCAACTTTAATGTCTAAATCATAATCTATGTATTTTAAAGCCTCATCATCTTTTAAGATTGGACTGCTTAAATTACAGTAATAGTTAATAGTATTATCTTTAAAAATAGCGATAACATTATACCAATGTTTCTTAAACAAAAAAGATACAGAAGGTTCTTTTGTATACCAAAATCTACCGTTAGATTCAACTACTTTTGTCTGTTTATTAGCGACGATTATTACATCGTCATTTTCTTCAAGGATAGTTTCACTTTTCCATACACGGTGTAAGGTTTGGTCATGTTTATAACTATGTAATGTTACTTTATTTTTATTATACAATTTAATTACCTCGCTTTAATATAGCAACCAATCTTCACCCTTTAAAGATTCTGGTTCAACTTTAGATAGTCCAGGATAATCTTGTTGGCCTAAAACTTCATATATCATTATAGCTACTGTATTAGATAAATTAAGACTGCGGATCTTATCAGTTGAAGGCAATCTAATACATCTATCAAGATTTTCTCTCAGTATTTTTTTAGGAATCCCTGTAGATTCACGTCCAAATATTAAATATATTTCTTTATTTTGATTACTAAAATCAAATTCTTTTGGAGTATGTTTTCCATATCTTGTTAGAAAATAAAATTCACCTGTATTTTTAGTTAAAAAATCTTCATAATTTTCATAAACAGAAT
This sequence comes from Tenericutes bacterium 4572_104, assembly GCA_002084435.1. The sequence goes on from NBLG01000001.1 coordinate 29,889, forward strand.
AATTTGCGTGTTCTAAATAATTAACTGCGTAACGTTTTATATATTTAGGATCTAATTTAAAGCCTAATGGTTTAATTAAATGTAACTTTACATTAGTACCTATACAAGTACGCATTATATTACCTGTGTTTTGTGGTATTTCAGGTTGATATAAAACAACATTTAATCCCATATTAGTACCTCTTTTTAGCTATTTTCTTTTTCTCTTCTTCTACAGCTTTTTTATATTTCTTTTTATAACCGGGTTTAATTTTTTTAGGCCTTTTAACTTTTCGTTTAGCTTGATAATCGAGTTCATTTTCTTTCCATTCTCGACTACGCCTACTATTTCTTACAACTGCATCTTTAAATTCATTATTAACAATTGTTTTATAAACGCTTTTAATTCCTTTAGATTCTAATCTATCTAAATATTTATTATCATCAAATTCATATAACGAAATAGCCATTCCAGAAAAATCCATTCTTCCAGTTCTACCAGTTCTATGGATATAAAAATCTATTCTTCTTGGCAATTCGTAGTTTATAATATGACTTATTCCTACAACGTCAATTCCGCGACTAAAAATATCTGTTGCGACTATATACTCAAATTCTAAGCGATTAATTCTTTTAAAAAGCTGTTTTCTTTTTCGGTAATCTAAACCTCCATGAATTAAGACAACATTATGATTATTTTCTTTCATCCAATTATATACTAATTCAGAAGATTCTTTTGTATTACAAAAGATTACTGCTAAATAAGGATTAATAGCGGAAATTATTTTTTTTAGACCAATGAATCTATCTTGTTCTTTAGTTTTTATAAAGAAATGTTCAATGTTTTTACTAGAAATATTATTTGGATGAATTGAAATAATTTCCGGTTTATATAGATATTTTTTCAAAAAGAGTTTTAAGTGCTTAGGTATTGTCGCAGAAAATACCGCTTTAGTAGAATCTTTTTGAATTATATTAAATAAACCTTCAAGTTCTTCTTGAAAATTCTGTTCTAAAGTCATATCGGCTTCATCTATTATAAAATACTTTGAAGTATATGCTTTTAAAAGATTTTCTTTGATGACTAAATCATAAATCCTACCTGGAGTGCCTATGGCAATAAGAGGTTGTCTTTTTCTTAAAGATTCCATTTTTTGAATACGGTCAACTCCTCCTATAAATAAATCAATTTGAATTGATTTATCAAAATATGAGGCAACCTCTAAAGAAAATTGATATATTTGATTAGCTAAATCTCTAGTTGGAGCGATAATTAAAGCTTGAACTGATTTTTCATCAATATTTAATTTATCAAAAATAGGCAATAAAAAAGCATGGGTTTTACCTGAACCCGTGTTAGCTTCTACTATACAATCTTTATTTTTCTCAAGCAAAGGAATCACGCGTTTTTGAACATCAGTAAGTTCAGTAAACCCCATAGCTTTCAATGCTTTGTTTATATGTTCATTATTAAAATCCATCTCAATCAATCCCTTTGTAAAAATCTACTTAATATTATATAATATAAAATAACAAATGTAAAACAAAAGAGGTTACCATGAAAGTAATAAGCATAGCTCCAAGAGGTTATTGTAAAGGCGTTGTAAAAGCGGTTAATGCGGTTAAAAATGCATTTAACGACCCAAGTGTAGTAAAACCTATATATATATTAGGATATATTGTACATAATAAATACGTTATTGAAGAGCTGAATGATATGGGAATCATTACTTTAGATGACCGTTTTAAATCTCGTATAGAATTAATTGATGACATTGAAGAAGGAACTGTTGTTTTAAGTGCTCATGGTACAAATCCTAAGGTAAAACAAAAATTAATTGAAAAGAATATTCCTTTTATTGACGCGACTTGTGAAGATGTAGAAACAACTTTTTCATTGATTAAGGAATATTCTAATAAAGGTTATTATATTTTCTATATAGGGAAACACAATCATCCAGAGGCGATTGCGGCTATTTCATTATCAAATAATATAAGTTTAATTGAAGTTTCTAATGACATTCCTAATGATATTAAAATGCCTATATTCGTTACCAATCAAACAACTTTTAGCAAATTTGAAATAAAAGATTTAATAGATAAAATAATTAAACAATATCCAAACACTGTAGTTTCTGAAGAAATATGTAATGCGACTAGCCTGAGACAATCGGCTATTATCAAATATAACAAAGGAGTTGACCTCTGTTATATAGTCGGCGATCCTAGAAGTAATAACACGAGGAATTTAGCTATTATAAGTGAGACAATCACAAAGACTAAAACAATTCAAATTGAAACTGTTAAGGATATTAGTTCTAAAGACTTAGAAAATGTTAAAGTAGTTTCTGTATCAAGTGGGGCTTCAACCCCTAATCATTTAACTCAAGAGGTTATTGATTACTTAAAAAATTACAGAACCTAAAATTAACACTTTATTTTTCAAGCTATTTAGTTTATAATATATTGAGTGATAAATATTTAGGAGTGAAAACTATGGCAAAGTCTAAAGTACGCAAACCAAAAAAGAGCAACCAATATGAAGGAAATATTGAAGGAAGAGCCTTCAATCCAACAAAGAGTAGAGTTGGTAGAATCATTATTTTAATCCTTGCGTTAGGAATGATTCTAGGATTATTTATATCAGCTATTATTGGAGCTATTAATGTATTAGAAGGATAATAAAAAGATGACTTTTTAAAAATCATCTTTTTTTTATCCTGAAATTAGTAATTCCTTAGCACTTTCAATAGAAGCTTCACTTATTTTACCAGTACTTATCATTTTAGCTATTTCTAGAACTCTTTCTTCATAATTCAAATAGGATACAGTTATTTTAGTGGAATTATCAATTATTTTTTTCTTAACTGAAATATGATGAGTTCCTGTGGCTACTACTTGAGGAATATGAGTAATAGATATTACTTGGCATATTTTAGCTATTTCTTGAATCTTATTTGCGATTTGTTTTGCAATATAACCACTAATTCCTGTATCAATCTCATCAAATATAATTGTAGAAATTTGGTTACTCCTAACAAAAATAGATTTAAAGGCTAACATCACTCTGCTCATTTCCCCACCAGAAGCGGTTTTTGATAATGGTTTTAATGGTTGGCCTAAATTAGTTGATATATAGAAGTCTATCCTATCAATACCGTTTTCTTTAAACAATGAATCATCTAATTCGTCTTTAGGTAGCGCTTCATCAAAACGAATTTCAAAATCAGCGTTTAAAATAACCAAATCACGAAGGGTTTCTTTAATCTCTTTCGTGATTTTTTTTGCGAGATCTTTTCTAAAGCTTCTCAATTTTAAAGCATCACTTAATAATTGCTCATATTTTTGTTTTACTAGGGTATGTTGTTCTAAGATTATTTCATCATAATTATTAGCTTTTTCAACTTCTTCTTCGAGAAAAGCTTGATATTTAATTAATTCCTTAATCGATTTATTGTATTTTGATTTTATTTTTTCTAAAGAATTTAATCTAATTATTAACTCATCGTAATCAGCTTGATTATATTCCAAATTTTCTAATTTGTCCGTAAGTGATTGTTGAATATCACTTAATTCATAGTAAACATCGTTTAATCTCTCTGAAAGAGATTTAAAATCTGAAGATGTAGCAGAGATTGAATCTAAATCATTTTTAAGCATATAGATTCTATCCAATAATTCTCCCTCATTCATGCTGGAATTAAATGTTTCTAAGACTGTGTTTATCTTATCAACGTTTTCTAGAAGATTAATCTTTTCATTTAAAGATTCTTCTTCATCTAATTCAAGGCATAAATTACTTAGTTCATTTAATTGAAATTGATAGAGATCAAGTTGAGCCAATGTATCTTCTTTTTCTTGTAATAATTTGTAATAATTAGATAGTTCTTTTTTATAATTATTAAGACTATCTTTGTAATCTGATATATATGTCTTTGTTTTTTCTTTGCGAAAATTATCTACCAATGATAAATAATTTTCAGGGTTTATTAATTTAGATGTATCAAATTGAGAATGAATATCAGCTAAATATAGAGCTAATTCTTTTAAAACTTTAATCGATGTGTTTTGATTATTAATCTTAATAATATTGCGATTATCCTTAGATATAATTCTTGAAATTACAATTTCTTCATCAAAATCAATTTCATACTTTTTCAAAATATTTTTAATTTTTCTATTATCTAAAACAAATGTTCCGATAACTTCTGCGCTGTTTTTAGAAGAAGAAATCATTTCTTTAGAAGCTCTTTCACCTAATAATAATAAAATAGCATCTACGATTATACTTTTACCAGCACCTGTTTCACCAGTTAAAACAGTCATACCATTATATAGGTCTAATTCTAATTTATCAATTATCGCATAATTTTTAATGCTTAAATGTTTTAACAAACTGTCTCACCCCAAATTAGAGAATTTTATTGATAATTTGTTCAGTTGATAATCCGTATTTTTCGTATATTTCTTCTTTGCTTCCCTGTTGGATAAATTCATCAGGTAGACCAATGATTCTTAATTTAGATACAGGTAAGTCATTCTTTTGTGCGAATTCAAATATAGCTGACCCTAGTCCTGAAATATAAGTTACATCTTCTAAAACATAGGTAGGCAAACTAGATTTAAGAATTTTGGAAACTGTCTCTTCATCTAAAGGTTTAATAAATAGAGCATTATATAGATTAACAGGAAGTTTATTTTTAAATATATAAGATTTCATCCTTTGGAAATTATCTCCATAAGCTATTAGATTAACTTTTGCATTTTGATTAAATTCATGCCACAAAGGTTTAGTAATCTTAGAAGTTTCAATTAAATCTTGACGTAAAGTATTGCCTCTAGCATAGCGTATAGCTACACTGTGACGCGCATAATTAAATGCGTAATCAAGCAATTGTTTAGCTTCTAACATATTAGAAGGTTGAACTATTTCAATGTTTGGTATATGGCGTAAATAAGCGATATCATAAAGGCCTTGGTGAGTTTCACCATCGCCTCCTACAATTCCAGATCTGTCAATTCCAAAGACAACTTTAATGTCTTGCCTTGCAAGGTCATGTAATATTTGATCATAAGCTCTTTGTAGGAAAGATGAATAAATAGGAATATATATCTGCATATTATTTAAAGCTAAAGCAGCTGAAAAACATACTGAGAATGACTCACAAATACCTACATCAATGATTCTATCAGGGTATTTTTTTTCAAATTCTAAAAGGCTTGACCCATAAATCATAGCGGGAATAATGACTCTGAAGTTATCATTATTCTTTGCGTAATCTTCAATCAATTCACTAAATATACTACTCCAAGAAGCCATGTTTTCTGGTATTTTGTTTAAGAATTCACCTGTTTTTATATCAAATGGTCCAACTCCATGCCAAGCACCTAAATTATCTTCTTCAGCTGGTAAATAACCTTTACCTTTTTTCGTAACTATATGAATAACAATTGGTTGAGATTTTCTTTTCGCAATAGTTAAAAATTTAATCAATGTTTTTATATCATGTCCATCGATTGGTCCATAATAAGAATACCCAAATTGATCAAATAAGGAAATATTATTAGCAAAGCCTCTAATCATATTAGATAATCTAACCTTTAAGTTATATAAAAATTTAGGGAATCTAGCTTTTGATTTTGTGGCTCTTAGATACATCTTAGAAGATCTAAGATTGTTTAAAAGTTTTGACATTCTACCAACATTTTTAGAAATACTCATTTCATTATCATTTAAGATAATAATTGGCGCTAAGCCTTTGCAATGTCCTAGATAATTAAGAGCTTCATAAGCTAGTCCTGAATTCAGCGAGCCATCTCCAACGATAGCTATATTGCGGTTTTTTTCACCTGAAGCTACTCTTGCAGTTTCAAAACCAGCTAGAGCTGCTATTGCGGTTGAAGAGTGACCTGCTTCCCACACATCATGAATTGATTCAGAGCGTTTTTGATATCCTGAAAGGCCATTAAATTTTCTTAAGGTTGAAAAGTATTTAGCTCTTCCAGTTAATATTTTATGTACATAAGTTTGATGTCCCACATCAAAGATAAATTTATCTTTAGGAGAATCAAATACCTTATGCAATGCTATAGTAAGTTCAACCACTCCTAAATTAGGACTTAAATGTCCACCAGTTTTAGAAATGTTTTCTATCAAAAAACTACGAATTTCACAAGCTAATTCGTTTAATTCTTCAATACTTAGTTTTTTTATGAATTCTGGGCTCTGTATCTCAAGTAAATTCATCATATCACCATTTATTTATTAAATTCTTCTAAGCCGTTTTCAGTTCTTAATTCAAGAATAGCTTTCTCTGCTTCTTCTAATTCTTGATGGCATTCTTTAGCTAAAGTAATACCTTTTTTGTATAGTTTAACTGATTCATCTAAAGAGTTATCTCCAGATTCAAGTTTTTTAATTAGCTCCTCTAATTCTTTCATCTTTTCTTCAAAAGTTAATTCTTTCATTTTCTCACTCTTTTCTTTAATACGTTACAATCTAATTCTCCATCATAGAAACTCACTGTTATTTTTTTGTCAACTGAAACATCATTGATAGAGTTTTTAATAACATCATCTTGTTTTACAATAGTATAACCTTTTTTCATAATGCTTAAAGGATTAACTAAATCTAGTTTTTCATTTAAGCGAATGAAGTTATTTCTAGATTCGTTTAAAATAGAAATAATCGCTTGATTTAAACGTCTATTATTATTTGTTATTGTATTCTTATAGCTTTCAATTTGTTTTCTAGGTTGATATGCATTTAATCTTTCTTCAAGATAAATCATCGATAGTTTTTTATTTTCAAATATCTTACTTGGATTTTTAAAATAATTGTTTTCAATTATTTGGCTAAAATGTTTGGCTTTCGATTCTATATATTGATTTAACAATACTTCCATTCTTCTAATATTATTATCTAAAATTTTGTATATATCTTTTTTGCTTGGAACTGCGAGTTCAGCTGCGTGTGAAGGAGTTGAAGCTCTTACGTCACTTACAAAATCAGCTATCGTAAAATCCGTTTCATGTCCAACTGCTGATATAATAGGAATTTTCGATGCATAAATACTTCTAGCGACTATCTCTTCATTAAACCCCCAAAGATCTTCAATAGATCCACCACCACGTCCAATTATTAAAACATCAACTAAATTATCTTTATTAGCTAAATTGATTTGTTTAGAAATTGATTCTTTGGCATTAACTCCTTGGACTAATGCAGGATAAATGATTATTTTTACAAGAGGGTATCTGATATTTATAATATTAATAATATCTCTAATAGCCGCTCCTGTAGGGCTAGTCACAACTCCAATGACTTTAGGGTATTTTGGAATAGGCATTTTATGTTCTTCTTTAAACATACCCATTTCTTCTAATTTAGCCTTTAATTTTTCATAAGCTAAATAGAGGTTCCCTACTCCATCTAAATCCATTTTGTTTATATATATTTGATAAGTTCCATAGGGCTCATAAACAGATACATTGCCTTCAATTATAACCTTATCTCCATCTTTAGGATTAAAATTTAATGATTTTGTATTTGACGCAAACATAATTGCGCTTACTTGACTCTTATCATCTTTAAGAGTTAAGTATAGATGTCCTCTACTATGGCGTTTAAAATTTGAAATTTCAGCTTTCAATAAAATTTTCTGCAAGTTATCATCTTGGTCAAAACGGTATTTTAAATATCTATTTAAAGCTGTAACTGTTAAATAAATTCTTTCCATTATTTCTCCAAACTTTTCCTAATATTATCTAATAACTTATTATTAAACCGCTTTTGAGAATCATCATCTAGATTAGATAACTTTTTAGTTAAATTAATAGCTTCATTAATAGAGATAGTATCAGGTATAGATGTATATACCATTTCATAAACAGAGTTTCTAATTATAGCTAAATCCACGTAATTTAATCTATCTATTGTATATCCTGTTAAATTATCGCTGATAATTTTATCTATTTCATCTATTTTTTTTAAAATGTCATTATATCTTTCAATAATTTCATCGGTAAAATTTTCTTTTAAATAGTCTCCACCAACAGAAAAAATATACAATAATTGTACTATTTTTTCACGAAATTCAGTCCTTTTCATATTGTTCACCTAACTCTCAATTAATAATATTTTATCACAGTTATAACAATATTAAAAGAGATTTAAATTTTCATAAATATTGTAATAATTATTATAAAATATCTTTAACATAAACATAAGCCTTGTAAGGTTTTAATAAAAAATTATTTTTTAAAGGAACTTCATAACCATTACCATAAAAATACTTATATCCAGTTAAATCTATATCCTTTAATGATACAAAAACATCTAGACTTGTAAAATTACTCATTACTAGATATGCTTTGTCTTTACCCTTATTTATATAAGAAAAATGTTCTCTATTATCAATATCAATAAAAGATACACTACCAAAGATAATATTTTCCTTGTCTAATTTTCTCTGTTTTAAAATAAATTTATAGGTATTAAGAATAGAACTAGGATTATTTAAATCATTTTCTACATTGATTATTTGATAATTATAATTAACTTCCATCCAAGGTTTAACAGTTGAAAAGCCAGCGTATTTAGAAGAGTTCCACTGCATAGGGCTTCTTGCGCTATCTCTCGACCTATCTCTAAGTGTTTTTATAGCGTCTTCTTTTTTGGCTCCTCTTTTGATAAAATTATTATATTCAGTAAAAACTTCCACATCTCTAAAAGATTCTAGATTATTATACAAAACATTTGTCATGCCTATTTCTTCTCCTTGATAGGTAATACTAGTTCCAGGCATGAAATACAAAGTTATCGCAAGCATTTTCGCGGATAAAACACGATATTTAGAATCATTACCATAATGGCTTACAATTCTAGGGTGATCGTGGTTATGCCAATATATTAAATTCCATCCCAATCCATCTAATATATTATACCAATGATTGAAACTCTTCTTGATTTCATCTACTCTAAGTTTTCCTTTACCCCATTTTCCTAAGAATATACCGTTTGAGTCATCAGTATCAGCCCAAACATGACCAAAATGTATCAAAAGATTAAACTCATGGGAATCATAACCCACATATTTTAAAGCTTGAGATTTAGTAGCTCCACCTGATTCTCCTATAATTAATAGGTCATTCGGAATAAATAATTCTTCAGCTAATTCTTTTATATATTCGTGATGTTTTTCTAATCCAGAAAAGTGATTATATCCAGGATAATCATCAATAAAATCCCAATCCTTTTCTAGATGATTAGCAGCATCAATTCTAAAACCATCAACTCCATTTTCTATCCAAAATTTAATAATTTTTTTCATTTCCTGTCTTACATCTTTGTTTCGCCAGTTTAAATCCGGCATTTTTTTAGAAAAAATATGCAAGTAATATTCATCTACTTCTTGAATATAATCCCAAGCAGGGCCTCCAAACCAACTCAACCACCTTGTAGGTGGTATTCTTTCTGATTTATCATTATATTTTGGTTTTTGCCAAATATAATAATTATGATATTTTTTGTATTTAGGATGATTTGGATTAGAAGCAATTTTAAACCAAGGATGTTCATCTGAAGTGTGATTTAAGACTAAATCACAGATTATTTTTATATCTAGTTCATGTGCTTTTTTTATTAGATTTTTAAAATCCTTCAAAGTTCCAAAATCCTTTGAAACCTTATAATAATCACTTACATCATATCCATTATCATCCATAGGTGATTCGTAATGAGGTGATATCCAAATTGTGTCACATCCAATATCTTTTATGTAATCAAGCTTCATTGTTAATCCAGGAATATCTCCTAAACCATCATTATTTCCATCATAAAAGCTTTTTAATGTAACTTGATATATATTTGTATACTTCCACCAATCGTTTCTCATTGTAAACACTCCTGTATCTTTAACTTCTCCATATTATAGCATATACCTAAAACTATAACTTAAAATTATAATGCGTTAACGTTATCATATATAGTTGATATATTACCAATTAAATATTTAATATCAAAAGCTATTAATTCAGATTTTTTAACTGTATTATTTTTATGATCTAAAATATATATGATTTTCGTATTATCAATAAGTTTTAAAAATTTCTTGAGGTATTTATTTTGGATTAAAACCGTGTCTAAACAAAGATAATCGAAATTTTTAAGTAAATCGATATCTTTAATATTTAACTTAGATGAAATATTAAATCCTAATAAACTTACACTTTTATCTTTTATTAATTTAATTATTTCTAAATCAATTGTTTCTTCTAAGTTAATTCTCAAGATAATATTATACTCTCTTATCTTTTTCAATATGCGGTTTAGATAGTTTTTATTATTAATAGTAGTTGAAGATAAGGTTAAAACGAATTGTTTGACTATTGTTTTCTGTTTAATACTTTTAATCAAAGAATTAGTTATTAACATATCCCACTCTTCTTCTAAATTTGAAGAAATTAATACCCTTTTTAAACTGTTTTCTTCACCAAGCATCGCTTCATATGCAATTTTTACTTTGTACATTGATTCTATATTATTTTCCCAGTTGTTATAGCTTATAAATGACAAAGGAACAAGTTTTTTATCTAGAAAATGGTTTATATTAATCAAAATAGTTTTAGATAGTTCTTGGTTATAACGGATATTTTTATTATCGTAAACGACTTTATTTGAATCTGAAGTTAAGGCGTCTAAATAAAGGAGTTTATATAAAATATCTTGTGTAAGAGTATTCTTAATTATAACTATAGAAATTCTGATGTCTAGTTCTTCGAATTTTTTGATAATAGAATCAGAAATTCTATTAATTACTCTTTTATCTGTGTTATTTATCAAAAGATAAAATTTAGAATAGTTTGAAAAATATATCTTATCTAAGTGTTGTCTCGCAGTTAATTTTAAAAACTCGTATATTGAATCTAATTTATCCTTATAATTTAGATAATTATAATCTTTTAAATAATCAAAATAATTTCTAATATCAAGCATAAAGATAGTTTTTGAATCAATCTCTTTATTATCAAATAATAATTGATGTTCATCACCAATTTTAAGTAGTGGATTGATATACAAGGATTCTTCTTTTGATTTTACTTCTTTTATATATGCATAGATCGTAAAATCTGAAGAGATGATATCTAAATGAATGGTTTTATTATTATTTACAAGATGCAAATCTAGTTCTTCAGTATTTAAAAAATCATCAATAAATATCTCTTCTTTTATCATTTTTTGAAAATTCACAAATGCTAGATACTCTTGAGAAACACCAATGATTTTCTTAGAATGTTGGTTTAAAAAGTGGACTATATTATTATCTATTTTAATAAACCCATTATTTTGTTTTTCAATCAGTATCTTATATTGATCTAGAGCTTCTTTAAAGATGAAATTATTATCAAAATCCCTTAATAATTTCTTTAAAATTTCAGAAGCTAGTAAAACTAATTTCTGTTCAGTATCAAACTGCTCTATTTTATCACTATAAACTATGAATTGATTTAATTCGTTTTTTCGCTCGATTTTGTTTATATAAACATATTTAGTATCTCGAGTCTTATAGATACTTCTAGTATATTTAATTAAATCATCATATGTATATAGTTCAGAACTTAGTTTATCATTAATAGCCTCTTCTATTACAGTTTCGGATAAGTGAAGGGGATTGATGTCTTTTTCTAATAATAGCCCCTTTTGATAATGGTAAAATATAAATCTATCTTCATTAGGGATTATATATAAAAGCTTTTGAAAGGAATATATAGAATCCATAGCTCTAAATAGATGTAAGATAATATCTCTAGGTTTTTTGAAATGTTTATCTTGAAAAGCTATTGATAATAATCTATATACTGAATCAAACTGGTCTAATTTTGGTGGGACTGGTTTTAACTCTTCAATTAAATACTCAAGTTTTTCTATTTCTTGTTGGTTTTTTAAAAGACGAGCTAATTCTAAAGCAGCCACATAAAATACTAGCCGGTAGTTTTTAGATAGAATGTTTAACATCGTTGGTAAATATTTCTGATAAAATTTCCAAGCTTCATCTAGACGATCCAATTTAATATTAATTAAGATATATCTATCGAGATATCTTCTTTTATTTTTTGATTTAATAAAGTATTCTTGATATTTAATTAATGCATTCTCAAAATCGCCTTCAAAATAGAGAATATCAGATTCAGCTAAATAAAATATAGGATTTCTTTTTTTAACATCAAATTTAATTGCGTGATAATAATTATTTTTTGCATTTTCTAAATCTTTTTGTTTTAAATATAGCATTGATAATTTTAAATATTTACTTACTAAGTTGCTTGAAGAAATATTATCTTTTATGCTTTTTAAGCTATCTATAGCTTTTTCATATTCCGCTAGTCCTTCATAACAAACCGCATAGTAAAATTTCTGCATTACTTTTTGATGAGGGTTAATTAAAAATCTTTCTCTTTGCATTAAAACGTATTCTAGTTTCATAAAATCTTCAGTTCTTAAGAGAGTTTTTATTAATTCATCATATAGTTTTGTACGCTGTTCGTTTGTTTGAAACTCATCTTTTTTTAATTCTTCTTCTAATAAATTAATAGCTTCTTCATGCATTCTTAAAAAGCGCATTATTTCTATTTCATAGAGAAATATATCTAATGCAAGAGAATAGTTTTTATTCGTTTTTGATTCTTTTAAAAGAATTTTTAGTTGATTTAATAATTCAACTGTTTTTTTCTCTTTTTTTAAGGCTTCAAATTTTGTCTCCATTTTTACCTCTTGGCTTTGTATATTCTAATAGGATTTCACCTTTAATGTTTAGTATTTTTACATTTATTTCTTTTTCAGTTATTTCAAGTAATGCGTAACTTGATTTAGAAAATATTCTTCTAGTGGATAAAGAGCCAGGGTTAATAAACAATATACCATTTATATCTTTAACTAGATATTGATGAGTATGCCCAAAACAGATAATATCGATATCATTATAATTTCCATAATTAAGTAGTCTAGAAAGTCCCATTTTAACTGAGTAAAGATGTCCATGTGTTAAGAATACCTTTAATCCTTCAAAAATCAATGTTAGTTTTAAAGGAAAGTTGGGGTCAAAGGGATTGTTTCCCTTAACACCGTAAATTCCAAGTTCAGTCAATTCATATTCTCTCATTTCTGAATCTCCTAAAGATATATAATGTTCTAATCCTCTATTTTGTTTTATTATTTTTTTAACTGATTCTTTGTCGCGATGATTATCGCTAAATAATAACAACTTCATTTTTAATATCCTCAATCAATTTTTTTAAGGCTTTTCCTCTATGACTGATTTTATTTTTCTCTTCTTCATTTAATTCAGCCATTCGTTTATTTATATCCTTTACTATAAATAGGGGATCATAGCCAAAACCGTTTTTTCCTTTGTAATCATAAGCAATTTCTCCAAAAACTTTACCTATATAATGATAATATTTATCATTTGGATAATACAGGACTATTTCCGATATAAAATATGCTTTTCTATTAGTTATATTTTTTAAATGTTTTAATAATTTTTCATTGTTTGCCTTCATAGTTCCTTCAGAAGAAAATCTCTTTGATTTTACTCCTAAAAGATTTGGCAAAGCTTCAACTACAAGGCCAGAATCGTCTCCTAAAGTAGGAAGATTATAGAATTTAGCGATAGTCTTAGCTTTTTTTAAGGCGTTTTCAAAAAAACTAAAACCGTCTTCAATAATCTCTTCTTTCCAATTTAAATCATTTAATGAAAGACATTGAATATTTAAAGGAGCTAATAGTGCTTTTATTTCTTGAAATTTATTTTTGTTTTGCGTAGCTATAATTAGTTTTTTCATAGTATACACCTTATTTAATTTTACCATATATTTGGCATGTTTTCCCTATTAAACAGAAAAAAAAGATTAAGAAATCTTAACCTTTTTCTATTTTTTTAATTTTCTACCGTTTAACCAAGTTGTAAATTTATGTATTAAATCATTTCTACCAATTAATAATATTTCATCCTTAGCCTCAAAAGGTGTTTGTGAGCTTGGAATTATGATTTTATCATTTCTTCTAATAGCCACGATATTAACGCCGAATTTTTTGCGAATATCTAATTCAAGCAAGTTTTTCCCTATTATCTTTTTAGATACATTAATAGAGATAAAACTATATTGATTATCTAATTGTAAGTATTCTAAGAAATTGCCAGAAATAAGTATCTTAGCTAATCTTTTACCTGTGGCTTGTTCTGGCCAGATAAGGTGTTCTGTATCTACTCCAAGTTTTTCTACTACTCTAGCATGGTATTCTGATTGTACTTTAACATAGATTTCTTTAACACCTAAGTCCTCTAAGATTAAAGTTGTCAAAATAGAATTATCGACATTCATTCCTGTAGCTACGATTACAGTTTCATATGAAGAAATGCTGATTTCTCTCAAAGCATCGATATCAGTGGAATCTAAACAAATCGCATTAGTAACTAGTTTTGCGATTTTTTCTATTTTTTCAAAATTCTTGTCTATTACTAAAACATTAGCTTCTAAACTAACCAATTCTTCAATTAAAGCTTGACCAAAACGGCCTACTCCAATAACTGCGAATGATTTTTTTGCCAAAGGTACCACTCCATTCCTATCATATAAACTATTATACTTGAAACCTAGGTTTTGTCAATTAAAAGCGGTAAATAAAAATCAAATCTAACTATATACAAAAGCACATATATATATTATAATAATTAATAGCGAGGTGAAGAAATGAACGAATACGATGATTTGTTTGATAAAGAAATAGACTATAATTCTTCAAATTACAATTCTAATAAGGGTATTGATAAATTATATGAAGATATTAATTTACAAAAAAGAAATGGTATTTTATTAATGATTTATATCTTATCTATGATTCTTTTCACTTTTTTATCTCAGGTATATATTGATATCAAATATCCTGATAAAGATATGATTTTAGATAATATAACATCTGTTAGTGACCCTACTTTTGGAACTTATGATAATCTAGACGGGACAACTCTATATACTTTTAGATATTTTTCTATCATGAAGAATGAAACCGGAATAGAATTGCCTATTGTTTATGTAGATATTTTATTAACTGATGATGATAATAATTCATATACCTTAACTATAGAAAAAGAAAATATCGCTGATGGCGAAACTTTCTTTTTGGGAAGTACAGCTAATATTGATTTTTATCCAACTCATCATGAAGTAAATATAGGATTTGATGAAAGTCATTATTTCTATGTGTTAATAGGCCTTTTACCTGTTATGGTAAGTGCTATTGCCTTTTTAATTGTCGATTGGAAGGCTTTCAAATATGATGCTTTAAGATTTAAAAAGGATTTCTCAAATCATATAGGTACTATTGTTATAGGTTTTATTGGGGTATGGACTGCTTTAGTTATTGCGTCTTATATTCTTAGTTTTTTAGGAGTTACAGACACCTCAGAAAATGAAATGGTAATTAAAAGTTTATTTACTCCTGATACTTTTCAATTGATTCTTCTTTTTTCACTTCTTTGTATATTTACTCCTATAGCTGAGGAAGTAATATTTAGAAAAGTTATTTATAATTTTTTTGAATCAAAAACAAATTATATTGGTGGTATTATTTTAAGCGGATCTGTTTTTGGTTTAATGCATGTTATTTCCTATGGGGATTTTATTCAAGCAATTCCATATATTTTAATGGGAATGGTATTTGGTTATATTTATTACAAGGCCAAGAAAAACATCTTCGTTACTATAGGAGTTCATTTTATTAATAATTTTATTTCGTTCTTAGTTTACGCTCTTGGAGCTTATGGTATATATAATATTTAATTATATATTTTGACACAAAAAAAAGGCTTACTAACAAGCCTTTTTTGTTTACTTAACGTACTTTTTCTTTTAAAACCTTACCAGCTTTAAATGTAGGAGCGTTTAATGCAGGAATTTGAATTTTTTCTCCAGTTCTAGGGTCGTGACCAACTCTAGCCTTTCTTTGTTTAACTTCAAATGTTCCAAATCCTGTAAGAACAACTTTTTCACCTTTTACAAGTGCTTCTTGGATTGCTAAAACAGTTGAGTTTAAAGCTTTTTCTGCATCTTTTTTTGATAATTCAGCTAAATCAGCTATGCGAGCAACTAATTCTGATTTGTTCATATTTATATCCTCCTTATATTTGTTATATAAATTATAGACAAATTATTAATAAAAAGCAAGTGATATAGCGAAATTTCCATGATTTATTATAAAAAAATCCATATTTTATCAAAATATGGACTATTCTCGGTTTCTAAGCACCAAATTTATGGCTGTGCCTAAAAAATCAAAACGTTCTCTTAAACGGTTTTCTAAATATCTGTAATATGAAAAATGCATACAATTTATGTCATTAACAAATAATACAATTGTTGGACATTTTGTCTTTACTTGGGTTGCGTAATAAACTCTAACTATTTTTTGTCTGTGTTCTTTAGGTGGATTTAGAATCATCGCTTCTTGGATTACTTCATTTAAAGCTGAAGTAGATACACGGCGATTATAGTTTTCATATACTCTTTCTATCATTGGAAATAAAGTTTTCATTCTCGCCTTTGTTTTCGCAGATAGGTATACAATAGGAACATAGCTTAAAAATCTAAATTCAGATCTTATTTTCTTTTCCCATTCTTTCATTGTATGATCATCTTTTTTTAATGTATCCCATTTATTAACTACTAAAATCATCGCTTTATGATTTTCTTGGGCAAAACCTGCGATATGTTTATCCTGTGCTTGAATACCAGTTTCGGCGTCTATCATTATAAGGCATACATCGCTTCTTTCAATTGCCTGCATGGCTCTTAGGTTTGCATAGCGATCAACGTTTTCATAGATTTTACCGCGTTTTTTCATACCTGCGGTGTCTATTACTACATAATGTAAAGAGTCTCTTGTAAACTCAGTATCGATTGAATCAGTAGTAGTTCCACTTAAACTTGAGACAATTACGCGTTCAGTTCCAAGTATTGCATTAGTTAAAGAAGATTTTCCTACATTTGGTCTACCTATAATAGATATTTTTCTAACGTCACTTTCATATTTATCCTTTGTCTCTTCAGGTAAATAAGCAATGACTTCATCTAAAAGATTTCCAATTCCAAGTCCATGAGCTGAAGAAATCATCACTACAGATGAAGCTCCAAGTTCATAAAAATCATAGATATTATCTCTATATTTTTGACTTTCTAATTTGTTTACAGCTACAATTATTGGTTTATTTGATCTATATAACAAATTCATGACATCTTTATCGTTTGGCAATAAGCCACTTCTTCCATCAACTGCTAGAATTATAACGTCGCTTTCTTCAATAGCTATTTCTGCTTGGGCTTTAATCTCAGTTAAAAAAGGTGCATCGCTGATCTCGATGCCCCCGGTATCAATAAGTCTAAATTGTCTGTTAAGCCAAGAAGCTTTTCCATATATGCGGTCTCTTGTTATTCCTGATAAATCATCAGTTATTGACTTGCGTTCACCGATTATACGGTTAAACAAAGTCGATTTACCAACGTTTGGACGACCTACAATAGCTACTGCTGGCAACATATTATCACCAAATTTCTATTTTTTAAATTCTTTAAATAAATCAGCTAATGATTGATTTGAACTTACATTTTCATCTAATTGTTTATCGTAAGCTTCACGACTTTTTCTTTCTTGTATTGTTTTTAAAGATAAAACCATCAACCATTTCTTAGGGTTAAACTGAATAATTTCAGCTGTGACAACTTGATTTACTTTTAAAACATCTTCAATGCGGTTAATATGTTCTACAGATACTTCAGCTATTGGCATTATAGCTTCAACGCCTTCAACTTCTAAGAATGCATTTTTTTCTTCAATTCTTTTAACTTCCGCAGAAACTAATTCACCCTTTTTGAATTTTAAATCTGACCAAGGATTGTATTCTAAATGTTTTTTAGATAAAGTAAACTGTTCTTTTGATTTGTTAATGCTTGTAATTTTAAGTTCTAATTGATCCCCAACTTCTACATTACCCGCAAGATTTTCTTCTGGATTCCATGAATAATCAAATCTATTCAATAAACCAACAACTTCGCGTTCAACTTCAACTAACATTCCGTATTGCATTTTTCTAACGATAGTTCCAGTTACTTTATCGCCAACTTTATGATTTTTAAGGAAAATATGCCAAGGTGTTTCTTGTAATGCTTTCATAGAAAGGCTAATTTTTTTGCCTTTTTTCTTGATAACTTTAACTTCTACATCTTGTCCAACTTCTAAGAAGTCCTCTACTTTTTTAACATGATAATGTGAGATTTCAGATATGTGTAATAATCCTTCAGTGAATTCTCCTAATGAAACAAAAGCTCCAAATTCAGCTATTCGTTTCACTTTTCCTTTTATGACATCAGATTCATTAATAGATTCAAATTCTTCTTTTTGTTTAGCTTTTAATTCTTCATATTGTAATTGTTTTCTATTTACAATAATACGGTCTCTTCTACCTTTTTTGTCAAGTTCAATAATTCTAGCTTTGATAGTTTTCCCAACTAATTCTTCTTTTTCTTTTGTATCATTTCCTAAAGAAATTAAGGATTCAGGTAAGAAAGCTTCTATACCATGATAATCTAATAATAATCCGCCTTTAACGGCTTTTTTTACTTTAAAGCTAACATCTTTATCTATTTCTAAATCATCTTTATATTGATCGATTTTTTCTTGTCTTAAAATATCCAATCTTGACAATAATAATACATCAGAATCATCACCTTGTCTAAACTGTGTAATTTTTACCTTAATTGAATCTCCAACCTTAAACAAATCTTTAAGATTCTCATCTTTATTATTTGTTAAATGTTCCTTGTAGATAACTCCCTCACAGGTGTATCCTACATCAACTAATACCTCAGAATCAGTTACATTAACTACAGTTCCTGTAACTATTTCTCTTACTTTAGGGATGTACAATTTTGTTTCGCTACTCATTCCCATACTAACTTTCTCCTTTAAGCTTTAACTTGTATTTGTTATATAATATATCGGTAACTTCATCTATGCTTATATTTGAAGTATCGATTACTATTGCATCTTTTGCTTGTTTTAACGGATTATATTCGCGACTAGAATCTAAATCATCTCGCCTTTTAATATCCTCTTCTAACTCTGCCAATGTTACATTCATTCCAATTGACTTTAATTCTTCGTATCTTCTCAAAGCTCTTATCTTTACAGAAGCTACCATGAATACTTTTAAATCAGCATCTTTTAAGACAACAGTCCCGATGTCCCTTCCATCCATAACCACATTATTTTTCTTAGCTATTTCTTGTTGCAAAGAGACTAATTTATTTCTTACTGGTATATGACTAGATACCTTTGAAACATTGTCAGCTACTTCTTTTAAGCGATTTAAGACTGTCATATTAACTCCGTCCATATAAAGCTCTCCTGATTTGAAAACAAATTCAGTATAATCCAAAAAGCCAAATGCATAGGGATTATCTAAATCAGTTTGTAAACTGATTGCTTTATATGTGGTTGCTCGATACATGGCCCCAGTATCTATATATACGTAGTTTAGTTTTTCAGCTAATTTTTTCGCAACTGTAGATTTACCAGCTCCAGCAGGACCGTCGATTGCGATACTTCTATATTTCATATCTGCCCCCATAACCTTTAATATTATAACATACTATTTTAATTTTTCTACAAAAAAAGATTACGAAATACTAGCCATTATTACTTAAATTCCAAAGTTTCTTTATCTCATGTATCTTTAACACGCGATAGTCACCACGATTTAAGCCTTTTAAAGTAACAGTACCAAAGCGTTCACGCTTTAATTTGATTACTTTATGACCGAATTTTTCAAACATCCTTTTTACTTGATGATACTTACCTTCAGTAATAATTATATTCAAAAAAGTATTCTCTTTAGCATTATCATATTTAACATTAAAGATTCTAGCTGGTTGAGTTTTAAAATCTCCTAAATCAATACCACGTGATAATGCTCTTGAAGTTTCTTTTCTTAGTAATCCAGTTATTTTAACTGAATATTCTTTTTCTATTTTATGTTTTGGATGTATTAGATTGTTAGCGAACTCCCCATCATTAGTTAATATAAGCACACCGCTAGTATTATAATCTAATCGTCCTACAGGAAAAATATTTTCTTTGACAGGAATCAAATCCATTACTGTTAAACGGTTATACTCATCATGTTTAG
Source organism: Tenericutes bacterium 4572_104 (assembly GCA_002084435.1). The sequence continues at coordinate 50,108 of NBLG01000001.1, forward strand.
TAGAAACAAACCCTTCAGGTTTATACAATACGTAATATACTTTATTTTCTATTTTTATTTTTTTACCATCTACAGTAATGTTATCGGAAAACTTTGCTTTAGTACCTAAAACGGTCACTGTTTCTCCATTAACTTGAACATGGCCCTCTTTTATTAATTCTTCAGCCTTCCGCCTAGAGGCAACTCCTGCTTTTTGTAAGATTTTTTGTAATCTTTCCATTATAATTCACCTTTTCAAAAAAGTGAGGATTACCCCACTTAATCTTCTTCCTTATCGATCTTATCGATTGTTAAAAGAACTTCTTCAATACGCCTTTGTTTAACTTTTAAAACTTTAAAGGTAAGCACTGCGCTTTCTTCAGAAATCACTTCACTTAATTCGTTGTATTCTTGGTTGTAATAGATTATATGTTCGACTTCTTCTCCAACTTCTGGTATATCTTGGAAGAGTTCAAAAAGCCATCCTCCAACAGAGGTTGATTCAGAAACAGGAGGTTCTCCTAATTCTAAATCTTCAAATAAATCTTCAATATCATAGTCAGCGTTTATAATATATGTATTTTCCGATGTTTTTACAATTGGTTCTTCTATTGCATCGTGTTCATCATAGATTTCTCCAACTAATTCTTCTAATGCATCTTCCATAGTCACAATTCCATCAAGGCCACCATATTCATCCACAACAAAAGCTAGATGACTGTTTTTAGCTTGTAATAGCTCAATCAACGCATCTACCTTACTTGATGCAGGGACAAAGATTGGTTTTCTTACTAATCTTCTTATATTTATGTTTTGACCTTTAATTAATTTGGTATAGAAATCTCTTTCAGATAATACACCGATAATATTATCGATGTTACCATCATAAACAGGAATTCGAGAAAACTTGTTTTTAAAAAATATTTCTTTAACTTTTTCAATATCATCATTAACTTCAATCGCTACCATATCAACTCTTGGAGTCATGATTTCTTCAACGTTAATTTCTGACAAATCTAATACCTTTTGTAACATATCTGCTTCTTCTTCATCAATAGAACCTTCTTCTTCCATAGTGTCTATAATAGTCTCTAAATCAGATTCAGTTACAGAGATATGATTATCAGTTTCTACCTTAGACATAACTTTTCTATTTAATAATAAAAACATATATGTGATAGGAGTCATAATCTTGATAATAAAATATATTAAAGCACTTATCTTTAAACATATCTTTTCTGTGTGATACTTCGCAAGACTCTTAGGTAAAATTTCTCCAAAAATCAAAATTATAATAGTCATAACTACAGTATTCGTAATCGAAATCCAGGTATCTGGATTAGGCATAGATTGAAACAGCCCAGTAAATAACATAACTGATACTGTAGCTAAAGCAATATTTGCTAGATTATTTCCTACTAATAAAGTAGTTAAAGCGTTATCGAAATGTTCGATAATCCAAAGTGCTTTTTTAGATCCAGATATATCCTTTTCTACCAAGGTTTTTAATCTAAGTTTTCCCACAGAAGAAAAAGCCATTTCTGTCATTGAAAAAAACGCTGAAACAAATAAAAGAACTACCATCAATATTAATAGTGATGGATTAAATTCGATTTGTAAAAAGTAAAGCCCCGACTGACTAACTTCCAAAAATGTTCACCTCTTTATCTATTTTGCTCTGGTATCATATTTACCAGTAGCTGTAGAAACCACAATTTTATCTCCATTATTGATAAAAAGTGGAACTGACAAACGCAATCCTGTATTAGTTAATGCTTCTTTTGTCGCATTAGATGCAGTATTTCCTTTAGCTCCACCTGCAGTTTCCACTACTTCAAGAACTACTTTGTCAGGTAATTCTATTCCTAATATTTCTTGTCCATAAGAAATAATATTAATATTCATTCCTTCAGTTAAGAAATATATTTCATTTTCTAAATTAGACTTATATAATTCAATTTGTTCATATGTTTCATTATTCATGAAAACATAAACATCATCTGCGTTATACAAATATTGCATTTGATTCTTGTCTATTTGAGCTAATTCAAATTTTTCTCCTGAGTTAAATGTAATATCTATAACGGATTTAGTGCGCAAATTTCTTAATTTTGTTCTGACAAACGCACTTCCTTTTCCTGGCTTTACGTGTTGAAAATTTAGAATTTGATAGATATTTCCATCATACTCAAGAGTTAATCCTGTTTTAAAGTCACTTGTACTTATCATAATTTCCTCCTAGTATATATAACGTAACATAAAATATTATATTACAAAAAAGTAATATTGACAATAGATTTCAACTCTACTATAATAAAGTGGTATAAAAAGAGGTGAAATTATGTTTTTATCTATAAATGATGTAATGAATTGGCTTTTGCCAATAAGTTTGGGATTATTACTTGGTTATTATATAGCAACCAGGAAAAAAACTGACCCTGATAGTATAATTATTATGAATCCAGAAGAATTTCGTAATAATATGAGAAAAGGGCAATTATTTGATATTCGTAAAGAAGAAGAATTCAAAAAAAGTAAAATTAATGGAAGTCGTAATTTTCCTAAGCGTTCTTTATTAGCTTCACTATATAAAATTCGCAAAGACCAAGCTGTTTTCTTATATTCTGATACTGATAAAGGTGTTGTAAAAAAAGTCGCAAATAAGTTATCAAAAAAGGGATATAATCCAATATATATATTAAAAGGCGGATTTAATGAATGGCCTTTTAGTAAAAAATAAGACAAACAGTCTTATTTTTTTTTGATATATCTTATTACTTCTTCAACTGTTTTATCAAAATTATTAGGATCTACTTGAAACCAAACGCAATCCATTTTATTGCGAAACCATGTAAGTTGACGTTTTGCATAGCGCCTTGAGTTTTTCTTGATTTCAATTTTCGCCTCTAAAAGCGTTATTTTTCCATCAAAATATTTAAATAATTCCTTATATCCTATTGCCTGCATAGACTGTGCTTTAGGATATTTTTTATATAAATTACTTACTTCTTGTTCTAAGCCTTCAAGAAACATATCTTCAACGCGTAAATCTATTCGTTTATATAACAAACTTCTATTCATATCTAAAGCGATTATTTTGGCGTCTTTATAATATAAAAATTTACCACTATTATCAAAATCTGAATCTATCTTTTCTAAAGCTCTTAATACTCTTCTTCTATTTTTTAAATCGGTATTTTCAGCGACTTTAGGAGAAAACTCTTTTAATAAATTAGCTAGATCTTGAAGAGAATAATCTTTGTATCTCTCTTCAATTTCTTTGCTATGTTTATTTCCTATGAACCGATAATCATAGAGAACAGATGAAATATAAAGCCCACTACCTCCAACTAAAACTATAGGTATATTTTTGTTAGTTAATTCAGTAATCTTATTCCTAACAATTTCTTGATACTTAGCTACTGAAAATTCTTCATCAGGGCTTAAGATATCAATTAGATGATGTTTTATTCCTTCTCTTTCACTTTTTTTAATCTTAGCGGTTCCAATATCTAGGCCCTTATAAAACTGCATTGAATCGCAAGAAATGACTTCTGCGTTTAAATATTTAGCTAAAATTAAACTTAATTTTGTCTTTCCAACTCCTGTAGGTCCGACTATAGCTATAATTTGGTTCATCATAACACCCTGTTAAACCAATGTTCAATTTGTCCTATAGTTATACTAACTATGATAGGTCTACCATGAGGACAGGTATAAGGTCTTTTACATTTTCTTAAATCATTTACTAAATTAGCGGCTTCAGCTTTTGTGATATAATGATTTGCCTTTAGGGAATGCTTACAAGATAAAAGCTTTGCTAAATCATCAATAATATCAGCTTTTTTTAATGTTTTCTCTGATATTAAAGTTTCAACTATTTCTTCTGCGAATTCAAGTTCGTGTCCCTTATAAAACCAAGAAGGAACTTGTTTTATTAAAATTTGATTATTAGTTATTATTCCTTTTATACCAAAATCCGATAATTCAGATAGGTGTTCTTCTAACAAAATTGCCTTTTCTTTAGGTAAAGCAAGCTCTAATGGAAGTAATAATTCCTGAGTTTCACTATGTCTTCTTTCCATTTGTCTTAGATATCTTTCATAACGAATGCGTTCAGCTGCGGCGTGTTGGTCTAATAGGTATAATCCAGTTTCATTTTGGAAAATTAAATACGTGCCTAAATACTGCCCAATATATTCCATATCCGGTATTACATTTTTTGGTTTTATTGTAGACTTTTCCTGATTAATAACTGGCTGTTTATTTTCTTTGTATTCACGTATAGGTTCATGAAACTCTAATTTTATCTGTTCAATATCATCTTCTTTGGGTGTTTGATAAATATATGAAGAAGAAACAAGAGGTTCAACAGTAGTTTTTATTAAATCTAGAAGTTTTTGATATTCAGAAAATTTAATTTCTTGTTTTCTTGGATGAATATTAACATCGATAATAGATGGATCGCATTCAATATATAAAACAGCTATAGGATAGCGGTTTTTTGGTATCAACTGTTCATAACACTCACGTATTGCGTTAATAATTCTAGTATCCGTAATATTTCTTTTATTAACAAATATATTGACATAATGATTGTTAGATCTATTTATAATTGGATTAGTTGTAAACCCAAAAATAGAGTAATCCCTTGATTCGCCAGAAAATTCAATTAATTTTCTCGCTACATCAGCAGAATATATTGAAGCTAGTATGTCTTTAATATTATTATTGCCAAGGCTTACAAATTGTATCTTTTGATTGTTAGTCAATTTAAAAGATATCTTTGGATAAGCTAGGGCGAATTTATGAATTAAATTAACAATCATTGCGAGTTCGTATTGAGGAGATTTAAGATATTTAAATCTAGCTGGAGTTGTATAAAACAATCTAGTTACTTCTATTTTAGTGCCTTGATTTAAGCTAGCCTGTGATTTAGAAATAAATTTTCCATCCTCAAAAACTACCTTTATAGCTTCGCTGTCCTTTGAAGTGGTTAGTTCTACCCTACTAATAGCGGCTATACTAGGTAAAGCCTCGCCTCTAAATCCAAGTGAATTTATTCTAAAGAGATCATTAATATTTTTAATTTTAGAAGTTGCGTGTCTTTCAAACGCAAGTAAAGCATCGGTTTTATCCATTCCTACACCATTATCAGTTACAGTGATTGAGGTTAATCCCGATTCGATTAATGTAATATCAATTTGTGTAGCTAAAGCATCAATGCTGTTTTCAACTAATTCTTTTACAACATTGGCTATTTTTTCAATTACTTCACCAGCAGCGATTTTATTAGCTATAACCTGGTCAAGTTTTTTAATAACACTCATTAAAAACTCCTTATTTATTTGAAAGTTTCTTAATTTCTTCCAAGACATCATTTAAGATATTCATCGCCATAATTGGAGTGATATCATTGATATCTAATTCCTCTAATTGTTCTATTATGGATTTGTATTTATCTTGGACATCTTCTTGTAATTCTAATGTCTCTTGATAATTAAATAAGTCTATAGTTTGTGGTTTTATAATATTATATCCATGATTTTTTTCGAGTTCAGCTAAAATTTCTTTAGAACGGGTAATTACAATGTTTGGTAGTTTAGCAAGTTTTGCGACATGAATACCATAACTTCTATCAGTAGGTCCATCAACTACCTTATGCAAAAAGACAATATTTCCATTTTCTTCCTTAGCAGAAACATGAACATTATGCAATGATTTTAAATCGCCTTCTAAGTAAGTTAATTCATGATAATGAGTAGAAAATAAAATCTTACAATTTATTTTATGATGGCTATATTCAATTATAGCTTGAGCTAAAGCCATTCCATCATAAGTAGCTGTTCCTCTACCTATTTCATCAAATAAAATAAGTGATTTATTAGTTGCGTTCTTTAAAGCATAGTTAACTTCTAACATTTCTACCATAAAAGTAGACATGCCTATTGATAAATCATCTGAAGCTCCAATTCTTGTGAATATTTGATCAAAAATAGGAATCCTAGCACTAGTTGCCGGAACGAAACATCCAATTTGCGCCATAATTATTATTAAAGCTACTTGCCTCATATAGGTAGATTTACCACTCATATTAGGGCCGGTAATTAAAAGTATTTGATCTTTTGGGCTCATATGGATATCATTTGAAACAAATGTTTCTTCGCTTATAACTTCGACTACTGGATGTCTTCCTGAAACTATATCTATAATTTGTTCATCTACTATTATTGGTTTTATATAGCGATTGTTCATAGAAACTATTGAAAAAGCTAGTAACATGTCAATTTCAGATAATGTTCTCGCTAATTTTTGAAGATCTATCGTATAGTTTTTCGCATTCTCTCTTAATTCAATAAATAAATCGTATTCTAGATTAATAATAGAATCATTCGCTCCTAAAATTTTAGTCTCTTGGAGTTTTAATTCTTCTGTTATATAGCGTTCAGAATTAGATAATGTTTGTTTTCTAATGTATCCAAATTCTTCTTTAACAAGGTCAAGTTGCCCTTTAGTAATCTCTATATAATAACCAAATACTCTATTATATCCAACTTTTAATTTCTTTATTCCAGTTCTTAAGCGTTCTCTTTCAACAAATTCTTCTAACCATTCCTTAGAATTTTTCGCAATATCACGAAACTCATCTAAAGATTCATTATAACCATCTTTTATTATTCCACCTTCTTTAATAGAAAGTGGTGGATTATCGATTAAAGCTTTTTGAATTAAAGTGGTGAGGTCGCTTAAATCAGGTATATTTTCAGCTAAGTTTTTTGCAAAACCATTTTTTAATTCAAAGAGAGATTCTTTAATATAAGGAATCGTTTGTAAGCTTTTTTTAAGATTAACCATATCTTTTGCATTAGCATTACCAAAAGAAATTCTACCGACAATTCTTTCAAGGTCGTAGACTTGTTTTAATTGTTTTAATATATCACTTCGAACAATAAAATTATTGTTAAAGCTTTCAACTAAGCTATATCTCTCTTCAATATGTTTTCTATCAATTAAAGGCCTTTGAATACTTTGTTTTAAGAACCTAGATCCCATAGCTGTTTCACATTTATCTAACAAAGAAAATAAAGTATTCTGTTTAGAACCACGTCTTAGAGTCTCAGTTAATTCAAGGTTTTTCTTTGAATTATTATCAATTCTAAGATATGATTCAGAAGTAAAAACTTGAACTTTTTGTAAATGAATTAATGATTGTTTTTGGGTCTTTTCAAGATAATTCACAAGTCTTGCGAAGGCTTGAATTAAGTCTTTGTCATAGATATCATTTACTAGATTATTATAATAAGTTGGTAAATTAATTTCATCTGAAATAGATATTGTTAATTCATAGGTGTTTAAGTAATGTTTAATTAAGCGGTTTCTTAATTTTGAAGGAATAACTACTTCTTTTACATTCAAATTAAGTATTTCATTAAACAAGATATTTATATCTTTGGGAACTTTTTCTAAATAATTTTCTCCAGTTGTTAAATCAGAGAAGGCTAAAATAAATCCAAGTTTATATTCGGATACAGCTACTATATAGTTATTATCTTTTTGGTCAATAGTCCCGTCTTCAATAATAGTACCTGGAGTAACTAGTTTAATTACTTCTCGTTTTACAATTCCTTTTGCGAGCTTTGGATCTTCTACCTGTTCAACTATGGCTACTTTATATCCTTTTTCAACTAATTTTTCTAAATATATATTTTTGGCATGATATGGTACGCCACACATTGGAACTCTTTCTTTAGCTCCAGCATCCCTACCAGTTAAAACAATTTCCAATTCTTTTGAGGCTAGTATTGCGTCTTGGAAAAACATTTCATAAAAATCTCCAAGTCGAAAAAAGACTATATAATCGCTATAGTCTTTTTTTATCTCTAAATATTGCTGCATCATTGGTGTATAGATACTTGAGTCAATTTGTTTCATTTATACTCCTATATTATTACCAAAACACTGGTAAGTTGAAAGGTAGGTTACCTGGATTTAAAACTGTATAATAGTAATATGAATATCCTACAAAACCAACAAGTGCTAAAATAAATACAATTACAATAAACCATATAATACGACGGCGACGACGTTTTTTATAGAATTTTTTAATTATTTGATTAATCTTTTCATCAAGTAATTCCTTCTCTTCTTCAGAAAGAATACTTTCATCTTTTAAAATTTCTTCCTGAGGTTTTTCCTTTACGATAGCCTTTTCTTCAGGCTTTTCTTCAGGTAAAGAGATTGGTTCTTCCTCTACCTCTTTTTGAGGTGCTTCTTCTTTAACCTCTTCCTTAATCTCTTCCTTAACCTCTTCTTTAATTTCTTCTTGAGGTTCTTCCTCAGGTTCTTCCTCAACATAAGGTTCAACTACATCTTCAACCTCTTCTTCTACAGGAATAACTTTTTCAGGTTCTTTTTCTTCTTTTGGCATCTCTTCTGTTTCGATATCTCCAACAACTTCTTCTTCACGGCTTTCAAGAGGTATATCGTAACTAAAGTTATCTTCTTCAACTGGTTTGTGATACATATCTAAAGCAAATTGAATAAATTCAATCATATCTTTTTTCTTTAAATCAATTGAAATCTTAAAGCCTTTTTCTTTGGCATATATCTCTAAATCAAGAACGCTTTTTTTAGATAATAATTCTGATTCATCTTCAGTTAATTGAAATTTAGCTGTTAATATTTCAATTAGTTTTGATTTATTTATTCTTCTTGGAACTGTAATACCATATTTTTTGCCAAGAGCTTTTAAATCACCTAATGTATAAGAACTGAGTAACTCTTCATTCCAATCAGTTATTTTAACACCATCAAGGTAACCTTTAGCTTCATAGAAAAAATCTTTTGTTAATTCATAAAATTCACTGTATTTCATAACTTCTAGGTCAACTGTATAGTTGTGTTGAAGTTGTTCTAATTCGTTAATAAAACTGTTTTTCAAAGATAGTTTATCCATATTGACAAAGATAATATTAAAGAGAAGTTCTTTATATCTAGATAGTTCAAAGTCTAAATTATATTTTTCAATTAATTTTTCTAAAGGGTATAGAGAAAAATTATCATATCCTCGTAAACGATATTTTAACTCATCTGTATATGTGTTATATATTTTATCTTCGAATACTTGAGGCCTAATAGTTTCTCTTAACAAAAAAGCATGAATAAATAAAGGTAGTTTTACCTTGTATTTTAAGAAAAGCTTCTTAATATCCTCTGTTGGAATCACAACCAAACGTTTTGAAAATGAAAAATACTCTTCTTTTGATTTGAATTTAGACATAATCTCACCCTTTTTTATCAATATATAAATATATTACCTTATATTAAAATATATTTCAATAGAAGTATGTATAATTAGAGCGATTTCCTTGTTTTTTTATATATATAAATATAATTAGAGTTATTCAGGCAAATATTCACCATCTAAAGACCAAGTTTTTGCTTTTGTGATTTTAACAGGAACTATTTTTCCGATGTATGAGGGAGCAATCAAAAGGTTTACTAATTTGTTATTTTCAGTATATCCTGAAAGGACATTTTTATTAGTTTTAGAATAGCCTTCTACAAGAACTTTAACTGTCTTTCCTTCAAAGCGTTTATTTCCTCTTAAATATCCTTCATTGACTAAATCATTTAATCTATGTAGTCTTGCCTTAGCTTCTTCTTTAGTAACTGTTTCTTCAAAAAGTGCAGCTGGTGTACCTTTTCTTTTTGAATAAACAAAGGTATAAGCTCCTTCAAATTTCGCTTTTCTAACTAAATCCATTGTTTCTTCAAAATCTTCTTCAGTTTCAGTAGGAAATCCTACAATAATATCAGTAGTAATTGAAACATCAGGTATTCTTTTATATATTCTATCTACTAAATCTAGATACTGTTCTTTTGTATATTTTCTGTTCATTTTCTTTAATACTTTATTAGAACCAGATTGAACTGGTAAATGAATATAAGGCATTAAGTTATCACATTCACTTATTACATCAATTAGTTCATCAGAGAAGTCTTTGGGATGGCTTGTAGTAAAGCGAATGCGGGGAATATCTATTTTGCTTAAATCGCGCAATAGATCTGGAAAAGTATATTTAGAGTCAATAAAATCTAATCCATATGAGTTAACGTTTTGTCCGATTAAGGTTACTTCTTGATAACCTCTTTTAACTAAATCTTCAACTTCAGAAATGATATATTCTTTTCTTCTAGAGCGTTCTTTACCTCTTGTATAGGGAACTATACAGTATGTACAAAACTCATCACATCCATACATGATATTAACCCATGCTTTAAAGCGGTTGTCTCTTGCGTGTGGTAGGTTTTCAATTATTTTACCTTCTTCAGATAAAACTTCAATTATCTGTTTTCTTTCCTTCATGAATTTGTCTAAATAATAGATAAATTTATTAATGTTATGTGTTCCTATTACGATATCTACGTGTTTATATTTAGAAAGAATCCGTTCAACTGTGGTTTCTTCTTGGCTCATACAACCAGCTACAACTAAGATTAAATCAGGGTTTATTTTCTTAAAACTTTTTAGTCTTCCAAGTTCACCAAAAACTTTGTTTTCAGCGCCTTCTCTTACTGCACAAGTATTAATCAATATAAGACTAGCTTCTTCTACTTTATCTGTCTTTGTATAGCCTTGTTCTTCTATTAGAGCTCTTAAGATTTCTGAGTCTATTTCGTTTGCTTGGCACCCATGGGTTTGGATAAGATATTTTTTTCCTAGTCCTAAGTTTTTAATAGATTCATCTTTTTTATATTCAATTGTTTCTACTGTTTTTTTTGATCGCTTGCGTGCTTTTTTTAAATTTGGTTTATTTAAGTTTTCCATATATTAATCCTCTATTATATTAATTCTTTTAATTGTCTTTAAGTCTAAGTCCATAATTACTGCGTTAAATTGGAGTTTTCCTTCTTTTTCAGGCCTAACTCTTTCAGGAACGCCACTTATAAATTTTCTTATAGCTTGTTTAATATTTCCACCAATTATACCATATTTAATTCCCGTCATACCAATGTCTGTAATATATAATGTTTTTTTCGGTAAAACCATATTATCAGCTGTAGGTACGTGTGTGTGAGTTCCTAAAACAGCGTCAACTCTTCCATCTAAGTAATGCGCTAAGGCGAGTTTTTCACTCGTGGCTTCAGCGTGAAAATCGACAATTATATAATCAGCTTTAATTTCTTTTAACAATCTATCAGCTACTAAGAAGGGATTTTCTATAGGGTCATGCATAAATATTCTTCCAAGTAGATTTATAACAGCTATTATTTTATCATTATATTGATACAATACATATTCATTTCCCGCTGTACCAGGGCCATAATTTGCTGGTCTTGCGACATATGGAAAATTTAACACTATGGGATAATCCTTTCTTGTAAAAGTATGATTCCCCATAGTAAATATATTGACTCCCTTTTTTAAATAATCTTTGTATATAGTTTCACTGAGTCCATTGCCATCAGCGATGTTTTCTCCGTTTACAATTACAATTTGTGGCTTATACTCTCTTTTTACTTGGTCAAAATACCTATCAAAGGCATCTCTTCCTCTTTCCATATAAACATCGCCTATAAATAATACTTTCATCTTACACTCTTTTCTAGTACAAGGTAATCCTTGTTTACAATTTTAGTTTTAAAAAGAAAGCCTTCCAAATGCTGGAAGGCAATTTTTTATTTTGCAATATCTTGAGCTCGTGTTTCTCTTATAACAGTAATTTTAATCGTTCCAGGATAACTTAATCTTTCTTCAATTCGTTCTTTAATTTGTTTAGCAATTACATGAGTTCTTGTATCATCTACTTCATTTGGTTTTACAATAACTCTTACTTCTCTTCCGGCTTGAATAGCATAAGCTTCTTCAACGCCCTTAATTTCAGAAGATATTTCTTCTAATTGAGATAGTCTATTTATGTAATTTTCTAGTGATTCTGATCTAGCTCCTGGTCTAGCGGCGCTTAACGCATCAGCTGCGGCTACTAATACGCCGATAATAGTAGTGGCTTCTTTATCTCCATGATGAGATATAATTGCGTCTAATACTGCTGGATGTTCTCGGTATTTCTTTGCGATTGAATAACCAATTTCAGCGTGAGATCCTTCCACTTCATGGTCTACTGCTTTTCCAATATCATGAAGTAATCCAGCGCGTTTTGCGATAACTTCATTTTCACCTAATTCGACAGCCATTTTACCTGCAAGAAATGCAGTTTCTATGGAGTGACGCAAGGCATTTTGTCCATATGATGTTCTAAAATGTAGGCGACCAATTAATTTTGTTAAATCTGGGTGGATTCTTCCGATTCCTGTTTCAAATACAGCTTCATCACCTTTATCTCTAATAAATTGATCGATTTCTACTCTTGTCTTTTCAACTATCTCTTCAATTCTAGCTGGATGAATTCTTCCATCTAAAATCAAAGTCTCAAGAGAACGCTTTGCGATTTCTCTTCTGATAGGGTCAAATCCTGATAGTACTACTGCTTCTGGAGTATCATCGATAATTAAATCGACTCCTGTTAAAGCTTCTAAGGCTCTAATATTACGACCCTCTCGTCCAATAATACGGCCCTTCATTTCATCATTTGGAAGTGTTACAACTGAAACTGTAGTTTCTACTGTAACATCTTGAGCATATTTCTGTATTGCATTAGAAATAATCTCTTTAGCACGTTTTTGTGCTTCATTCTTAGCCTTTTCCTCTTCATCTCTAATATAACGGTCAATTTCATCAACCATGTCTTCTTCAACGCGTTTCATAACTACGTCTCTAGCTTGTTTTTCCGTAAAATTAGCGATTTGTAAAAGCTTTTCATTTTGTTCTTTGATAATTTTTTCCAGTTGATAGTTCTTTTCGTCAATTGCGGATTTTCGATTGTCTAAGATCTCTTCTTTACGGTCTAAATTAGCTTCACGTTTATCTAAATTAGCTGATCTTCGTTCTAATAATTCTTCCCGTTGATGTAGCTTGTTTTCACGAACAGCTACTTCATTTCTTTTCTCTTTTAAGATTTTTTCGTTTTCATGATTTAGATTATAAATCTCTTGTTTAGCTTCGAGTAATTTTTCTTTCTTTATTCTCTCCGCTTGCGCAAATGCATTGTCAATTATACTTTGTGATTTATTTTTGGCAGTCTGAAAACCTTTTTCTACGACTGATACTCTTATAATAAATCCTATAAGTCCACCAACAATTAGACCTAACAAACTGGAAATAATAATTTGTAGATAGTCTGGCATCTTATTATCTCCTTTTTATTATGTTATTTCATATATTAAACGTATGTACTCATACAACAATATACTTTTTAATCTATTCTATTATATTATATATTCTTATCATAGTCAAAAGATATTTATTAATTCACTATTATTTTTTTTATTAGAGACAAAAAAAAGAAAAACCATAAAAGGTCTTTCTATTTTTCTGACATTTTTTCACGAATTAATTTGTTTATTTCTTCAAATATTTCAGGGTTTTCTAACAAATATTTTTTAACATTTTCTCTACCCTGACCAATTTTTTTATTTTTATATGAATACCAAGAACCGCTTTTATTAATTATTTCATATTCAGTACCTAAGTCTACTAATTCCCCAGCTCTAGATATTCCCTTTCCAAACACAATGTCAACTACACAGGTTTTAAAAGGAGCGGCTACTTTGTTTTTAACTACTTTTACTCTAGCTTCATTACCAACAATATCAGTTCCATTTTTAATTTGTTGGCCCTTGCGAATTTCTAAGCGAATTGAAGCATAAAATTTTAATGCTCTACCACCAGGTGTAGTTTCAGGGTTACCAAACATAATTCCTACTTTTTCTCTAATTTGATTGATAAATATTGCAATACAATTAGATTTAGACAAGGCACCTGAAAGTTTACGCATAGCTTGAGACATAAGTCTAGCTTGAAGTCCTACATGACTATCTCCCATTTCTCCTCTTATTTCAGCTTCAGGTACTAAAGCAGCTACTGAGTCAATAACAATTAAATCAACGGCTCCAGAACGAATTAAAGCTTCTGTAATTTCAAGTGCTTGTTCACCCGTATCTGGTTGACTTAAAATTAATGAATCAATGTCTACTCCAAGATTTCTAGCATACTGAGCATCCAAGGCATGTTCTGCGTCGATAAAAGCTGCGTATCCACCTGCTTTTTGAGCTTCAGCTATTGCATGTAAAGCTACAGTTGTCTTACCACTTGATTCAGGTCCATATATTTCAACGATTCTACCCTTAGGATATCCGCCAATCCCTAAAGTTTTATCAATTGAAATAGACCCTGTTGAAATAGTCTCAAGATCCATAACTTCCACATTTCCAAGTATCATTACTGCGCCTTTACCATATTCTTTCTCTATGTTTTTTATTGCGATTTCTAAATTTTTTTCTCTTGTTTTATCTGCCATATTTTCCTCCTATGTTACCTACTATAAATATTACTTACAAAGAGTGATTTTTCTTTAATATGATTTTAAAATTATTGCTTTATTTTTAATAAAGTAATCAATTCCAGATCCAATTGTAAGTAAAACAGAAATTGTTATTAGAATAACTCCAATCCAATTTATTATAAAAGTATCTATTGGCATTATAAAGAAATAATACGTAAGAGATACCATTGTAAATGCAGTTTTATATTTTCCCCATTTTGAAGCATGTAAAATTATACCTTCTCCTACTGCAATTAGTCGGATTGAGGTAACTATTAACTCTCTTGCTAGAACTATTAAAACTACCCAAAATGGCATCCACATAGTAAATGTTCCAGCAAAACTTCTAGTATAAAAATCAGATAGCAATAAAAACACACTTAATACTAAAAGTTTATCGGCCAATGGGTCAACAAATTTACCAAATGTAGTAACTATATTTCTTTTTCTCGCAATCTGACCATCTAAATAGTCAGTAATTGAAGCAATAATAAATAATAATCCTATTATTAACAATGTAGAATTTCCAATTGCATTTCTAAACAAATATATAACCACAATTAATGGTATGATAAATATTCTTACAAGAGTTATTCTATTTGGCAAATTCATAGCGTTCTCCAATCTTATTCCGTTTCTGGTAGTTTAACATTATGATATACTTCTTGAACATCATCTAAATCTTCAAGTAAATCAATGAATCTAGTAAACTTATCGAGGTCTTCATCACTCAAAGTAATATAATCATGAGGAAAATAAGCAACTTGATCTATAAAGAAGGTTAAATTACTATTAGCTTCTGTTAAAGCATCTTTGATTTTATCTAAATCCTGAGGTTCTCCTATTATAGTAACTACATCTCCATCAGTTTCAATATCTCTGATTTCACATTCGTTTTCTAACATAACTTCTAATGCTTCATCAGCTGTCATACCTGAAAAACTAATATGAGAAGAATAATCATAGAGATAACTTACAGACCCTGATACTCCAATCTTACCTCCTGTTTTTGTAAAGCAACTTCTAACTTCTCCAAATGTACGATTAGCATTATCAGAAAGGCATTCAATAATTACAGTAGACCCCCCTGGCCCAAAGCCTTCATATCTAGATGGAGAATAATCTTCTCCTACCCCTCCTTGAGATTTTTCAATGTTACGTTTAATAACATCAGCTGGAACTTGTGCTTGTTTAGCGCGTTCAATTAATCTTCTCAAGGTAAGATTTCCATTTGGATCTGGTCCGCCTTCTTTGG
Organism: Tenericutes bacterium 4572_104; assembly: GCA_002084435.1. The sequence continues at coordinate 65,786 of NBLG01000001.1, forward strand.
CAGCCATATAAATTTCTTTTCCGAATTTGGCATATAATTTTGATTTCTTCGCAGCTGTCTTTGCCATGGATGCTGCTCTTACTTCATGGGCTCTTCCCATTATATTCACCTACTTATTTAATATTGTTTTTTCTTTATCTAATTTAATTTTTTTAGCTTTGTATAAACTTCCTATTGCCCTTTTAAATGAAGATTTAGACATATGAAATATTTCACTAATTATCTCAGGACTTGTTTTATCAGTATAAGGCATTATTCCTGAATGTTCTTCTAAGTAATTTAAAATGAACAAAGCATCTTTTTCTAACATTATTTCTTTTTGTTCTATTAGAGTAGCTGTATATTCATCAATTGAACTTTGTTTTATTATCTTTGGATTTACAGTTTCACCAATGCGGTATTTCTTTCTAAAATTATTACGATGTACAAATATTTCATGAAAACTTTCTGTAAAACAAACTAAACCATGTTCTAATAAATACATCACATTTGCATTAACTACTTGATTTTCTAATAACGGTTCTTTGTCAGGAAAATAATCAGTTAACTGTTTTCTTCCAATAATATGAGCGAACAATTTATCGTGTTTTACAATCATTTTTACGAAAACAAAATCTCCTACTTGAGGCCATTTGTTTAAATCTTCAGGTAAATCATCTAGACTTAACAATAAATCTTTAACAATTCCAATATTAAGGAAAACTCCATATCTATGACGAATTCCAACTACTTCTAAACGTTTCACTTCATCTAATTGTATAAAAGGTATTGCGGTTGAAGCTGTTATTCTTCCTTGATTATCCGTATAAAGAAAGACTTCTAATTCTTCATTATCAAGATATGGTTTTTTTGCTTCTTTTTTATGTAAAAAGACTTCAGATTCACCATCTGTTAATAAATAAGCAATATCAGTCTCTCGCAATACTTTTAAGGTATTTATCTTTCCTATTTCCATATTTACTTCCTAACTTTCAATTCTATGATATTATACCAAAAAACAAGAGATAAGTCTATAATATATGACTTACCTCAATATTTTTCATTCAAAACTATTTTTTATTTTCCATTATAATAATTTCTTTGGAATTAATTTTAAATCTTCTAATAAAATCTCTAAGTGAATAATCGCAGTAATTATATTCTTCTTCGGCTGCTTTTAAAATATAATTTTCAAATAAAGATAGTAAATTTCTTTCTTCAAATGCCTTCAACACAAATACAAGTCCGTATTCTTTGTTTATAACAATATGTTGTTGGTAGCTGCCTGAAGCTCTAAAGTCACCAAATGAATTTAACCAAAATAGATATCCATAACCAAATTTATCATAATCTAAGTTCAAATCATCATAATTGGTTTTGATTTGAAGTTTCGTAGCTTCCTCGAGGTATTTACTTGAAACTACTCTATGCGACTTCCACATTCCATCATTTAATAGTAACAAGCCAAACCTTGCCATATCATTAGCTGATAAATATAATCTACTAGCTCCTAAACTATACCCCTTTAATTCATCCCATCTAGGTTTTTCAATACCAATTATTTTATAGAGATATTCATCTAAAAAATCATTTAATGATTTACCTGTAACTTTAGAAACAATTGCGCTTAAGATAAAAGTTGCGTAATTATTATACATGAACACAGGAGTATCCAATCTAATTAATTCTTTATCTACTAAAATACCAATCGCAATGGAAGTAAAAGCTTTTGAAACAGAATAAACATTTTCTTTTGTATCTTCATCAAATGAATACGCTGAAGCCTTAAACACTCTCGAACCATTCTTTAGCAACATCATAGAATGAATATTAATTGAGTCATCATCGATTTTATTAAATAAATCTACTAATAATCCTTTGTTTATATTTGCGTCTTTTACAGATGCTTTATTAAATTCTTCTCCTGGAAAAATCATCTAATACCTCCTAATTTTTATAAGAATTATACTATATTAATTTGTGTTATTTGTGATTTTTAATGAATTCCTTATAAAAATATACAGCTTCAGCTAAAGCAGTTTTTTTAATTGATTCATTTTTACCATGAATTTTATTTAATTCTGACTGATCCATTCTTACAGGAGAAAAACGGTAAACTGATTCCGTAATCTCTGAATAAAATCTTGAATCGGTTCCACCAAGCATTATATAAGGAGTAATTGAAACATCAGGATAAGCTTTTTTTATCTCTTCTTTTACATATTTAAAAGCTAAATTATCAGTCTTAGATATTGGAGAAGCTTCTCTATTTTCTAGTATTTCATAACTAATATCATATTTCTTAGCTATTTCAGCTAAAACACCTACAGATTCTTCTATATTTTGAATTGGATGTGTTCTCATATTACATATTACATATGCTTCAGACGGAATAACATTACTAGCATCTGAACCCTTAGACATAGTAAAAGCTATTGTAGTTGATAGAAGGGCTCTTCCATAGGAATTAATCTTTGGTAAAAGCCATGTAATTAAAGGTTTAAACAACCACATATTACCGAATAAGAAACGATAACCAAATCCCATATATGGAGAAGCTAAGATGAAAAGATCTCTCACTTCATCAATCATTTTAGTTTTTAAAGGAAAATGATTTTCTACTTCAGTGATGAATTTAGATAATCTTGCAATCGGAGAGTTTTTAGGTGGAGTTGATGAATGTCCTCCACGACTTATTGCAGTGAACTTAACATCTACATATCCTTTTTCTAAAACACCAATTAAAGCCATTGGTTTTTTAACAGTTGGTAAAGCACGAGTCACTATAGCTCCGCCTTCATCTAAAACTATATATGGCTTTATCTTGTTCTTTTTAAGATAGTCAACTGCCATTTTTGCGCCAAATCCACTGATTTCTTCATCAGTAGAACTTGAAAGATAGATATCTTGTTCTGGAATAAAGCCCTCTTCTATTAATTCTTCTACAGCTTGAAAGAAGGAAAACAAGGTTGATTTAGTATCGAGTGTTCCTCTTCCATAGACTTCTGAATCAGTTATTTTTCCAGAAAAAGGTTCATCATTCCAGCCTTCTTTACTTGCAGGTACTACATCTTGATGAGCCATTAGAACCATTGGCCTTTCCTTGTTTTTTCCCTTCCATTTTAAAAGAAGTGATCCGCCTTCAAATTCAATTTTATCTAATTTTTCAAAAGTTTTAGGAAACAATGAATTCATAACTTCATGTAACTTGTCAAACGATTCAATATTGTTTAATTCTTTTTTATAAGATAAAGTCTTAATTTGAATCATTTTACTAAAACGTTTAGCTAATAAATCACTGTAACCTAAATCAACTTTTAAAGGTTCTTCTCCTTTACCTTTATCTTTAATTATCAATGTATTAATTAAGGCAATTATCATTAATAATACAAAAAGACTAAGTAATCCTAATAAAATATATAAAACCATTATTTTTCCTCCTAAATTAGTTTTTTATCATACATAAGTTTTGATATTCCAACAGTTAAAACTGCCATAATAGGTATTAAAATAGATACATTACCATTAACAAATTCAGGAATAAATATACTTAATACAATTATAAATATCATTGGAACTATAGCCATCTTCAAGTTATTCTTAAAATACTTATATCCTAAAGCTCCAAATAAGGTAATAATACCCCTAAAGACATAATTACAACTGTTGTTATTGATGAAAAAGCAACTGAAATAGTACCTACTACTTCGTTTTCAGGTGTGTTGATTTTTGTTTTACAAATTTCAGTAGCATTCATTACACAAGGTACTTTTAAATTAATTAAATTTCCAGTTATAAAGGCTAAATAAGTTGCACTAGTTCCTAGAATTGGTGAATAAGTCATCATTTCAATAAGGCCACCTGGTAAAAATACTAAAGATAAAACTAATACTCCAGTAAATAATCTGCCTCCATTTGGCCCAACTCCAGTAATAGCCCACATGCTTACAGGTGCTAAAAATATCACCATCAAACCAAGAACTATAAATATACGTCCATATTTATGCATTCTTTCGCGATATTTATCATTCATTAGTATATACCTCCCATACCAAGTAAAACAGCACTAGTCATTCCAATCAACATTGAAAATGTTAATTGAAAGTTTTCTAACCATTTCATCTTTTTATTTTGTACTAGATAATCAAATCCCATCATCGATAGAAATGAGATTACAAATACTACAAGAGGAACAAAAGAAGTCATATGAATTACATTTCCAGTATAAGATCCATCTACTATTTCTTTAACGTTATAGCCAAACATTCTGGAAAATGCATCACCAAAATAAGTCGCGACCAATCCAATAAAAACAGATTGAAATAAAAGTGGCCCAAAGCTTCTTTCTTTTTTAGTGATTGCCTTATCAACTACTTTCTTTTGATATGACTTAAAGAAGAACAGGGTAAATAAACTCCCCCAAATAATCGCTATAGTCATAGTAAAAGCTATAGTCACAAAATCTTGAACGGTCATTGAAGTCGCAGTTATTCCTTCTGCGGCATTATTTACGGCTAACAACTCATAATGTAAGGCTCCAAGAACCGAAAGCCTAATCCAAGGCAAGGCAATACCAAGTAATCCGGACATTGTGATAACTCCAATAAAAATGCCTATTGAAGGTAAAATTGTAAAGCTTATAGAAGAAATCATTGCTTTTTTGACTTGTTCTTTTGGCATTCCCAAAGCTTTTGACTGTTTATAAGCTTCATATGCAAAGAATAAAGACCCGCATATAATAAAAAGCGTCACAAAAGCTCCAATGGCATATAACCACCACGCTTCTCTGACCGCATCGATATTCGTTACTGCTAGTATCATAATTATCATCCCCTCTTGATATTTATTTTATATCTTTTATTGAAAAATACAATCAAACTATAAAAAAAAGTTAAGAAACCTTAACTTTTTAAATCATTATCAATTTTTCTTTAGCTGGCATGTAATTTAACTTTGAAGCTAAAGATAAATATTTTCTTGCCTTTTCTAAGTCTTTTTCAATTGAATCGAAACCTTCTAAATATAAACACCCCATAACGAATAAAGACTCTCCATCTTGAGGCTGTTTACAAGCTTCTTCTAAATAATTTAAGGCTTGTTTTGGCTCTTTATCCTTTAAGATAAAAAACATTCTAACCATAGCTTTCGCGTGATTTTTAGAAGCTGCTAATTCATAATAATATCGCGATATCTTATCTGATTTTAAAGAAAACGATTCTTCTTTAAATAAGTTACCTAACATATACATAGAATAAATTTTATTTATTTCACTTGTATTTACAGAATTTATGTATTCTACTAAAAGATCCTTTATCTGAATATAAATAGAATTTTTCTTTTTAGAAGACATCTTTTTATTATCAACAGTTTCATAAAGCAATTGAGCATATTTATATTTAGCTCCTTCATTACCGAATTCAATGGCTTTTTCAAACTCTGATATCGCCAATTTTAAGTCAGGTTTTACTCCTATTCCCTTTTCATAAAATATACCAAGCCAATAATGAGCTAATTGATTTCCCTTTTCATTAGCCGCAATCATATATTGAAATGCCATTTTTTTAGAAGCCCCTTGGATTTGATTTCTATAATGAAGTAATCCGAGATTAATTAAAGCATCAGTTTCATTGTTTTTAGCCGCTTCAAAATAATAATCCTTAGCGCGTTGATAATTAATCTCAACGCCATATCCTAAGCGATAAATTTCTCCTAAGGCATTCATTGCTTTGTGATTTCCTCTTGTTTGAGCTATTAATAAATATTCTTTTGCCTTTATATAATCTTCTTCAACTCCTCTTCCGTATAAATAACTTAGTCCAAGTCCTAAATATCCCATGGTATTATCCATTTTTAATAGATCATTAAAATATCCATTGGCTTTTTCATAGTTTATCTTTGTAAATTCATTACCTTCATAGTAAGCAAAGCCAACTTTTATTAAAGCTTCTTCATTCATTGTTTTGGCTAGTAGTTCAGTATAATAAAATTCCATTTCTTGAAGGTAAAGAAGTGATTTTTTCTTTAGATAAGGATGAGAATTGTGATAGAGTTCAATTAAATAATTTATAGCCTCTAAATCAGCTTTTTCCGCAGCTTTATCAAGCCAAAAAAAGCCGTTTTCATAATCTTTTTTGATTTTTTTAGCATTTAAATAAAGCCATCCTAAATGATACATTCCTCTAGCGACCTTGCTTTTAGCTGAACGTTCAAACAAATCTCTAGCTTTTAATTCATCTTTTTTACAACCAATACCCTTTAAATAGAAAACACCTAGTTTATGAAAAGCAAAAACATCGCTTGCGTTAACTGCATTTTGTAACATCTTAAATGCTTTTTTCTTGTTTTTTCTATATCCTAAACCATTGAGATACATTTCACTTAGTTTAACCATAGCTTCTGTATATCTTAAGTCTTTGGCTTTTAAAAGATATTCAATTGCTTCTTTATATTCCTCTTTTTCAATAAAGTATTTTCCAACATTAAAATAACCTACTGGGTTATTCAAATCAGCTGCTTTTTTATAATAAGTAAAGGCTAATTCTATATTTTTAACAGTATCTAATCCATAAAAATACTTATCTCCTAAATCGTTTAATTCTTTTGGAGTTTGATTAATACTCATATCAATACCCCCTTATTTCAAATAATGCTTCTTTAGCTGGTTCATAATTTTTAGAAGCTAATTCATAAAAAGATGCGGCTTTTATATATGATGAAGGAACTCCGATTCCTTCTTCATAAAATTTACCTATTTTATAATATAATTTTGGTTCTTTTAATTCAGAGTATTTTAATAATATTTTAAATGCTTTATTCTTTGATTGTTTAACACCTAAACCTTTTAGATAAACATCGCTTAAAGTAAATATCGCTTCTAAATGATGTTCTTTAGCAGCTATTTCTAATAACATAATAGCTCCTTCAAATTCATCTTTTGCAAGCATGGCTTTAGCTGCTAAATACAGTTCTTCTTTCGTTCTCGCATCGCTTTTACTTTTTGACCCCATCAAACGAAAATAATTCATAGCTTCAATACTACCAAAAGATAATGCTTTGTTTAACCATATATAAGCATTATCCATTGATTTCTTCAAGCCTTTTCCTTCTAAATAAAAACTTCCTATTTTATACATTGCATAGGGTTCATTATATTTTGATAGTTTAACATAGAGTTCAATGGCTTTTTTTAGAGATTTTTTAACTACTTTGCCTTCTTCATAGAATTTAGCTATTTTTAACATTGCTAGATGACTATCGTTTTTAGCGGCTGCTTGATATAGTTCAAAGGCTTGATTTAAATCGGATTTTGTTCCCTTTCCCTCTTCAAAACAAACTCCAAGCATATAGATGGCATTGGGATATAATCCTTCCCAAGCTTTTCTGAAATTTTTAAAAGCTAAGGAGTAATCTTGATTTACGTATTGTCCATAAAAATACATAAGCCCTAAAAAATATGCGGCTTCTGTTTGGGTTTTAGCTAATTTTTTAAAAACGGGATAAGCATCTTTATAGTTTTTTATACTATAATTTTTTATTGCTTGTTTTAAAATTAGTTCTGCCATATCTTACTCCTTACTTTATATATATTGTATAATAAATAATTTAATTAAAACAAGTTAAACATTAATTATATTACTCTTTTTATAGTTTTATCCATTATTGAATATAAATAACAACGAACTTCTTTGTTTGTTTTACTTGATATATAATCAAAATACCCCTGTAATTGCTCTTTGTATGCTTCATCATCAATATGTTTTAATTTATAATCAATAATATAAAACATATTATCATACTCTACTAACAAATCAATTATACCATGTTTTAACGTATCTAAAGAATTATCATAGAATTCCCATTCTTGATAAATCTTAGGATGCATTTCTAAATCAAGCAATTCTGAATTAACTAAATATTTTAAAGATTCCTTTAATCTGTTATCCTTAATCATTTTAAGGCTATCCTCTAAATTATAGAAATCGACTTGTTCTAATATATGGTGTATATAATCACCATAGGTAATAGATTCAATAATTTCATCGTTTAAAATATTATTATTTTTTTTAGAATAAGCTTTTTTAGTTTTTGGCTTTGGATTAAAATTAAAACTTTTAATATTTATAATTTTCTTAGAATTAATAATGTTTTCTTTTTTATCTTTATTTAAATTTACTTCTGGTATATATGAATGACTTCTATTAAATATGGTAGTTGAAGATAAAAAATCCATATAAGAATTATATTTCATACGTATATAGCTATCTACATATCCTGTTTCATCTAGACTTTTTTTGTCTTCTTTAATAGCTTCATCATCAACTATCATAATTATATGTTCTTTAGCTCTAGTAAGCGCCACATAAAACAATCTAATTCTTTCAGATATATATTCTTTCCTAGCTTTTTCTAAATATAAATAGCGCATAAAAGTTGGATAATATCCTTCTTCTATTACATTAGTGATTATTCCGTAATGATTATCACAGATGAAGAAGTCTTTATTATCTTCAAAATTAAATTTTTTAGATAACCCTAATAAATATACTAGAGGAAACTGCAAGCCCTTAGAAGCGTGCATAGTCATAATTTTAACTGCGTCGATATCTTTTTCTTCTTGCGAATATTCAATATCCCAATCAAAGTGTTGTTCTATATCATCTAAATAAGCAATCAAATCATCAAAATTAAAGCATTCAAAACCTTTAATGTTTCTTAAGAAGAAATCGAGTTTTTCTTCTTTTTCACTAGGATTATCAAGATATTTTAAGGCATGGTATAGATTTATTGTTTGATATACTTCTAAAATAAAGTCGTATAGCGGTAAATCAAACATTATTTCTAATAAATATGAAATTGTTTCATAAATCTTAGTGAATTCTTTATATTTTTTTAATACCTTTAAGTCATCTAGCTGTTTTATCTCTTCTTTTATTAAAAAACTAATTATTTCTTCATCTTTAATTTGATAAACGAATGACCTCGTTACTGAATAAAATACCTGTTTAAAATTATCTTTTAAATACTCTTCATCATAAAAACAACGGATAAGTTTTAAAAAGCTTGTCAAAAATAACATTTCTTCACTTACTAAAAAAGGTTCTTTACTATATAGATTTACTGGAATACCATTGTTGCTTAAATATTTAGATATCTGATTAAAATCGGTTTTACGATCAATTAATATAGCTATATCACTAAATCTTAAAGGGCGAAAGCTCTTTGTTTTTATATCCAATATTTTCTTGTTTTGAATTCTCTCTAAAATATCAGAAGCTAAAAGCTTTATTTCAATCTTTGTTCTGTTTAATAAAGGGTCAGCTTCTTTTTCTGTTTTGGAATTATATCTTATTAATTGAATTCCATAATTATCAAATTTATCTTCTGCTTCATATTCTGTTAAACCAAAGATTAGACTTTGATTATCTTGATAGTTAATTCCCCCTATTTTTTCATCCATAGTATGGGTAAAACAGAGATTAATATCTTTAATAATTTGTTTTCTTGATCTGAAGTTTTCTCTTAAATCTATTACTTTGCCTTTGTTAGTTTTTGAATATTCATGGTATTTATCAAGGAAGTTTTTAGGATTTGCGTCTCTAAAGCCATAGATTGATTGTTTCATATCACCTACCATAAACAAATTATTATTAGCTATTAGGTTAAGAAAATATACCTGTAAATCATTAGTATCTTGATATTCATCAACCATAATCTCTACTATATTATATTTATAATAATCTCTTATTTCAGGGTTTTCTTCAAGCAACTTAATCGCAAATGCAAAGATATCTCTAAAGTCGTAGAGATTTTGTTTCTTCTTTTCAACTTGTAATAAATTTAGGTATTGTTTTGTAAGGTTTAGCAATTCTAAAGAGAGTGATTTAGTTTTTAAAACATTATTTATTAAAACTGTTTTTGATGTAGCTTTAGAGGTTTCAAAAATAGTTTTTATTTGAATTAATTGATCTTTTAATAGTTTATGGTATCTCTTAAATTCATCTTTTATAGGATTGTCTTTTTTAATACCTGGACTTCTTGGAAAATCAATGTTTATAAGAATATTTATAAATTCATCAAAGTCATCTTTTTTTGATAATGAAACAATAATATTATCTATAACACTAATATAATCTATAATTTTATCAGTTTCATAACCGGATATTTCTCGTCTTAAATTATTAAATGTTCTAACAAACTCATTAAACAAATCATAGATATATTCTTTAAATTCAAGATAGAAATCTTCTACTATATCTTCTTTGAAATATCTTTCTTCAAAACTATTGATATAATTTATTGTATTAGGTTGTTTATTTAAAAATTTAGCCAATTTTATTATACTATCATAAACTAAATTATCTCCTCTTTGAAATAGAGAGAAAACGAATTCTTTAAAAGAACTAGTAGATTGTATATAATTATCTTTTAAAACTTTTTCAAGTGTTTCTTCTTCTAATTTCATTAGTCTGATTTTATCAGCTATGCTTATTGATTTTGGCAAGTCTAAAAGATAGTGATATTGTTTTACCAAAGATAAACAAAAAGAATCAAACGTAGAGATAACTGCTTGATTTATTCTTTTTAATTCTAAATCTAATAAAGAATCATTCATAATAGCTAGGGTAATTCTCGATTTCATTTCTTTAGCAGCTGCGTTTGTAAATGTTAGAATTATTAATTCATCTATATGAGTTCCCTCTTCTAAGTATTTAATCACGCGTTCTTTTAAGACCCCAGTCTTACCAGAACCCGCTCCTGCACTTACTAATATATTTGTGTGTCTTAAATTAATGGCTTCTAATTGAGAAGGCGTATATTTCAAGAGAAATCACCCCCTGTATTTTTATTATAACAAATTGATTCAAACTTACAGTATTCGCAAGAAATAGAATCAGTTTTCTTTTTATATTCAGGCAAAGGATTTATATTAAATTTCCCTTGTTTTATATTTTTTATCATTTCCTCAATATAGTTTATTACATCTTGTTTAATATTTAAAAACTCATCTTTATCTATTAAACGGTTATTTTTACTGAAATCACCATTATTTTTATAACTTATTGATTTAATATAGTTTAAATCTCTATCTAATTCTTGAATAATGTTTTTATTATCCAAAGATATTCCATTTAATTTAAATGAAGATTTAATAGCGTCTTCTTTATATTTGTATCTTCCAATGGATGTTTTTTGATAGTATAAGCCAACTGGAATATAGTCTTTATTTATTGATGTATAGGCATATAGATAAAGAGGTAATTGTAACAACCTTTTCTTTTTAATTTCTGAAATTTTTAAATCCTTTTCGTTTAATTTATAATCAATTAAGATAAAATAATTGTTTTCTTTTTTATAAATCATAGCTTTATCAATAATACCTGTAATAAAGAATTCTTTATAAGGGATTTTGAATTCAACTTCGGTTTCAATTATATTAAATTTAGTTTCTTTATGAAAATCAATTAAAATAGGAACTATTTTTTTTAACTCTTTTAAGAGAGCTTCGCGGTATATTTTTTCTTTATAAATCTCTTCTTCAGGGAAATCAAAGTGATTTAATACTATATTATCTATATCTGTATTTTTATCGATGGTTACTTTTTCTAAAACCTTATGGGTTAGTTTCCCTAAAAATTGATAAGGATTAGTTTCAAATTTATCTAGTTTCAACAAATATTTTAATAGATATTGAAATTGACATAGGTTATAACTTTCAATTTTAGAAGCTGTTAGAGTATTGTTTTGTTTTAATAGATAGTTTAGGTCTTCTTTCTTAATTCCAGTGAATTGATGAAGATATCTATTTTGAGTTTGATTATAGGTATTGTATAACAAGCTATAATCATTTCTTTTTATATAAAATGTATTAAAATCATATGAAGCTTTAGCGTATTCTAAGGCATTTAAAGTTTTTAAATAGCTTGTTTCTTTAACAACGTATCTATAGTTAAATTTACTTATTTTTCTATTAATAGATAGGATAGGTAAAATATTTTCAAATTTATCTTTTTTTGAATGAAAAAGAATTAAGTTTTCTATAGTCTCTAATTGATTAATTATATCTTTTTCTAAATAATTATTTATTTCTTTAAGACTATAATAACCAATTTCATCTAACTCTTCTTTAGTTAAATAAGAAAAAGTATTTATATATTTAATAAGAGAAGAATCAGCATAATTCATCAACAAATAATATTTATGATTATCATAAATATAATTGTCAATTGAACTAAATCTTATTGAATCGCTAAATTCAGTTTTATCTATATAGGTATTCTTTAATATTGAAATGAATATATCCATATTTTTAGTAATATCTTTATCCAAATATTGATTATAAATACTTAATAATTTATCTTGTAATACAGGGGATAATTCATTGTTTAGATAAGCTAAACCCGGTTTTAAACCTTCGTTATCTAATATATCAAATAAAGATGATATTTTAGGGAATTTAGTTACTTGTATTCTTTGATTAGTTATATAAGGAATATCGCTATCTCTAAGCAATTTTTGGATAGTTAATTGATCACTTTCGGAAGCGTTTAGAATGATTATATTTTCAATATTAATTCCCTTTTCAAGCAATTCTAAAACCGTTTCATATACTGAGTAAGCCTGTTCTTTTTGATTATTACAGATATTAAGTTTTATTGGTTTTTTTGATAATGCAGTTAATTCTAAATCATATGCTTCTCTTTTTATAAAACTAGGAACGCACATTTTATTCACTGTATATATATTGCTATTTTTATTTAGAATTAAATCACTGTATATGTTTCCTTCCAACAAACCTTTTTTTATGTTTTTTAAATCGTTTAATCGTTTAGAATTATATTCTTTTTTTATTGAAATAAAAGGTAAATAGTTTTTGATTTCTTTTGATAAGTCATAAGAAATATTATATTTTTCCTTCATAAAAAAATAATATTTCTTATTAATATGGCCTACAACATTTTTGTAATCTAAAAACTTAATATCAAAAAAAAGTGATTTTTCACTTAGAGTTCTTAGAATATTGATTTTATTTTTGTGATCACAAAAAATTATAGAATTATCAATTAATCTCAAATTAAACATCTACCTTTCATTTATATATTATATCATTTATTAATGTTTATTTGATACTCTAATTTGATTATCTTTAAGCTTATATAAGAAAAAAACTCTCAAAAGAGAGTTTTTTCTTATTCGATAGATATGTATTTAGTTTCTTTTTTATTAGTTCCTTCTTTAGGAATAAATAAATTCAAAGTACCATTTTCATATTTAGCTTTAACATCTTCTTCGCGAATATCATCGCCTACGTAGAAACTTCTAGCACAAGCTCCTGTAAAACGTTCGCGTCTTACATAATGTTTATTTTCTTCTTCTTTAGTTTCTTCTTTAACAGCTTCTACTGTTAAATATCCCTTGTCTAAATTAATTTTGATATCCTTTTTCTCAAATCCAGGTACATCAATACGTAATTCATAACCATTATCAACTTCCAAAATATCTGTTTTTAAGCTTGATGCAGAAAGTCTACGTGTTGAACTAGTTGTAAAGAAATCATCAAAAATGTCATTAAAGAAAGGAAACACACTATCAGTTTTAATTAAGTTTGACATATCTATTACCTCCCTATCATTTTATTATTAGCACTCTACTATCCCGAGTGACAATTATATTATAGCACATTTTTTAGCACTGTCAAGGGGTAAGTGCTATTTTTTTTAATTTTTTTCAAATTAAATTAAAAAGCGCTGTAATTAGCGCTTTATAAAATGCTTATAAATATTAATTATGTCCTAAATAGTATTTTACATTTATTGTAGCTTGTTTACTATCATAGAATTTTTTAGGTAATATATCTAGAAGATAAAAGAATGAGGTATTTATTACACTTATTTTTTCTTCTTTATTTAACATATTACAGTTACAGCTAGTATAACAACTCCAATCAACGCAAGAATTAGGTTCTTTTTTTTCACTATATTTTTAATTCGTTCCATTATTTTTTCTCTTTTGGTTTCATTGGTTACATTACATCCGATATCTTTTTCATGTTTTTTAAAGTAATTAAAGATATGCCATCCACCAAAACTAAAAGCGAATATTCCTATTAAATAGCGAATCCAAATTACACTTGTCAGTGATACAGCTATTTTAAGCCATGAAGCCATAATCATAAAATAAATTAAAGCTGAAGTAAATAAAAAGGTAATTCCTATAAGCCACATTCTTCTTCTATTATTATAGTTTATTAACATAGTGATTAGAAAAACCAATACCCACATAGCGCAAGGATTAAATCCATCCACAAGCCCTAAAACAATTGCGCTTAAAAGTAAGGAAGCTGATTGAACATGAACATCTCCTATTATAGGTATATGGATAATACTTCTATTTAAGTTATCAAAATCAGTTATTAATACATCTTGATTATTAATTACTTTTCTTACAATATCTACATAGTCACGAGTAGAATACAGTTCAATCGCTTCTTTAATATCATATGTAGTTTGAGTGTTATATCCTACGAAAGATAATCCTCCTATAGCTACATATGGAACTTCTGCTTTTTGATTAAAGGTATTGGCTACCTTTATTAATAAATCATTGTTATAGGAATCGCTAATTTCATAATATACAATATTTATATTATCGTATTCAGTTTCTAATTCAGTTAAATAGTTATCCATTTCCTTACAATGCAAACAATATTGACTATGGAAAAAATAAATATTTATTTCTTCATTTGCTTTTACATTATTTATAAATGAAGTAATAAATAATCCTAGGATAATTATAATCAGTAATTGTTTAATTTTTTTCATGTAGTTCCTCGATTATTTTTTTAAATTCTTTATAGGTTTTTTCACCAACAATTCTTTTTACTTCTAAATCATTTATATAGACTATTAATTCAGGTAAAACTTTCCCAACATTATATTTTTGGATTTTCTCTTTATCTATATCGAAATCATAGTCAATGATTTCGATGTCTTTATAATCTTTAAATGTTTTTTTCCAAGTTTTCTTCATTGCTAAACAGCTCATACACCACATGGCTGTAATTCTAATGATTTTCATGAAGTATCTCCTTTATTGTTTTAATTAAAAGGTCTATTTCTTCTTTTTTAGTTAAATGTGATAAGGATATTCTTATACTAGTTTTAGCTAATTCATCAGAATTCGTGAGCTTTTTAACCGTTAGAGAAAAACTTGATTCTGAATTACAGGCAGTTTGTGTAGAAACATAGATTCCTTTTTCTGAAAGAAGCTCATGTAATTTTGAAGCTTCTATATCTAAAAAAGAAACATTTAATATTTGAGGTATTCCGGATTCATAATTTATATGAGTATTTTTAATTTCGGATAATGACTCTCTTAAATATTTATTTATATATTCAATATGAGATAATTTATTAGGAAAATCATTATAAGCTTCTTTTAAAGCCGTAGATAAACTATTAATAAGTGGAGCTGGTGGAGTTCCTCCTCTAAAAATACTTGTGGATTTACCTCCATGGATAACGGGTTCTAAATGAATATGACGTTTTCTAAGCAAAGCTCCTATGCCTTTTAACCCATAGATTTTATGGCCTGAAAAAGTAGCTAAATCTATTCCTGATAAATCAACATTAAGTTTACCTATTGCTTGAGTTAAATCTGAATGAAAGGCAACATTTTTATGTTTTTTTAGCACTTTTTTAATAGCTTCAAAGTCTTGTAATATTCCAAGTTCAGAATTAACAAGAGCAATAGAAACTAAAATAGTATCTTCATTTATAAGGCTTTCTAGTTCATTTATGTCAACTAACCCAAAATCGTCAACATCTAAAACATCAATTATAAACCCTTTGTCGCTTAAATAATTTAGGCAGGTTGTAACACTTGAATGTTCGTATGGCGAGGTAATAATATGTTTGCCTTTAAATGCATTAGCAAAGGCATATCCTTTTAAGGCTAAATTATTAGCTTCTGTAGCTCCAGATGTATAGATAGCTTCATAGTTTTCTGCGCCTAATAATTTATAAATTTCTTTTGTGGATTTTTCAATTTCTTCTTTCACAAGAATTCCTAATTCATGTGTGGAATTAGGATTAGCAAAGTGTTTTTCATTAAACTCAAGATAATTATCTAATACCTTTTTGCTTGGCGGAGTAGTTGCGCTATAATCCAAATAAATCATTTTCTTACCTCTTTTTTATTTAATTTAGCTAATGTTTCTAAAACATCAGCGTAATATATATAATCTAAGTATATATCTTTTGAAGTTCTTTTATCAGTTATTAAAAGTGTTTTCTTGCTAGAAATTATAAAATTAGATATTGGATAATTATTAATAGGAGTTTCTAGCATTAACAAAAGATCTGCTTTTTCAATAGCAAATAAAGCTTTTTCTAAAAGCGATTTTAAAATTATTTCATTAGGTAAAGTGACATTAGGTTTAACAAGGCCATTACATAAGTCACAACGAACCGTTCCTATATACTCTTTAATATAATTTAAAGAGAACTCCTTGTGACATTTAATACAGTAATTTTTATGAATGTCCCCATATAATTGAATTACATTATTAAACCCTTTTAAAGTAAATATTCCATCTATATTTAGATCAATTATATTTTTTAATTTTCCCTGTTTTTCTAATTTTTTTAAGTAGTCAAAATTAAACAAAAAATTATTGCCAAATATATATTTTTTGTAATTTTCAAAAAATATCTTAGGTTGATTATAGAAAAATTGTTTACTTAAAAACTTTTTTAAACTAGTCTTATTTGCTTGATTATATTCTTCTTCAATCATATGAAGATTACTAAGTCCTAGTTTAGTCTTGTTTACTAAAACAATACTTTGACTTTTATCTATTATTTCTTTTAATTCTATGATGTTTTTTATTTTTTTCATCAGTCAATAAAATGAATTCCTAAATGATTTAATCCTAAAGAAGCTTCATGAATTAGCTCAGGCATTGTTGGATGAGCAAATATCGTTTCACTTAAATCCTTTGAAGTTAATTTATTTTGAATAGCTATGGTTATTGGGGCTATCAAATTTTCTGCGTCATCTCCAAATATCATTCCACCAATTATAACTTTAGTATTTCTGTCTTGAATTAATTTCATATATCCCATTTCAGAACCATTTATTAAAGCTTTTCCATTGGCAGAAAAAGGAACTTTTACTACTTCATAGTCTAGATTATTTTCTTTACAATAGCTTTCAGTTTTTCCAACTGTCGCAATCTCTGGTGATGTGAAAATAACTGCAGGAATTGCATCCATACTAAAGCGTCTTTCTTCACCTAGAATATTATCTATGGCTACCATTGCTTGATGGCTCGCGACATGAGCTAATTGGATTATATTAGTGACATCTCCTATAGCATATATGTTTTTAACATTAGTTTTCATAAACTTATCTACTGAAATTCCGTTTTTAAGGTCATATGCAACATCAGTGTTTTCTAAGCCTAATCCTTCCATATTAGGAATTCGTCCTACGGCTTCTAGTACTAAATCAGTCTCTATCATTTCCAATTTATCCCTACGAGTATAGTGAACGAAGGCTTTATCCTTTTGGACGCTTATTTCAGTTACCTTTGCATTAGTAACAATTTTCATATTGAGTTGTTTTGCATATCGAAGTAATCTAGTGCTAAGTTCAGAATCTACACTTGGTAGAACTTTAGGCAAAAATTCTAATACATTAACTTGAACTCCAAGATTTGCGTAAATAAACGCAAATTCCATGCCTATTACTCCGCCTCCAATAACAGTTAAACTACTAGGAAGTTTTCTATTATCTAATAACCATTTTGAATTAACTACTAATTCACTATTAATGCCTGGAATTGGCAAATGTTTTGTTTTTGAACCTGTGGCTATAATGATATCTTTAGCAGTTATTTCAATTTCTTCAGATACAATTACTGTATTATTATTTTTAAATGTTGCATTACCTTTAATTACTTTAACATTGTATCTTTCTAATAAGAAAATGACTCCATTAACAAGTTTGTCTTTAACGTTATTTTTATAATCGATAATTTTGTTCATATCAAACCTAGGGCTTTCTACAGAAATCCCTAAGGTTTCAGAATGTAATAAACTTTGATATAGTCTAGATGATTTAACCAATGCTTTTGTAGGAATACATCCTTCGTTTAAACAAACTCCACCAACTCTAGATTTATCAACTAAAGTGACTTTCATTCCCTTTTTAGCTGCGTATAGGGCTCCAACATATCCGCCTGGACCCGCTCCAATAATCAGTAAATCAGTTTGTAATCTCTCCATAAAAAGTCTCCTAATTTAATTTTCAATATCTAGAATAAATTATAACAGTTTAATTATGTTTTTACAATTAATTATAAAATAAAAATGAGTCTTATAGACTCATTTCATCGTTCTTATATAAATCTGAACCTGTTCTTTTAAATAAAAAGGTAAGTAATTTCATTAAAGGTTGGTAAAACAAAAGGAAGGTAATTATAGTATTGAAAGCCAGCATAAGCTCAAAGACAAAATCAAGTTTTAAATATGTCCATATTTTAGCCCAGGTATTAAGGTGTTGAATAATTATCGATGCTGGTAGAAAAGACCAACCATAGATGAAGGAAAATCCTATTGCATAAATCAAATGAATATAGTCAGGTTTTTTTAAGATTGCTCTAGCAAGAGCAGCATATAATGGCCAAATTATAAGCATTGTAGGAGTATATAATAAGCTTATACTTCCCATTAAAAGGTTATCTAACAAAACATAGGCCATAATTAAAGGAATTAATTTTTTGTATGGTAAAAACTGTGCATAAACCAAAATCAATATAATGGTTAATTGCACCTGTGGTATACCTGATAAAATATATTCCTGCACAACCAAAACAGCGAGAAGCATCGCTTGTAAAGTGATGCTTCTAATGTTTTGCCTAGCCTTCATAACCTTCTATTTTGAATTGGTATACTGCCCCGTCAGTTAAAACGGTATCATCAATCCCTGTCATTGAATACGAACCATCAATATAAAAGGCAACATATTGATTTTCACCTGGAATTAGTGTATCAATTGAAGTTATATAGCGACCATAAGTGCTATCTTGATATTCCAAAGTGAAGTTCGCATCTAAGAGATTGAATAATGTATCTCCTTCAAAATATTCAACCACAACAGTATTAGAAACATATTCAGTTTCAACCTCTTGTGTATCCGGATCATCACCAAGAGTGATAATCTCAAATGTAACTGTTCCTAAGGCTACTTCAGCTTCTGTTGTAGAAACAGTTGTTTCTTGTGTTGTTACTGCTATTGTGGTTGTCTCGACGCATCCCATAAAGAAAGGAATGATCAACAAGAACAGTAACAAACCCAGTACTCTTCTTTTCATCTTCTACTCCTTAAAATGTATTTAATAAATAGGTAGGTCTCCCGACTTCCTTCATCTATCTATTCTCCTTCTCGTTTCCGATGGTTTATGAATAGACATCCGATTCACGGTTGCTGGTACAGTCCAGGAATCTCACCTGCTTCCCTGTTATACACCTATTTACTAGCTAAGTTATTAAATTTTCTGATTTATAAATATAGCCATTTTATCTTGAATCAATTGATAAAATCGGCTGACATGAAGTCCATCACAAAGACCGTGGTGAACGTATACACAAATTGGTATTTTAATTCTATTTAATTCTTCAAAGTATTTTCCAAATGTGATTCTTGGGAAAGAATCGGGATTATTTGTATCAAATGGATGAGTTGTATGAGTAAAATTAATCCAAGGTAGGCTTGATATGAATACTAAATCATCTCTACCAGGAATATCTTCAAGTCTATTTCCTCGTTTAGCAATTTCTATATCAATTTCTACTTGTTTTATAAAAACTTTGTAATTTGGATTATATTCAGTTGTACAAAAGACATATAAATCATCTTCATTTAATACTGTGTAAGATGGAGTTATATAATCATGCAAAACAACCTTGTCTTTTCTAATTCTATATTTGAATTCATCAATTTCATTCATTGCACTCATCATTAAATATAGAAATGTAGGGAAAAAACGAATATTGTTTTCTTTTATATAATGAATAAAATCAGTGATATCTA